>JAHECG010000034.1 GCA_024641855.1 Betaproteobacteria bacterium | reverse complement strand
TTGCGATCACCCCTGAAACGCCATGACCTGGCCATTTGCACTTACGGCTGTGCTGATTCTCACTTGTGGCTGGGGGATGCAAAAGTATGCGCCGGAAACAATTTGACTCTAAACCTAGCTAACGCTGATATCCAAGACCACTGCGGCTCAGTTGTACTGTTACCTCGGCAGCGCTAGCCAAACCTATGGGCAAATGTCGTAGGAATCGGTGGCGGGTGCGGGGATGGTTCCAACGATTCTCCACGCATTTGATTCGCGCCACTATTAGGGTAGCCCCTATACCAAGTGCCCGATTTCTTCAGAAGTATTGTCGAAAAATTCATCGGGAAACTTCTGTTGCAACAGTATGTCGAGCCCTTGTAGCTGCTCGGCTCGGCTAATGCCTGCAAGTCCGAGGCTACCGAGTGCGCCATTGCTTTTTGGACCCAACTCGCCGTCGATGCTTCCGATCGCTTCGCCAAGTCGGATGAGTCCGGACTGGAGATATGCCACGTCTTCCTTGTCGGCGAACCGATCATGCTTCAGTCCTGCGCTGACGATGGCGCTCGCCGCCATGGCTGCTGCTGGTTTGAAATTGGTGCCTTTTCCCGCCTTGTAGTAGTCATAAACAAGCTGGTGGCTGCCTCGGCATTCGAAGTGCCATGCCTCAGATGCCTTTGAATCGGGTGTCGCGATGATCGGCACAACGCTCCATTTCTTTGCGATCTGCCAAAAATCGCTAAGCGTCATCTTGAGCCCTTTGAGATCGACATCGAAAGCGCGTCCGGATTCGTGCATGCTGCCGCCGGGCGGTGGGCTGAATGCCTTTTTCTTGCCGCTGGTAAAATCGAGATGCGCCTGCAACTGCATATCATAGCTTCGGAACAGATCCGACAAAGCAAACTTGCCGCCCGCCGCCTCCACATCGGCACGAATGTCGTACATTGCTTTTTTCATGTCGGGCGTCGAGCGCGCCATGCGTTCAGGCATCAATACACGCTGCCCGTTGACTTCATAGATCGACATGACGATAGGTCGAACCAATGGTGCAGCCATGATGCCTCCTTCTAATAAATATCAAACATGCAGAAATAGGGCGATGGTTAATGCTTTATTGTGCGCGTGAGCGTTACGGATAATGGACTCACGCAATGCCTAGCTTTTCCTAAATTACCGTTACGCCCGCGATGTAAGCTGCTAAAAGCACTGCCGTTCAAGCGCATAAGTTGGATGTTTTAAGACGCCCCGCAACGAACAACTTGACCTCGATGGAATACCTACCGATAGGCACTAACAGCCATATTTGATCCAGAAACCAGCATGACGCCTGCCCAAATATTTTTCTTACCAGACGGGGCAGGATCACCCTGCTTGACTAGCACCACGTCTTTCTGCGGACGCTGGCCAGGCGGCAAGTCGTTAAACGTGGCCAAATTTGTAATCGCATTCTCATGGTAGGAGATACCGCTACGCAAGAACTCAGCACCGATCGCCTCTTCCCCCTGAATTGCATTTTCGATCTCTGTCAATGAAATCCCGCCGTCAATTTCAACGATGTATTCATCCATGGCTTCCTCCTCTCTGTATCTAACGAATGAAAATAATCCCGCTATTTGAGCGCTTGATCGAACACATCACTTATCTTCTTAAGCGCTGCTGTGCGGGCATCGCTATCAGCCAGGTTCTTTGCTTCGCTTATCATTTGCTTAAGCTTGCGTTTCGCTCCCGGCTTGCCATCTTTATCATCCAGAATCGTTGGAAGATCGGCCTCATTTACGCCGAGTGCTCTTAGTGCATTATTAGCTTTTTCAAGGGTCCATTTTTTGTCACCAAGGTCATCGGTCAGGCGTTTCAAATCGTCAATTTGAGCAAGCGTAGGAGATGTCAACTTGTAGCGTACTTCCTTAATGTCCTTGTCGCTGATTGTCTCGCTTTTAACTGCTTCGCTATGAATGAATCGAAGTGCACCGTTTAAAGTGCCTGCGAGGTAGTACTCGTTAAGGTCAATAACGGCAGTTTCAAAAGAATAGAAATCAAGAGGCAGCGTGAGGCCTTTCAACATCCCAACCAAGACTTCCTTGCGTTTCGCATTCATTGTGGCAACCAGTGCGTCAATGCTTTTCTCGTAGTAGTAATCCTTGTCGATAATGGCCTTGGATCCACTGATACCGGCGGCCAGCGCAGCGAGATTCGTCTTGGCGCGAGCTCCTCCAACCAGCGTGCCTGCGAGGTTTAGTGTCAGATTGGCAATATCAGTAGCCGAATCTAGCTGTTGCTTGTCGGCCGTCAGCGCCCGGATAAATTGTAAATACCGTAGATCGATCTGCACCAAACGCCCTGTAACGAAGCGGTTGCGCGCATCCTTGCTGGGCGCCTTGTAGAAGTTGGTGATATTGGTTCCGCTCTCGAATTCCAACGCCAGCTTCTCCAGGTCAGAATTGATATCAAACGAGGGCTCTGGAGCTCCCCCGCTACGCAAATTGGCGCAACCCTGAAGTATGACGCACGCTAGCATTAAAATTGTTACTATTCCCCTGACATACATGATTCCCCCCGCTGATGGAGTAATACCGAAATAATAGTCAATGCCTCATATTCAATACACCGTTGATAAACGGTTGTTGTATCCAGATCGTTAGCTTTACTCAAACAACTGGGTATTCACAAAGCCCGCATCCACCAGCGACCAGAAATCATCGGCTTGCTCGTTTTCCACGTAGGCATAAGGCAACCAGCCATAACCGTTTTCACCCCATTCCTTACCCCAGGAATTTCGGATCTTAAGGGCGCCGCGATGCGCACCGATTTTGCGGGCGTCGTCATACCCAATGGCGACCACGGCGTGCCCACCCTCAGGCTTGTCTGACGCGGTGGGAAACGGTATGTCGCCAGTTCCATCTCCTATCGCTGGAATTGAACTGTATACCGTAAAACCGAACATGGCGGGAAGACCCGCCGCCAAACTGGCGCGTATATTTTTTAGCAGTGCGGAAGCAGTCGTACCGGGCGGATCGAGACGGTAGTAGCGCATCGCTCGATAGCTTTGCGCGTAAGCAAAGCAGAACGCCGGTGGCTCGATATTAAAGTCGGCTTCCTTGTAGGGCCAAGTGCGTTCCGGCGGAATTCCAAACAGCACCATTGCTTTCATGGTGCTGCGCAGATACGCGCCGTCGTCGCCTTTCCAGCCAAGAAGTTGACGCGTCGCTTTATATAGAAACAATCTCGATCCATCGAGATGCTGGCCGTAGGCGCGCCGCTGGTAGTATTCCATCAAACCCACGCCGGCATTGGCAGTACAGGAACCGATTTCGCCTTGATTCTCGACCGGTGAGCACCACTTGGCGAGATCAATACTCGTGGGTAATTTCTTCTGCACCGCTTTCAACGCGCGTGATTTTTTCAAAATTTCATCAACCTCCTTGCTGTCCGCGTGATGATCACGAAAATCCGGTAAATCGCGCACCCAACCCAACCCCCCTACCAGTTTTTTTGACATAACGTCCCTCTCTAGGTAATGGTAAAGAAACGAATAAATTAGCGTTTCAATCGCAAAATACACGCTTTCTTTTTTTGCAATTCATCCCTGAAGTTCAGCGCGCCTGCAAAAATTGCGTTCGGTTGCTGGCCGCGCGCCATTGTCGATTTATAGATTCATATAGGGTAGAAGTCTTGCTCGCCGCCTCGCTTCTAGCCTCCCTAGACTGTCGCTACCCCCCCCAATCATTAACTCATGAAAAAAAGGCCTGGGAAATATGCCTTTTGGCATAGCTATTTGGCATAGCTATCAAACCACTATAGACCAAGCTGACGATATCTCGGAAGTTATGCTTCACTACTACTATGACTACGTTAGCCAGACCTACGATCAGATGTTCGCGAATTTCGACTTTGCGGAGGTTTACAGCATGAATAGCGGGGGTTGCAGTGTAGCAATGGGCACGTGCGCAGCGCAGATTTTACAATCGCATCGTCAGTCTCTGTTGAGACTAGCTTGGTAAGCCCGTAATACGGCACGCCATCGCTTTATACTGAAATCCCTCCCCAGCCATTGCCGCATTCACGGGCTTTGATACTTGCGCCGTCGTTGAAAGCGTGCTGTTTGGAATCCGCCTCTAATGGCAACCAGTAAGCACGGAGGCGGTAATAATTTAGATGCGCGAAGTAGTACCTTGCGCGTGCTTCGTCTGCTATGACCAAGCCGCGTTGCTTGAGGTGCTGGACTTGAGCTTCGATGGAAAGTGGCGGTTTGGAAAACTTCATTTTCCTACCCCACAAAAAAGTAACCCGCCTGGTGCGCTTCCATGGAGAGGCGTGGCGGGTGTTGTTGGCGTAATTATATAGGCTAAATCAACCCGGCTGGAGCAATGCGCATGAATAGCGTCGAACGCGCGCTTATCCTGCTTGCTGGTATCCCCCATCGCCATGCCTTTTTTGTTGTACTTAGCTACTGTCATCCTACCGCAGCATCGCCCTGCCCTTTGCAGGGGAAAAGCCCAGCTTATTTGCTATGAGCTTCGATGCGGGTGGTGTATAGCGCGCCGTTGTTGTTCGCCGAGTTATTGGTGGACGGTGTGCTCACGGTGGGCTTGTACCGGCGCTTGCGCGGGATGGAGTCGCAGCATTGGCTGGAGACTGCGATCAAGCGCACGGCTTGGCCATTTGCGATTACGGCTGTGCTGGTTTTTGCCAGTGGCTGGGGGATGCAAAAGTATGCGCCCGAGGCGCATACCATTGGGCAGGTGATGGTGCACGCTAAGGCATCTGATCGGGACTAGCTGCTAGCTTGGGTTGATGCCGGCTGGAAGCCGGCGCTACAGGGTGGCGGCTATTCTACTTAGTGTTATTAATTCGACTCTGACCTCAATTATTCTGGCCCCAATTATTTGCGTCGTCGCGCAAGACGTTGAGTAGTTCCAGAGTTTTTGGACGATGCTTAAGGTGTTCATCTTGTACCCGTGGCCGTGATTCGATTTATACGTTCGCGCACACGGCGAATCCTGTCTTCATATATCTCGTCGTACACCACCAGACCCGGCAGCGTGTTCTCAAAATTTGGATCGAGCATAATCTCGGAAAAGCGGGCAGCCAGATAATCCGCAAGCTCGCCACCCGCATCGGCAACCTCCACCTCAATGCCGGGGCGCCCATCGATCACATTGATGATGTCTTCGAAATCATGACTGGTCATCAGATCGCTCATCCCCCGCGAGGCAAAGGCTTCCAGCTTTGTGGCAAGAAAGGCCGGCGCAGAAATCAAACGAATTTTCCTGCCGCTTGGCAATGACACCAAGGATGCACTCGCGATTGCCAACGGGTACCAGCGATTGGCAAAGCCCAGAATGCGCTCGTCCGTCGGCATCAGATCGACTTCCACCTCGCCCAGTCGCCAGCGGCAAATCGGCGCGTCCTGCGCCATATCACGCTTGAAACCGCGTTGGGCAAACTGCTTCTCCAGTGCATGGTAGGCAGCGAGCGCCGCCACTTCCGCCACCAGATCCACGTCATACGTCACACGAGGCGGCGGTGCATTGGGCGACGTGCACAACACCCCCGCTGCGCAGCCGCCCACAAAAAGCAGCTTATCGCACAACTCGCCCAGCGCCTCTGCCACCACTTCCAGCAGCAAAACATTGGGATCGCGCGGATTCAAAACTGCTCCTCGAATAATTTTTCGGCCAGGTTGCGCTCGCGAACATTGCCCATGCGCAAGGCATCGAACAAGGCCAGATTCGCATACAGCGCCGGGCTGCGCAGCGCCGCCGCTGGCGCACTCGGATAAAGCGGATACAGCGCAATGCCGCGCGCGCTGCCCTCAGCATGCGGCCACACCGGTGGTGGATCAGCCGAAGGCGCAATCAAGGCATTGAGCGGCGCTGCCGCATAGGCCGTGGGGACGCCACCCACCATCCCGCCCCTTGCGGCCGAAAATGCATAGCGGGCACCGTGGAACAAGAATTCCTTGAATGCCGGAACAATGATACGCGGCTGCTTATCCATAAAGGCCAGCAGACGCGCCTGCTCAGCCCGCTTCAAAGCGCCATGCACCTCCGACATGGACAAGCCGGTAAAAGCCGCCAGCTCGGGGTACGTCAACCCCTCGCCACGCCTGGCGAGCAGGGCCAGCAACAGGTATAAATCCTGGGACTTTAGCGCAGGTTGGCGATTAACAGGGCGGCGCATGGGCGTGTTCCATTAAAATGTATTTTCTTGTTTCGCGAAATACGAAAATACAATAGATTCAGCTAGATTACAATACTTTTTTAAGTACGTTTTGGTCTGTATTCGCTATTCGCGAATAGCGAATACATTCGGTTTAGGGTATTTGCAAGCGGCAATTCAACTTACTTGTTTATCTGACTGAATAAGAATTGGAGTCCAACCCTTTTAGTTTATTGGAGAAGTGCGGCCGTTTGGAATTGCCGGAAAATACAAACACACGGTAGGCAAAATAGGCAAATCTCAAACCCCCGCTGACTACAACCGCGCCACCGCCTCTAGCATCGCCTGATCCGGCCACAGCCATTTTCCATAAACCGACGCCGGTCGATGACTAATCTTGCATGAGACCGCCAACGGGTCCAGGTCCATCACGTTCGGCGCTTGATACGCGAAGGCCTCCAACTCCTGCTTCGCCACGCGCAACGAACCCTGCACCGAGCGGTCGGTCGCCGTCTCGAAACGAATCGGCCCAAGCGCCAGCTCCACTTTCTTGATCTGCGTATCCGGGCAGCCGAATGTCGCGAGCGACGCCAGGTAAAGCGATCGAAACCATTCGCCCAACACTGCGAACTGCTCCTTGCGCAGGCCGGGCAAAAAAAGTGCATAGCCCGTTGCATCGTGAATAAACATCACGCACTGGCGTCGGTCGAGGGTGAAGAGGTGGCCGTGCCAACTGCCCAGCGGGCTGATTTCTTCCAGCGGCGTCGGTGAGGCCCCAGGGAGCTTGGCGGCGAATTTTTTCGAGCAGTGGATGATCATGTGATGAAGCAAGAAACTTTTGGGATGAGTGAGTTGCTATTCATTTTAATTCAACGTTGACCCGATTTCCCTCCACCACCGACACAATGAAAACGGCACCCTACAAGCCGGTGAGCGGTTTGAACATCCCAGTTTCTTTCAAACTCATGCTGAAAAACGCCAGCCGGTAAGCTGCGCTGCCATCACGATGCGCGCACACGCTTCCGCATCCGAATCGGCTTGATGGTGGCGCAAATCGATACCGAGGTAATTGCACACATCCGGCAGCTTGGTCGGACGAACATCCCATAACTTGCGTGCCAGTTGCACGGTGCACACAAACGGCTGTGTCGGCAGCGCGAGATCATAGGTATTGCAACAGGCGTTGAGCACACCCTTATCGAACGGTGCATTGTGTGCGCCATAGAACTCCACGCCAGCCAATTCGCGCGCCATCTCGTTCCACACCACATCAAATGTCTGCGCGCGCTTCACATCCTCCCAGCTCAAGCCATGAATATGCGTAAATAAAAACTCACGGGTGGGCGGTCGAATCAAGGCATAGAGACGATCGACAATAACGCCCTGCTCGACCACTACCACGCCCAGCGCGCAGGCGCTGTCGCGAGCATTATTGGCGGTTTCAAAATCGATGGCGGCGAAGCGAGACATGGCGTCGATGGATTGAGAATTATCAGCGGATAAAAGCCTATGCTCTCATTTCAGGAAATGAGAAACAATTCAGTTGATAGTCAGCAGCGCATTTCATGAGATAAGGTGAAAATTAATTCGACTCTGACCCCAATTAAATACTCTGCAGTCAAAAAACCTTCATCTCCGCGCCATCTCCGCGACAACTGTGATCTGTAATTTTATTCACTCGAAATCACCCGGATTGGGTGTGTTTCGTATGGAACCAACACCTTGTCCCAAATTTTGCGAAAGGAAGTCGTTGTGATGAAAAGTAAACAGAGCATTACCCTTGCACTGAGTATCGCTGCAATTTTCTCGGCTGGTTGTAGCCAAGCTGCCGGATTAACCCCAGTGCTGAATGCAAACGCTAAAGTCGTCGGCATGTCTGCGCCGAATGTACTCTCGCCAGAATTGATTGAAACGGTCGTTGCCCGTGGCAAT
This sequence comes from Betaproteobacteria bacterium, assembly GCA_024641855.1. Lineage (GTDB taxonomy): Bacteria > Pseudomonadota > Gammaproteobacteria > Burkholderiales > Thiobacteraceae > RBG-16-58-11. The sequence goes on along the minus strand of JAHECG010000034.1, from coordinate 18,838 downwards.
ATGGCATTGGAAAATCCAACCGCCAATTACACGTTCTACGGCTACGACAATAACGGTACGATGTTGCCGACCAACCCGGCGCTGAAGGAAGCGAACAAGACCGAGCCGGACAAAAATGTGTATCTAATTTTGGATCGCCAAAACGGCTCCGACAGCAATTACAACTATGGTGAGCACTTCCTGTTTCAAGGGCATGAGCAAGGTACTGGTGGTTATGTAACTCGCGTCAACTTGGATGCAGATGTGGCGCATCGCGTAACGTTGATCGCCGATAAGGACGTCAACGGCAACAACTTGCCGACCTTCGATGGCATTACCTGGAACCCATTTGCGCAGCGTCTGTTGCTGACCGCCGAATTTGGCAGTGCCGGTGGCGTATGGCAAGCCCCCGCTGAATTCAATACCAGCACCACCGCAGTGGCCGAGGATATTTCCGGCGCCATGGGCCGTGGCGGTTATGAAGGTATCCAAAATGACAAGGACGGCAATGTCTGGATCGTGGAAGATGCCGGTGGATCGAAAGGTGTCATCAACAATAAAGCGCGCCAAGCTAACAGCTTCGTTTATCGTTTTGTGCCTAACGACAAATACGATATGACCAAGGGCGGCAAGCTGCAAGCTTTGCAAGTGATGTCGCTGGCCAATCCCGGCCAAGCGATTGAGTTTCACGCGGGTCAAGCCGATGCCGACATCCAGTCGCAAGACGCGAAGGATCTGCATACTTACGGCAAGACTTTTGATACGAACTGGATCACGATCCATAATACCGATGTTGATGGTAACGTCGCATTCAACGCCAATGCCATGGCTAAGGCCCATCACGCGACACCATTCAAACGTCCGGAAAATGGTCAGTTCCGTCCCGGCACGCAGTTCCGCGAGTTTTACTTTGACGAAACCGGCGATACCGATATGCAAACACAAGCCGTCGATACCGGTGGCTTCGGTTCCGTGTTGAAACTGGTGCAGTCCTCGCCTTCTGCCAATAAAGGCAAACTGTCGATGTTCTATAAGGGTGATGCTGCGCACTCCGGCTTCGATAACGTCGCCTTCTGGAGCGCCGACAAACTAGTGTTCGTTGAAGATGCCGGCGATACCTTGCACGCCCAGCGCAACGCCTTCGACTCGGGCTTCATGTTCGACGTCAAACATAACTACGCTGATGGCGCGCAACCGGATCGCATCCTTGCTTTGGGCCGCGATCCATCGGCCACATTGGATTCTTACTTAGGTTCTGCGGTTTCCGGTTTCAATAACGACGGCGATAACGAGATCACCGGTATCCATGTATCCGATGGCGATGCGAGCGTGCATGGCTTGCTGGGTGCTAAGCGTCCACACGCCTTGCGGGATGGGTGGCGCGTGTTCTACACCCAGCAGCATGGCGATAATCAAACGTTCGAAATTCTGCCCGCAGCTCGCAATGGGCGGGAGTGGGACGACGGTGAGCGTGATTGATCGTTAGCAAGACTTAAAAAACAATCGGGGCCGCAAATGTGGCCCCGATTGTTTTTAAGAACGACGAACAAGAGGGTAATTTAATTCGACTCTGACCCCAATTAAATTACTCGGCAAAGTCTTCCAACATCTTCATCTCTGCTGCGCTAAATCCTGCAGCCTGTCGGGATACGGTATCAAACGGCCCGCGTAGTTTCGGCGCATTGTATTCGCGCAACAGCTTGCGGAAAGTCGCGACAGGTTCCAAGCCGCGTTCATTACATAGATAGGCATACCAGCGATTGCCGATGGCTACATGGCCGATTTCATCCGCGTGGATGATTGCCAGCATCGCTGCGGCTGCGGGGTCACCCGCAGATTTTAGTTTCTGCATGATCGCTGGCAGCACATCTAGCCCGCGTGCTTCCAGTACGCGGGGCACCAAGGCCATGCGTACCAGTGGATCAGCATCGGTCTGCACCGCCATATCCCACAAGCCGTTGTGCGCAGAGAAATCGCCGTAGTTAAAACCCAGCGTGCGCAAATGCGCGCGCAGCAAGCTGAAGTGAGCCGCTTCTTCCGCGGCCACCTGTAGCCAATCGCCGTAGTACGGTTGCGGCAAATCGCGAAAGCGGTACACCGCATCCAGCGCTAAGTTGATTGCGTTGAATTCGATATGCGCCAGCGAGTGGATTAACGCCGCCCGGCCTTCTGGCGTGGAGAGTTTGCGCTTCTCTACCAACAGCGCAGAAACCAACACAGGCTTTTCTGGGCGGCCTGGGACGGGGATCGGCAACACCGGCGTTGTGCTGCCACTGCAAGCCAGTTTACCGTCTAGCCAATCTGCGCGCAGGGCCGCCACCTGGGCAAGTTTGGTATCCACTGCGTTGCACTGCAAGGACTGCAATGCTTTTGAAAAAACATCGTCGAAAATGACGGCGCGGTTTTGCATGCGAATATCAATCTGATTTTATGAGGTCAGCCTCTATTATCGCATTCTCTGCACGCCGAATTTTTCTCTCAGCGGTTTTGGTGTTAATTATGAAAATATTACGCTGACAACGAATCTGCAAGTGCCCGTAAAAGTTTGTCGCCTTCACCATGCCATGCGCTGCCATGCATACAAGCTAGTGTTGTTGGCGCAGTTGCTGCCAGGCGTTCCAACATCTCGCGAGTATTTCTCGTATGAGAGAAGTAATCCATTTGCGCACGAAACGCTTCGCTTGGCCCGAGGATATCCGATTCGGTAACCGCAGGATGATCATTGCCGCCCTGCGTGAACAAATCACCACACAACAAAGTCCGCGTACTTTCCTCAGTCAATACGCCACACTCCCATCCGTGAGGTAGGTGTGGTGTATCCGTCCAACGAACGCGATGCTTGCCTAGTGATAGCACTTCGCCATCGTTCATGGTGCGCGGAGCGCGATCCGCAACATCAGCCACAGAGACCATGCCCGCAACCATACCGCAGAGCGGATTGGATTGCGGCGCAACCGCCAGCCATTCATTCAGTGAGCCACATTCGTCTGCCTCGTAATGTGAAAAAGCAATATAACGCAGCCGCTCAACCGGCAGGATACTAGCAACGGCTTCACGCACCAGCGCAAACATTTTGCGTGGGCCGGTATGAAACAATAAGGGTTCATCGTCATTGATGAGGTACTGGTTAAATGAAAAGCCCATTCCATTCTCAAACACCACCGGGGTATTGATACGGTAAATTCCATCGGAAATTTCATGCACATTCGTTCCTGACTGGCTATTGGTAATGGTCATTATGTTTTCCTTTTTAGTTAATGGGCACGTGATAAAACGCTGCATTTGGTCAATCGCTATATTGGTTAAACACTCATGTTTAACCAATACAACTTTAGGCGGAGCATTCGGACTTGTCAATAATTAAATAAACAGCTATGTTTACTCAATATGGATAAGCGTAAATACAACAAAACACTCCGTGCAGAACAGCAGGATGAGACCAGAGAACGGATTGTCGAAGCCACAGTGCAATTGCATGAGGAATTGGGTCCGGCCAAGACATCCATTAAAGCCATCGCGGAAAAAGCCGGGGTACAACGGCTGACCGTCTATCGCCATTTTCCAGACGATGCCAGCTTGTTTGAGGCTTGTACTTCACACTATCTGGGACTACATCCACCACCGAACATGGCTGACTGGGCAGAACTCCAACAAGCCAGTGAACGCAGCCAAACGGCATTGCTAGCCTTTTATCGTTACTATCGCCAGACTGAAAAAATGTGGACTGCGGCTTATCGCGATCTGGATCAGCTCAAGGCACTACAAAAACCCATGGGCCAGTTTCAAGCCTACCTCGACATGGTGAGCGATGATTTGCTGAAAGCATGGCAGCAATCACACAGTATCAAGAAGCAATTGCAGCTTACGCTGCGCCACTGCTTGCAATTTTCCACCTGGCAATCGTTGCAAAAAACGAATGTAAAAGATGAAAAAATTGCCGAATTGGTGCAAAGCTGGTTGGCCGGTATTGTTAACGCCTAATCCGTGGGTCGCTCTATCCGGGTTCCATTCATCGACCAGTACCGTTATCCTTCTGCTTTGCACTAAAAATTAAAGCACCAATGAAAATTCCGGTCAGTGAAGTCCTCGTCAAATTCCTGGAAAACCTCGGCGTTAAATGCATTTTTGGCATTCCTGGGTCGCATATTTTGCCGGTTTACGATGCGCTCTATGATTCCCCTATTCGTTCGATTCTTGCGAAGCACGAACAGGCTGCGGCGTTTATGGCCGGGGGGCATGCGCGGGTCACCGGCGGCGTTGGCGCTTGCATCACCACCGCCGGGCCCGGCGCGACTAATTTGGTGACGGCAATTGCCAGCGCCTATGCCGATCATCTGCCGGTGATCGCTATTACCGGCGAAGCGCCCACGCATATCTTCGGCAAAGGCGGTTTGCAAGAAAGCTCGGGCGAAGGCGGTAGCGTGGATCAGGTGGCGTTGTTTGCCGGGATCACGCGCTACCACAAGCTCATCGAGCGCACGGATTACCTGCCCAATGTGCTGATCCAAGCGGCTAAACATCTGCTTTCCAAAACGCCTGGGCCGGTGGTGTTAAGCATTCCCTATAACGTGCAAAAAGAGCTGGTGGATGCAGACATCCTGGATCAAATTTCCTTTGCCCGCGCTACCAGCGAACCACTGATTGGGTCGCAGTGTATTGCGCAAAGCGTGGCCATGCTGCGCGCAGCTAAACATCCCCTGATCATTGCGGGTTATGGCTGCATCCGTTCTGGCGCGCAGGATGCGTTGCGCCACATCAGCGAACGCCTAAATATCCCGGTCACCAGTAGCCTCAAAGCCAAAGGCGCTGTCGATGAACGTTCCGCGCTATCGCTGGGCAGTTTAGGCGTTACTTCCGGTGGGCACGCCATGCGTTACTTGCAGCAGGAAGCGGATCTCGTAATGGTGCTGGGGGCCGGCTTCAATGAGCGCACCAGTTATGTCTGGGACAAGAATTTATTGGCCGGAAAAAAATTGATCCAGGTAGACAATAGCGCCCAGCAACTGGAAAAAGTGTTCCGCGCCGATCTGGTGGTGCATGCCGATCTTGGTGCCTATTTAAAGGCTCTAGATGCCGCCATTGAAGAGCAAAATTTGGCGGCAAAAACGCCGCTGGATATCGCCGCTTTCGTCGCCTCCGCACAAGCGCAGGCCGATGCTGCCGGTGAGACGATTTTCAATCAGCAGTTCGATCAAGTACGCGCCCTGTATGCCTGGCTGGAACAACAGTTTCCCAATGGCTTGGTGATGTTCGATGACAACATTGTGTTCGCGCAAAACTTTTACCGCGTATCCGCCAAAGACCGCTTCTTTCCCAATACCGGCGTCTCTTCGTTGGGTCACGCTATCCCAGCGGCCATCGGCGCGGGATTTGAAGTCAAGCAACCGCTGTTCGCCATGATCGGCGATGGCGGTTTCCATATGTGCGCGATGGAAATCATGACGGCGGTGAATTACGACATCCCGCTGAACATCGTGCTGTTCAACAACAGCACCATGGGGCTGATCCGCAAAAATCAACATCATCTCTACCAGGATCGCTTCATCGATTGCGATTTCATCAATCCGGATTACGCTATGCTGGCACAATCTTTCGGCATTCAGCATGTCCGAGTGGAAAATGCGCAGGACTTATCTGGCTTATCTGAAACCATGGATTTCAATCAGGGCATCAAGCTCATCGAGATCATGATCGATCAAGATGCGTACCCGAATTATTCCTCACGTCGCTAATTGCGCATGACGCTATCCGCCACCCAGCACTTACAGGATTGCATTGCACGTTACCAGGCAAGCATCCCGGGGCTGGCCGAGCTCGGCACGCAACTGCAAAACCTTGCGCCGTCAGCCGATGTGCACGCGCGCATCGAGCTCTACGATCATTGCTACCCCTTGTTGGAACAAGCTATGTGGTCCGATGCAGCAGATTTTCATTCCCTGCTGGCAAACTACCAATCGCTGTTTCGCGAACAAGAAGCGTTGATTGCGCAACGCGGTGACGATACGCGCCATCACTTTATCATCAGCATTCCTATCGCGGATCGCCCACCCCACCTGCGCGCCTGCCTCGAAAGCATCTACCAGGTGTGCACCCTATTTAACTATGGCGGCAATAGCTCCGGCGTTTGGGATAAAATTAAAATCATCGTTGCTGAAGACAGCCGTGATGAAAGCAATATTCAACGCCATATCGAGCTGGTGGATGAGTACCGGGACAAAGGCTTGCAGGTGTTGCACTTCGGCTTGGAAGAGCAATATGAATTACTGCACGCCCTGCCCCCACAGCAACGCGAACAACTGGGCAATCTACTCACCACCCAGCCTCGGGAAAAGTTTTACCTCAAAGGCCAAGCGGCTAATCGCAATCTCAGTTATCTAAAGTTTTTGCAGCTCACCGAAAATAACAATAAAACCCTGTATTACCTAGTCGATAGCGACCAATCCTTTTGCGTGAATCGCCAAACCGCAGCCGGGGAAGAAGTGGTTTATGCGCTGAATTATTTTCACACTATCGACAAGATTTTCAGTACCACCGACACCTTGATGCTCACCGGCAAGATGGTGGGTGATCCACCGGTATCGCCGTCGGTGATGGCCGTGAATTTTCTCGATGATGTCATCGCTTTTTTTACCCGGCTGGCGAATTTGCGCGCTACGCAAGCTTGCCAATTTCATGGCTTACCAGCACAACGACCAGGCGACGCCGCCTATCACGACCTAGCCAAATTATTTGGTTTTGAAAACCAGCCAACAAGCTTTCCTTACCAATGCCGACTGGAAGGTGTGCATGATCATGGCGCTTGCCTGAAGGATTTTGCGCAGCGTCTCAACGCTTTCTTTTTTGGCGAACATCTGACGCGCAAAACTTGGTTTTCCTACGGCAGCGGCTTTACGCAGCTCACCCCGGCACGCACCATTTATCCCGGCAACACCATCGTCAACTATGCCGGTCTGAAATACATCATCCCCTTTGGCCACTTGCGGCTGCGTATGTCCGGCCCGACTGCCGGGCGCTTGATTGCAGCGGAAATCCAAGAACATTTCGCTGCGTTTAATATGCCCAACTTGCATCGCCGCACCACCACTGCGGGACTCGACGACGACTTCCGCCCCGGCGTGGAGTTGGGCCAAGAAAGCGTGGATTTATCCAACGAATTCGAGCGCCAATTTTTTGGTGACCTGATGCTGTTTGCAACAGAAGAGTTGGTTAAACAAGCGGATGTAAACCAGCCTTTCGATGCGGATCTAATTACCGCCATCATTGCGCAAAAAGAAACAGAATTGCTGGCGCTCTACCAACAAAAGCATGATGCAATCGTCGATAAAAGTCGGCAATTACAGGATCTTGTATTCGACGACGATCATTGGTGGCAAGGCTCTGCGGCTATGTCGAATTCGTTGCAAAAAGTACGCGCCTTCATTCACAACATCGACCGCAACTTTGGCGAGAGCGCCCTCGCTTGGTGCCAGATTCGCTCCACCGAACATCGCGCGCAACGCAAACAGCAAATCATCGAAGCCCTGATTCATTACCGGGCGGAGCGCGATGTTTGGGATCGCTTGTTCTAAATCCAGCGATTAACCTAGTACTGAATCAACTGCATTTTCAATTATCTGCTGCCGACATTCCTGGTAAACCTGTTGCGCTACGCGTAGCACATCTTGCGGGATCGCAATATGCGAATAATCGCTTTTGGCTTTATCGATGCTTCCGCTATGAATCCGTTGAGACGAATCGCCTTTGATGGCTTTGCCCGTGTAGCTGAAGGTTTGATAGCGCTCGCTTAAGGGCGACTCCAGTTCCAGCCATTGCGTGAGCTTAGGCAACAAGCGTTCCGGTGCCTGCTGCCATAGTGCTGCATCAAAATAGTAATAGCTTTGTTTGTTCACGCTGCTGAACTCGGCCAATGCTTTGACGCGTTCGATGTAGTATTGCGCCGCTTTCACTGGCGATACATATATATCCACGACTTCCTTTTGCGCAAATAAATGCACAATGCTCTTGATGGTGTGTTCCGGCTGCGCCAAGCAGAGCAGGATTTTGCATTCGACCATATCCAGCCGTTCAGGCATTAAGCAATAATCGTTATGCAATAACTTATCGAACAGGTAACGGCTGTTTGGCTTGAATACATCACTTTGCTGAAACGCCGCAAGCTGACGATCCAGCGCAGCGGCATATTCATAGCTGAGATGCATTTCGTAATAGCCATTGATCTGCGGATGCGAGCCGAGTATATGCCCAGCCAGACTGGTAAAGGCGCGCATATGACTCAACAGGAAAATTCTGGCGTAGGGTTCGTTCAAAGCGTTCATGGAATCCTTATTGTAAAGCGCAACGGGGTGTAAACAGATCCGTTTTGAAATTAATCAACTGCCCCTCATTTCATTTGCGATGCCGTTTAGGTTGTCGTGTTGAATCCAGCGTCAGCGGTATTTCAACCTTGCCGTACCCGGTAATTATTGCCGGTTTCAATGAAAGACACGTTTGCCGTTATTGCCGCCCAGCAATAATTCTTTTGTTAAGTTATTGTCTTTACTCGTGATTTATTTTCGGCGCATTTCTCGATCGCGATGGCATGCACCTTGCTCATAGTTAAGTACCATGCCAATACAGAACCCACAAACACGCAAGCCCGGCGGCCAATCGCCGACCCGCAACCAACTCTTACGGCCGGTGATTTTGCCGCTGGATCTGATTGGGCAGCAGATGCCTTGCGATGTATTCAGTGCGCGCGGCACGCTGATGGTGAAGGCCGGTGCGCTAATCTCACAACGCACTCACGAAACTTTGCAACCGCAGCGTATGTTCTGCGAAGCTGATCAAGCGCACTATCTTTCGGGCTTCGATCCAGCAGCAGAGCTAGCACGCATCAGCCAAAGCTTATCGACGATTTCAACGCGTATTGCGTGCGGTGGTGCGGTGCGATCGAGCGAACTCACCTTATTGGCGCGACAGGTGTTTGATGTCTGGTCGTTGGATGCGGATGTTTGTTTGGGGTATGCGCGCTTGGCTAAATTTGGCCGCCCCAGCGTGCGCCATTCCATTCATGTCGCACTGCTGGCCGCAGAGCTAGCCAGTGCACAAGGTTTTAAAATCGACATGATCGAGTGCGTGATCGGCGCCGCACTCACCATGAATCTAGCCAAACTGGATTTGCATGATGCGATGTTTGATTTGGATCGCGCGCCCAGCCTCAAAATGAAACAGGAAATGCAAACGCATCCCCTACAAAGCGCACTGTTATTGCAACGCATCGGCGGTCTAAATGCGCACTGGATCGATGCGGTAGCGGCGCATCATGAAAATATCGATGGCAGTGGCTATCCTGGGCGATTAAAGGGGCTCGAAATTCCTTTGCACGCTAGAATGCTGCGCATCGCAGACACCCTGGCCGCACGCTTGACCGGACGCAAGCTGCGCGCGCCGCAACACTGGAATTTACAGCACGCGCGGCGCGACACGCAACTTTGGGTCGCGCACATTTTCGGTACAGAAATTCGGCATTTAGATAATACGCTATGCCACCAGCTATTGCGTGTGCTGAATCGTTTTTCGCCGGGCAGCTTGGTGCGTCTGAACAGCAACGAACTGGCTGTAGTCACACGCCGCCTGCCGGATGTAGCTCAAGTTCCGCATACGGTGTTCGCCATCAGCGACACCCGCGGCAATTTGTTGCCCGCCCCGAGCGTGCGCCACCTGAGCTTGAGGCATTGCGAAATTCGCGGTTATGCGCATGATGCACTACCTAGACTGCCCGATGTGGAGTGGCAAAAAGCCTGGGGTTACGGATTGTAAGTTAGTGGGTTTCTAGCGCGCATGTCACCGCATCGCCGATGCTAATGATGCCACCGATCAAAATGCGTGCATTCACACCGCCATGACCGCGCATGGCGTTATAGCCGCCCGCCCCCAACACCGCCTCCATGCGCGAGCAGGGGTCGCAATCTCCAGTCACCTCCAGTACCACCTCCGTGCCAATCCGCAACAGCAGCGGCCGATCACGGAATAAGCTGCGCGCTGCGAGTAAATTCAGCCCCGCTATCACCAGATTGCGCCGCAGCGCGGCCGGATCGATCTGCGCATGCCCACTCAATGCGGCTACCACGGGTAGATGCTCCGCTTGTATCAACGTAACTTGTCGTGTACCGCCCTGCACACGGCTGCGCGAGGGTTGCGCATAATGGTCGCCTTGCAATCCGCAAGCGGCGATCGCCAAGACCTGCGTCACCGGTTGCACCGCACCCCGGCGCTGCGGACGTAAAAAAATTGCCTCGACTTTTCCAGCTCGCGGAAAACGGCAGGCCAGATCGCGCAAATCAGTGCCACGCATCTCTTCCACAGCTTTGCTCGCGCGCTGCGTTGAGGGATCAGATGCATTTAAACGCATGATAGATATTCCAATCACTTACCCATTTTAAATGATGCCAGCAAGACCGAAGAAGTCTGAAAACTGTAGCGCCGGCATCAGACGAGATAAATTAGCAACGCCCCTCATCATTTGAAAACGCATTGCTAGCAGACTGGAAGTCGGCACTATAGGGTGGTCCACTAACCGAGAGTTGGATAGTCGGTGTAGCCCTTAGCCCCTGGCGTATAGAAGGTATCTGCATCCGGCGTATTTTCTACCGCACCTATTTTCCAGCGCTCGACCAAATCCGGATTGGCTATAAATTTCCGGCCCACGGCGATCAAGTCACATTTTTTCTCTGACAGATCGCGCTCGGCGCGCGCTGCATCGTAGCCGCCGGAGAGAATCAAATTACCGTGAAATTCTTTGCGGAACATTTGTTTGATGGCGTCGGGGACTTCGGGCGCGCCTTGTGGGGAGTGATCCACCAAATGGATGTAGACCAATCCTCGTGCATTAAGCTGTTGCGCGAGGTAAGTGTAGTCGGCCGCCATCGCATCGTAAAAAGGCATGTCGTTGAATACGCCGTAAGGTGAAAGACGGATGCCAACCCGGTCTTTGCCGATGGCATTAATCGCGGCATCGGCGACTTCGAGTACGAAACGCGCACGGTTTTCAATGTTGCCACCATAGCGGTCGGTACGCTGATTGGAATTGGGCCGGATAAATTGTTCCAACAGATAGCCGTTGGCACTGTGCAACTCAATGCCATCAAAACCGGCGGCCACGGCATTTTTTGCGGCTTGCGCATATTCGGCAATGGCCATTTCGAGGTCGGCCTCGTTCATGGCTTGCGGGGTGGCATTGGGTTTCAAACCTTCAGCATCGGTGTACATCTCGCCCACGGCGGCGATGGCGGATGGCGCGAGCACACGTGCGCCAGCCGGTAGATTGAGCGGATGGGCAACACGTCCGCAGTGCATGAGTTGCATGAACATTTTCGCGCCTTTAGGACGAACGGCATCGGTGACGAGTTTCCACCCTGCGATCTGCGCATCAGAAAAAATACCGGGTATGCGCGGATAGCCCAATCCATTCGGCGATGGCGATGTGCCTTCGGTAATGATCAATCCAGCGGAGCCACGCTGCGCGTAATACTCAGCCATGCGCGCATTCGGAATATTGCCGGTGGCACGACAACGTGTAAGCGGTGCTATAACCAGATGATTTTGCAGCGTAAGCGTACCCAGCAAGGCAGACGAAAAAAGGTGACTCATGGGTTCTCCAGTACGTTGGGGCATGTAACAGATCGGTTACCAAATAATCGGGCTGCGCGCGTTGAAATCTCGATCATCGATAGATAGCACATTCATTGTAACAGCATCCAATTGAACCTAGAGAATGGCGCTGCGGATGGACAAATCCCCTATTTTATAGTGGTTTGAATTGCCTCAGACCACCCATCAAGCACTGCGTTCAATTTATTTTATTAGCATTATTTGTAATGTTAAATATGTAAGTTGCTTGACATAACGACGACTCATCGGTGTCGCAATTTCGCGGCTAATTCAAAAGATGGAGAGATATATGAGTCAAACTAAAGTTGGTGTTTCCGTTGCTGCGGCTGCTGCCGCGCTGGCAATTTCCTCGTTCGCATTTGCTGCTGATAAGCCTGCCGGTAGCTCCGGCGCAGCCATCGGCGCTGGCGATAAAGTGCATTGTTACGGCATTCACTCATGCAAAGGTAACAGCGATTGCAAAACCGCTGAGCATGCTTGCAAGGGCCATAACGCTTGTGGCGGCCACGGATTTAAAGGCGTTAGCGCTAAAGAATGCATGGAAAAAGGCGGCACCATCGCTGATGTGAAAAGCTAGTTGTCGTTGCGCCGCTCAAGAATTCTGTAACGACAGGTGCACTTGAGCGGCGGTTTTCATGGAGGAAATCATGCCCACAATAAAAAGTGACTCACCCGGCTTTGGGCTGGGACTACGCACTGAGCATTACGCGGATTTTTTGCAAGACCCGCAACCGGTGGAGTGGCTAGAAATTATTTCTGATAATTTTTTGGTGCCAGGCGGCAAGCCCTTGGTGGTACTGGACCAGATTCGCGAACGCTACCCGATGGCCATGCATGGCGTATCGCTTTCCATCGGTGCAGCCGATGGCCTGGATATGAACTACCTTGCTGCTTTGAAAAAACTGGCGCAGCGCGTGAACCCCTTATGGGTGTCCGATCATCTATGCTGGACCGGCGTGCAAGGCAAAAACACGCACGATCTGTTACCGCTGCCCTATCATGATCAAGCCTTGGCGCATGTGGTGCGCCAAATTCGGCAAGCCCAAGATTTTTTAGAACGTCCGCTGGTCATTGAAAATGTCTCCAGCTATGTCAGCTTTACCGATTCCACCTGGAACGAGTGGGATTTTTTGCGTGCCGTGTGCGAAGAGGCTGATTGCCTGCTATTGCTGGACGTGAACAATATTTACGTCAGCAGTTTCAATCACGGCTTTGATCCGCTGACGTATCTGCACGCGATCCCACCGCAACGGGTGCAGCAAATACATTTGGCCGGCCACAGCAACAACGGCGATCACATCGTCGACACGCACGACCATCCCATCGTCGATCCCGTCTGGAATTTGTATCGTGCCGCATGCGAGCATGTCGGCCCAGTGGCCACCATGATCGAGCGCGATGACCATATTCCGCCACTGGCAGAATTGCTGGTAGAACTGGATCAAGCGCGGCAAATCGCCGCCAGCGTATTTGCGCAAAAGGCGGCATGATGACGAACCCGCTTGCTAATCTGCAGCACGCATTTCAAGAATACATTCTCGGTGACAGCGAGCGCGCCCTCAATCAGGTGGAATCGAGCCCAGCGCTCTCGGCCGAACGTCGACTGGATATTTATCACAATGCTTATCGGGTACGTCTCGGCGAGCTGTTGGCTGACACCTACGAACGCGTAATGATTTACATCGGCGACGATAATTTTACACAATTCGCGCGACGTTACGTCGAAACACACCCGCCGACTTCACGCAATTTACGTGACTATGGCGGTACGTTCCCTGCTTTTTTAGCCGACATTTTTCCCAATGATGCGGAAGTCGCCGAGTTGGCAGAAATGGATGTGCGCTTGCGCAATGCCTTCGACGCCACTGATGCGGAGACCTTGCAAGTTGCAGATATCGCAGCAATACAACCGCAAGACTGGGATGCGGTGATTTTTACCTTGCACCCGACCGCCAGCTTTCAACAATTTCACTGGAACACACCCGCGATCTGGCAGCGCCTAAACGAAGAAACCGCACCGCCTACACCTGAGCGGTTGAACCAAGCGGAAACCTGGTTATTTTGGCGCAAAGCATTGCAACCGCATTTCCGCTCGCTATCTGACGAGGAAAGCACGGCGCTACAAACCATTGTTGAAAAGTGTACTTTTGGTGAAGTCTGCAGCCGCCTGGCAGACGTTTATCCGGATTTAGATGTCGCACAAAACATTGGCGCCTGGCTGCGGGTGTGGTTGGCAGATGGCGTGCTGGCAAAAAGCACAACAGCGTAAACATTCAGACAATAAAAAAGGCAGGGGCAAGCCCTGCCTTTTTTAAGTTTGCTACGAATTACTTAGCAGCAGGAGCGGCGGCTTCTGCTTTTGCTTTCTTAGCGTGCTTTTTAGCATGCTTTTTAGCGTGTTTCTTAGCAGGCTTAGCTTCGTCTTTCTTAGCTTCAGCAGCTGGAGCAGCGCCGTCAGCTTTAGGGGCATCAGCAGCAACAGCGGAGAAGGTAACAGCGGAGAAGGCAACAGCGATCAAAGCGGCGAGTAATTTGTTCATGGTGTAAATTTCCTTTGCAAAAGATTAGGTCAAGTAGCTCATTTAGGACACGAACTATTTAGTGTCTGAGCTAATAACGTGGCATGTAGCGGGCAGTTGACAGCCCATGCAAATAATTTCATGGGCTGGCTGTTTGACTGGGAGATGGCTATTTTGCAGCCGTCTGCCGCCATGGTGCGGCTATTAATACTACGTGACAGCGCAGCAATGTTTGTATTTCTTGCCGCTGCCACAAGGGCAAGGATCGTTGCGACCAACTTTTACCCCACTGCCCGGCGCAGGTTCCTGGCGCTGCTGCAAGACGGCTGCAATGCTAATGCCCAGCAGCATATATTGGTGTAACGCCTCGGGAAACAGCTCCAGCATTTGCCCGGCAAAGTCTTCCAGGGTGCGATCCATGGCGGGGAACGCTTCCTGATAGGCCTGTGCCAGATCACGGCTGGCAAAGAAAGTTAGTACCATCATGCAGGAATTCAGATCTTCGCCCAAGTCGGCAGGCGTATGGGCATCCCACACTTCACTCAAGTACTCGTGCCCAGCACCAAAACCACGCGCCCATTGGCTGATTGGGGCATCAGGCTCGAGATTGCTCGAGATGGCCCGCCGCGCTTCGCATTGCGGCGCCAGGGCGGGTTGTTTGTTAAGAATGCCCTGCTTGGTATGACTGTACAGCAACATGATCGCGGCTTGGATTTGTTGCGCTTCGTGCAGATTCTTCTGCACCATATCGTGTTCGTTCAAAACCAATGGCAGCCAGGCCGAAGACGGCACCTGCTCGGGCGCACAGCAAATGGCGAATAGAAACCCCGCCAGTTCGGCGTAGCTGAAAGTACCATCTGGGCGCTCGGGTGCCGCAAGGAAACGGCGCAGTTGCTCGGCTTGGATCGGGCTAAAGGTTTTAGCGTTACTCATCGGGCTTACCATAACTCTCTACAGCTTATAAAAATCACTGCATATTCACATGCAGTAACGCAGCTAATCATCTAATCGTCCATGCCGCCATTGCCAGGGCGGCGTTGGGTTCTTGCTATCCCATAGTCCAAACCGGTGAATCTTTGCCTCAAATTCGGCTTGGCGATAGTCACTTTGCGCTTGCACGGAGAGTGCGGAGGCATTCACTCGATACCACCAAGCCATGCCATTTTGTATTTGCGCGAGACCGATATTATTGCCATGCACGGTTACGGCGCAGATGACCGGATGATTGGGGTCAATCGGCGCGCAATGGGCTGTGGCTTGTTGGTTAAGCGCCAAGATTGAAAGTTTGGTCTTTGCCTGTTGGCCGAAGGCTTGGGAGAGCTCCGGCGCATCGATTCCTATTAAACGGATTAGGTACTGTCGTTGCTGCGCATCTTGCAGCGTCAGGGTGTCGCCGTCGACGATAGTGATTACGCGGCCGACGAGATTCTCGGCTTGCGCCGCTGAGAAGAATAGCGTGCCATAAATCAGGGCAACAAGGCTAAGCGTTTGTGCAATAGCGGTTACCTGCATATTGATTGAATCGACCAATTTCCAACAACACTACACACGCTCAAAAGAAAATCGCATAAAACAAGCCACCCAACAACAGCCACTTGATAATGTAATAGGCAGTTTTATTCCAAACTTTGATGCGCTTACCCACGAGTCGCACTTGATACGCATAAGCGAAGATTTTATTCAGGATGCCGACGTGCTCGCCTTCAACATTTTGCGTTGCGGCACCACGGATCATGCGCCAGCCGATCATGCGATTGAACGCGCGCATAAACGAATTGGACAAGGGACGCTCGATATCGCACAGCAAAATCAGCCGTGTTTGATCGGTCTGATTTTCGGCGTAATGGATGTAGGTTTCGTCGAACATCACATCTTCACCATCGCGCCAAGCATAGGATTCACCATCCACCACAATGTGACATTGATCGGAATTCGGCGTCAGCAAGCCCAGGTGATAGCGTAACGAACCAGCAAACGGATCGCGATGCGATACCAGTCGGCTACCGGGTGGCAACAGGGTAAACATCGCAGCATTCACCGAAGGGATGCTCGCGACGAGCGCGGCGGTCTTCGGACAGAGCATTTTGGCTGAAGGCAGAAAATCGTCGTACCACTTGAGGTAAAACCGTTTCCAGCCGGTACGAAAAAAAGAATTGAAGCCAACATCGTTGTACTTGGCGGCGGCGCGAATATAGCCTTCGTCGAATAGCTTCATGCCCTCGTCGCGGATCATTTCCCAATTATCTTTCAAGGGCTTGAGTTCCGGAAAGTTTTTCACGTCGGCATACGGGTCGGCCGGGACAGTGGAAAATAGATACATCAAAGTGTTGTACGGCGCCATCACAGTCGAGTGATCGGTGAGCTGGCGAAACAGCTTATGTTTCACTCGGCCACGGAAATGGATATACAAGCCAGTACCGATGAAGATCGCAAGAATGAAGTATTTCGGAGCCAACAAGAAGGATAAATCGGGAGTCATGGGTTCACGGCCTTAACCGGAGGTCAATGTCTGATATAAGACGCAGAGTTTACCAAAAGATTAGACTGTATTAAACAACGCATGCCCGGTCTGCGTTAAAATTCATGCCATTTTACGCAGACGGCAGATTCGCGGCATAATCTCCCGAGCTTTTCGCAGGGTTCACTTCTTTCTTTACCGAATTCAACAATAGGCAATATGGCTACAAAATCCAACTATAACGCGGGTGATCTGGACGTTTTGCGCGGCTTGGCGCCGGTTAAACAAGTACCCTCGATGTATACCCGCGTCACCTCGCCGGCGCACATTATTCAAGAAGTCATCGACAACGCGGCCGATGAAGCCTTGGCCGGCTACGCCAAGCACATTACGGTTTCGATGCACGTAGATGGCTCGGTGACGGTCGAAGACGACGGCCGCGGCATCCCCGTCGATATTCACCCCCTAGAAAAAGTACCCGGCGTGCAATTGATTTTTACCGAACTGCATTCGGGCGGTAAATTCCGCAAAAAACAGGAAGGCGCGGCCTATAGCTTCTCCGGTGGTTTGCATGGCGTAGGCGTCAGTGTAACCAACGCGCTCTCTACTCGATTAGAAGTGGAAGTACGGCGCGATGGCAAAGCGCATCAAATGGTATTCACCGATGGTGGGCATATCGATACGCCGCTGACCGTAGTCGGAAAGAACATCAAAACCACCGGCACCACAGTACGTGCCTGGCCCGATGGCAAATATTTCGATACGCCGAAAGTACCGGTGGGCGAAATCGAGCGCATCTTGTGTGCAAAATCCGTGCTGCTGCCGGGTGTGGTCAGCTTGCTGCGCATCGAACAAAAAGACGGCAGCTTTGAAGAAAAATCCTGGTTCTACAAAAATGGCTTGCGCGACTATCTGGATGAATTGTGTGGCGACTCGGCCACCGTCGCCGATCAATTCAGCGGCGAATACTACGCCAGCGAAACCGACGAATTTTTCTCCATGGGTGAAGGCGTATCGTGGGCGGTGCGCTGGCTGGAAGATGTTTCCGGCACCGGCGAATCCTATGTGAATTTGATCCCCACCCCTTCCGGCGGCACGCATGTCACTGGCCTGCGCGCAGCGATTTACGAAGCGGTGAAAAGCTTCGCCGAAAGCCACGGCATGATGAACAAAGGCCTGCGCCTCACACCAGACGATACGTGGCGTAATTTGCGCTTTGTAGTCGCCGCAAAAATTCTGGAGCCGCAATTCCGCGGTCAAACCAAAGAGCACCTGGATTCACGCGAAGGCCATAAGCTCGTATTGGATACCGTGAAGCCGCATATGGAAGCTTGGCTGGTTTCACATTTGGATTCGGCCAAAGCAATTACCGAACTCGCATTGAGCAATGCACGCGCGCGGCTAAACGAAGGTAAGAAGGTTGAGCGTAAGCGTTCTTCCGGCGTTTCAGCCCTGCCGGGAAAACTCACCGAAGCGGAATCGAACAACCCCGCCGAATGTGAACTGTTTTTGGTGGAGGGCGATTCCGCCGGCGGCAGTGCAAAGCAAGCGCGCAACAAAGCGAATCAAGCAATTCTGCCGCTCAAGGGCAAGATCGAAAACACTTGGGAAGTCTCGGCCGACTCGGTGCTGGGCAATAGCGAAGTGCACGATATCGCCGTCGCCATGGGTATCGACCCGCACAGCATTGCCGATATAGAGAAGACCGATCTTTCCAATCTGCGCTATCACACGCTGGCCATCATGGCCGATGCCGACGATGACGGACGGCACATCTCCACGCTATTGCTAACGCTGTTTTTCCGCCACTTCCCGGCGGTGATCGCCGCCGGACATTTATATATTGCGCAAGCACCGCTGTACCGCATCGACACCAGTTCCGCCGGCAAGAATCGGCCAGCACGTAAGTTGTACGCCATGGATGATCCCGAACTCGAAGCCACCGTCGACCGACTGAGCAAGGAAGGCTATCGTGACATCAAGACCAGCCGCTTCAAAGGCCTGGGTGAAATGAATCCGGGGGAACTGTGGGAAACCACCATGTCACCCGACACGCGGCGCATGCTGCAAGTGCGACTGCCGGAAGGCGATCTGGATGCGGCGCTGCAACTGTTCAATAGTCTGATGGGTAAAAAGGAAGCGGCTTGGCGCAGAAACTGGATGTCGAGCAAGGGCTATCAGGTAAGTGAGTAAGTTAAATCACTGAACCGCCAAGACGCCAAGAGCGCCAAGG
>JAHECG010000033.1:10725-27197 GCA_024641855.1 Betaproteobacteria bacterium | reverse complement strand
GCGCGAAAATTCTGATGCCAGCGCCCAGGCAATGTACCAAGTACTGATCCAGCCGCTAGCGCTTAAAAAGGACGAGAACATCATCTTCGTGCCGCACAAGGCGCTGCATTTCTTGCCATTCCAAGCGCTCAAGGGTTCCGAGGGATATCTCATCGAAACCCACCAGATTCGTCAGGCGCCTTCTGCCAGCCTCTTGGTCCAAAAAAATGTCCCTGCCACAACTAAGGCGCAGTTTCTGGCACTCGGCAATCCAAAGCTGGCCTCCCCGCAATATGATCTACCGGGAGCGCAAGTAGAAGTGGAAGGCATTGCCAAGTTGTTTACAGAGCCAAAGGTGTATCTGCGAGAGCAGGCCACGCGTAGCCGTGTGATGGAGGAAGGCCCAAGCAGCAAGATCATCCACATTGCCGCGCATGCCGAAATGGATGAAGTCGATCCCCTGTACTCACGGATTCTCTTATCCACGCAGGATGGAAAGATAAAAGAAAAAAATCTGGAAGCCAAAGATATCTACCGCATGAATTTACACAACACCGCACTGGTCGTGCTCAGTGCTTGTAGCTCGGGTTTGGGTAACGTCAGCAATGGCGATGAAATTTTTGAATTTACCCGCTCGTTTATTAGTGCGGGGGCAGACCAAGTGGTGGTCTCGCTATGGGATGTGGAAGACAATGCGACGGCAGCCTTGATGAAAAACTTTTATCAGTCGTCGCAAAAAACTGACTTAGCAACCGCTATGCAACAAGCGCAGCGGGCGCTGTTGAAGGATCCGAAAACCCAGTCCCCGTATTTCTGGGCTGCGTTTAATTTGGTTGGAACATTGTAGGAAAGCTACTGTCGATATTGAATCAAATTGGCGAGGGGATTTGATTCAACTTGGGCTTCTTTGCGCTTCGATTTGTCCGATAGAATGATTAATCAAAAAGATAAATTATTCTTTATAAACCAAAAGGTGAATCTCGACTTTTCTGTCATAGAACATCCCTTCTTTATCATCAGCCTTATACCGGGCATTGGCTTCACCAAAATTAACGGTGAAGATCCGCTTCGGATCAATTTTGTTTACCTTGGTGAAAATGTCGTACGCCACTGCTAGTCTGCGATCGGCCAGTTTTTTGTTATAGGCCTTAGAGCCTCGCGCATCAGTCCTGGAGGAGAGCGTCACATATAACATGGGATAAATGCGCATCATTTTTACGACATCAAAAATTTGCTGCGAATTGAAGTAATCGAGCTCGGCGCTGTCGGAGCGAAAATACACATCAAATCTCAACCAGGTCAAACCGCGTAAAATTTTCTGCACGTCCGCCGCATTGGACGCAAGATAAGGCTGTATATCTCTGATATTTTCTTCAAGTTCAGAGAGGGGTTGTTGTGCCAGTGCTGGCGCGCTGGTTGTTATACCTAGTGTGAAATGAGGGCGATGAAAACGAAAGACAAGCGCGTGATTGCTACTATCCAGTTTCACTTTGAAAGCGTTAAGTATACGGCTTGAATTGGAAGGTGGACAATCAATGATGCTGTGTACGCTTGCATGCTAACCCTGACAAGAATCCGCAAAAAAATATCACGACAAGATGATTGGTGTTGCGCGAAACGTGCCCTGCAAATTTACTGTCCGACTCGCTCAGTCAAAGTTGTGTTGCGCCTCCCTTTGGTAAAGTCAAAGAGTGATGGCTGTTGTAAGGCGCGGATTTGTTTGATGTCGGATTGCAAGACTGCCCCTCGTTTCTTATTAGCAATACCACGGTCGTTCAAGCGCCCGCTCTCCACTTCCTGTGCGAGCTTCGGGACGCGTTTCACTCCATAGTTTAACCATTCGGCCAGAGTGATTTTTTGATCTTGGGGTTGGAAGTCGGCTTTGCCGTGCGCCAGCCCATCATTTACGAGCGCATAGGAAAGTAAGCCCTGTTGCGTTAAGTTGCTTTCCTGTGCCTCTTCGTCCTCTTGGCTGGCAACCAGGATACGCATCCCTTTTTCGTATGCGAGTTGTCCCAGGCCGCGCGCACCCATCGGACCCGGTTTGAATTCATTACCCACACTGGCGGCCGATTGGCAGGCATCAATAATCATCGCGATGTCACTGCCATCCACATCGCGCAACCACGCGGCTAGTTCGTCGCTGGAAATGGCGTGTGCCAATCGTGTGCTGTTGATGGCACGTCTTTGCCCTGTATCGATATCGCTGGGGATAAGGTAGAACTGGCCGTCCAAATTTATACCATGCCCTGAGAAGCTGATTAGTACTAGATCGTTTGGGGTAGCACGACGTAGTTGGTCGTGGTTGGGAATAGCGTCTAGCGCGACCTGCTTGCCGGCAAGCCGATCAAGTACGGCTTTGATGTTTGCCTTGGTGGCGAGCCGTTTTTTTCCATCAGAGATGAGCGGAATGGTAACGATGCTCTGATATTTATTTTGAGCTTGCAGACGATTTCTCAGGCTTTCACCAATGCGAAGCGCATCGTTAACGGCATAGTTTAAATTCCAGGCCTCGTTGTCGTGGTTGTTAACGCCGATGTTGATGAGCCAAGCGTTTGGTTTGCCTGCTGCGATTGGAATTGGTGTCGTGTAGTTCTGAAATGTCGTGACACTCTTCACATGGTCGTCATTGAAGGCATAGGCGCTGAAAGTGAATTGTGTTTCTCCCGCCGGCAGATGCACACGCCAAGTTTGGCGATAGCGCTCAGCGTGGGCGCGCGTGAGTGGGCCATCGGCATAGCCAACCAATTGGCCATTGCGGAATAAGCGCAGGTCGTGCACAGCGGTAGAAATGCTGGGTGAGTTTGGCTGATAGCGCCGACTAGCGCTTCGCGCTTCGACGCTAATGTCTATCCAATCTGCTTGGTTGGTAACGGATGTAATGCTGGTGATACGGATCTCGGGTTGGACGCGGTTGAGTTTGCTCAATGCCGGCACCGGCTTGAATTTCTCGCCATTAAGGATGCGTTGTAATAGACGGGGTTCATAATAGTCACGCATAAAAATCTCTATGGGCAGCGGCGTGAACGGATCATCTGGCATGACCCAGTGCAAGTGCGGCATGTCTTCGAGGTCTGCGACATCGAAGCGGCCTGCTGTATCCGTCACCGCCCAGCGACCGTCGCTGAAAGAGATTAGGGTGGCGAGCAAGGAACCATCGTCAACACGCCAGAGCTTGGTAGTTTTGTCGCCACTGACCGAGACAATGATTTTGCCATCTTTAGAAAATGCGAAACCGGTCACGGTGTCTTCATGACCAATGAAGGTGCGCAATTTTTTACCCGTCGCCACATCCCAAAGGTGGAAGTTATTGTCGTCATAAAATTTTGCGGACGCTACAGTTTTGCCATCCGGAGAAAAAGCAATTTTTGCCCCCCCGAAAAAATTTGCATTGATTACGGGGGGCTCGTCGAGATTATTTGCAATAAAGGATCGTAGTTCCTGCCCTGTGTCCACGTTCATCAGCCGGATGGAGTCATCCCAAGCACTGAATGCCATGGTTTTGCCGTCTGGAGAAAAAGCGATATTCACGACATCTCGACCATTTGCGGCGAACGTTCGCAATTCTTGTCCGGTAGGTACATCCCAGAGTTTTACGTTACCATCCCCGTTTTCTGCCGCCACGATTTTGCTGTTTGGGGAAAAGGCAACGTGCCTAATCTCATTTTTGGTTTTGGAAAGCGTATGTAACTCTTGTCCCGAGCTGACATCCCAAAGCTTAATATTTTTATCTAGACTTCCCGATGCAACAGTCTTGCCATCAGGTGAAATAGCGATACTGGTGACGACTTTTTTGTGGCCCATGAATGTACGCAGCACACGACCGGTGTCTAGATCCCAAAGTTTGAGCGTATTGTCCGCGCTTCCGGACATCAAGGTTTGTCCGTCAGGGGAGAAGGTAATGCAGCATTCCCCCGCGAGGGTACGGATTTCACGTCCTGCAACCAGACTCCAGAGTTTGATGGAATTGTCTGCGCTGGCTATTGCCACGGTTAAGCTGTCTGGAGAGAAAGCAACATCGTATAGGGAGGCTAATTGGCCTGTGAGTGAGCGTTTCTTGTGCTCTTCGGCTAGGTTCCAGAATTTAATAGCACCGTCAAAACTACCCAATGCCACAGATTTACCATTCGGTGAGAAAGCAATGCTATTGATAGCAGAACCATTCTCGGCGAAAGAAAGCAATTCCTGCCCAGTGGTCACATCCCAGAGTTTTGCGGTGCCATCCTCACTACCTGAGACTACTGACTGTCCATCAGGAGAAAAGGCGACGCTGTAAACGGCTTTTTTGTGCCCAGTGAGCGTGTGCAATTCGTGACCAGTCGCGGTATCCCAGAGTTTGAGGGTGTTGTCGAAACTGCCCGATACAAGGGTATTGCCATCCCGGGAGAAGGCGACGCTATAAACTGTTTTTTTGTGCCCTGTGAGGATATGCAGTTCACGCCCTGTGGCTATATCCCTGAGCCTTACGGTTTTGTCCATGCCAGCAAAAGCCAATAGCTTGTCGTTCGGGGAAAAGCGAATGCTGTAAACGGGGCTATTTTTCTGATTGCTGCCCAGTGTGCTGATGGAGTGTAGTTCGCGCCCTGTGCTTAGGTCCCAAAGTTTGATCGTACCGTCAAAACTGGCCGATGCCGCAGTGTTACCGTCTGTAGAGATGGCGATGCTGGTGACACGGTCTTTGTGCCCAGCGAAGGCGCGAAGCTCGCCGCCAGTGGCCACATCCCAGAGCTTTAGGCTGCCATCTTCACTTCCAGACAACACAGACTTACTATTGGGGGAAAGGGTGGCGCAGCAATAATGAATAGATTTTCCAAAGATGGTTCGTAGCTCGCGTCCGGTGGCTACGTCCCAAAGTTTGATGGATTGGTTGGCCGACGACATCACGAGTTTTCCATCTGCAGAATAGCCAACACTTTCTACAGCGGTTCCATGTCCAGTTTGCACGACCAGTTTTGGGGCCGGTGTCTTATCGAAGGCGGCTGAAAGTGCATTATTCATTCCTGCAAATGTCAGGCAAATAACGCCTAGCAATAGTTCTCGTTTTTTCATAAAGATAAGCGAAGTCAGTTTTTATCTAGTTTATATCGTCAATAACGCAGAATGTCTTAAGTTAGGGTCATCTTCTCATCTGATGTGTTTTAAGTGTAATTGAACTCTAGGCTAAAATAGGCAGATTTCATATCGATGGCTTTTACCAGGACACACAAATCATGCAAGTGAACACACCGCAATTTACCCAAGCTCGTAAGCGCGATGGCCGCATGGTTCCCTTCGATCAAGGCCGTATTGTCAATGCGGTGCGGCACGCGATGGAGGCGTGCAGCGAAGGCAATCTTGAGATTGATCCGCAGCGCGTCGCCGATGCAGCCATCGCGGCCTTGCGCCAACGCTTGCCCAGCGGCCATGTGCCACAAGTGGAAGAGATCCAAGATCTGGTGGAAGAGTCGCTGATCCTGCTGGATTTTCCCAAGACGGCGAAGGCCTACATTCTTTACCGTCATGAGCGCGCTAAGATTCGCGACAAGGTTAAGGATGTGCCGGCGCATGTGAAGCAACTGGCCGCCGACTCGAAACAGTACTTTCAAAATCCCCTGGCAGAGTTTGTGTATTACCGTACTTATTCGCGCTGGATCGAGCGTGAAAATCGGCGCGAGACTTGGATTGAAACGGTGGATCGTTATATCGATTTTATGCGCGAGAAATTAGGCGATCAATTGAGCGAGTCGGAATACGGCGAAATTCGTACTGCGATTTTAACGCAGCAAATCATGCCGTCGATGCGTCTGCTGTGGTCGGCGGGTGCGGCGGCGCGCAAGAATAGTGTAGCCGCCTACAATTGTTCTTTCATCGCGCCGACCAAGTTGGAGGATTTTGCCGAGATCATGTTTTTGCTGATGTGCGGCGTAGGCGTAGGGTTTTCGGTGGAAAGTCAGAACGTGCAATTGTTGCCCATCATCAAACGCCAAACTAGCCACATGCTGCCAGCGCATCTGGTTGACGATAGCAAAGAAGGTTGGGGCGAGGCTGTCAAAATGGGTTTGACCGCCTGGTATGAAGGTAAAGATGTGCGCTTCGATTACACCAATGTACGACCAGCCGGCGCGCGCTTATATACCATGGGCGGGCGCAGTTCCGGGCCAGGGCCGTTGCGTTCTTTGCTCGAATTTGCACGCACTAAGATTTTAGGGAATCAAGGAAAGCGCCTGGCCAACCTGGATGTGCACGACATCATTTGCAAGATCGGAGAAGTGGTGGAAATGGGCGGCGTTCGGCGTTCGGCGTTGATTTCGCTGTCCGACTTCGACGATGACGATTTGCGTCAAGCCAAGAGCGGGCACTTCTACATCAACAATCCGCAGCGCTCGATGGCGAATAATTCGGCTGTGTACGAAACGCGTCCGCGTGCGGTTGATTTTCTCGACGAATGGTTGTCCTTGGCCAAAAGCGGGAGCGGCGAGCGCGGCATCTATAATCGCGGCGGCTTGCCGGAGCAACTCCCAGCGCGGCGCTGGAAAACTTTTCAGCCGTACTGGGCGCGCAGTGGCGTGAATCCTTGTGGTGAAATTATTTTGCGCTCAAAGCAGTTTTGTAATTTGACCGAAGTGGTGGCGCGCGCGGACGATACGCTGGAAACGTTGCGCAATAAAATGCGCTTGGCGACCATGCTGGGTACCTATCAATCCACCTTGACTGACTTCCCCTATATCAGCGCGGATTGGAAAGCTAATTGCGAGGAGGAGCGTTTACTTGGCGTATCGATCACGGGGCAATGGGATTGTGCTGCGGTGCGCAATGCGGAGGTGCTACAAGATTTGCGGCGGCAAGCGATCACGGTCAATCAAGAATACGCCGCCCGTTTTGGTATCAATGCGGCGACAGCTATCACCTGTGTTAAACCTTCTGGTACGGTTTCGCAATTGGTGAATTCGGCTTCCGGCATGCATCCGCGCTACGCCAAGTTTTATTTGCGGCGCGTGCGCATATCGGCCACCGACCCACTGTTTGCGATGTTAAAGGAACAAAAGTTTCCTTATCAACCCGAAGTCGGGCAATTGGAGTCTTCCGCCACCAGCTTCGTGTTGGAGTTTCCGGTTGCGGCACCGCCAGGCGGCACGACACGCGCCGATCTCGATGCTCTCGAGCAACTGGAGTTCTGGAAGCAAGTGAAGCTCAACTACACCGAGCACAATCCCTCGGTCACGATTTCGGTGGCGGACGATGAGTGGATCGCCACCGCACATTGGTTGTACGACAACTGGGATTTAGTCGGCGGTTTATCTTTCCTACCCACTTCCAATTCGGTGTACGAGCTTGCGCCGTATGAAGAGATTAGCGAGGAGGAATACCATAAACGCGTGGCGGATTTCCCGGCCGTGGATTTCTCGCATATCGTCGCTTACGAAAAGGTCGACAACACCATGGGCGCCAAAGAATTCGCCTGCGTAGCTGGGCAATGCGAGCTCGACCCGGAAGAGGGCTCGGTGGCGAGCGCGTCTGGACGCTGATCGGCTAAGGATGCGACTCGGTATCGATCTCGGCGGGACGAAAATCGAAATCATCGCCCTGGATGCTTCGGGTGTAGAGTTGTTGCGACGGCGTGTCGCCACACCGCAAGGCGATTACGCTGCAACACTGCAGGTGATTGCTGATTTGGTGCATGCAGTGGAAGCGGAACTGCAGCATCAAGGCACTGTTGGTATCGGCACGCCAGGCGCGATCTCACGTGCTACAGGGCTGCTCAAAAATTCTAATTCTGTTTGTCTCAACGGTCAGCCTATATTGCGTGATCTGGAGCAACACTTAGGTCGCGAGATTCGCATTCAGAACGACGCCAATTGTTTTGCGCTATCAGAAGCGGTCGATGGTGCGGCGGCTGGTGCGCGTGTCGTGTTCGGTGTGATTATCGGTACCGGGGTCGGTGGCGGCATCGTCGTCGATGGCCATGCGCTGACCGGCGCCAACGCCATTGCTGGCGAATGGGGACATAACCCCTTGCCTTGGCCACAAGCTAACGAATTGCCTGGCGCAAAGTGTTACTGCGGAAAATCTGGCTGTATCGAAACCTGGCTGTCCGGGCCTGGGATGGCGCTGCATCATCCAATTGCAAATTGGGATGCGCCGCGCATTGTTGAAGCTGCGGCGAATGGCGATGCCGCTTGTGAACAAACATTGCTGGCTTATGAAGACCGCCTGGCACGTGCCTTGTCACAAGTGATCAATGTGCTCGACCCCGATGCCATCGTGCTCGGTGGCGGCATGTCGAATATTAAGCGTTTGTATAACAATGTCCCCAAGATTTGGGGGCAGTATGTTTTTTCAGATCGAGTGGATACGCGCTTGCTAAAAAATCACCATGGCGATTCGAGTGGGGTGAGAGGGGCGGCGTGGTTGTGGGATTAACCGTAAAAGTAAACTTGAGAAAAGGGTGAACCGCCAAGACGCCAAGAGCGCCAAGAAAACCAAAATATATAGTTTTTACTTGGCGCTCTTGGCGTCTTGGCGGTTAAGCGGATTTATTTCGTTTCGTATTTCTGGGCTAACGCAACGCGCTTCAAGTAAGTCTCGCGTGCCAGCGCAACGTCTTCCAAGAAATGCGGTAGCTCAGCCATCGTCATAGCTTGCGGGCCATCTACCAGCGCTTTGGATGGCACCGGGTGGAAGTCGATCAATATCATATTAGCGCCTGCGATCACGCCTTGCGACACCACGTGCATGATATCCAGGATGCCATCCGGCCCAGCGGCGCGCGTGCCAACGGAGTGCGAGGGGTCGATGCACACGGGCATGCGCGTCAGGCGTTTCACGACCGGCACGTGGGCGAAATCGACGAAGTTGCGATGCGGGTCGCCCATATTGGTTTTCATGCCGCGCAGACCGAACACCACTTTGCGATTGCCTTCCGAGGCGAGATATTCGGCGGCGTTGAGTGATTCGTCTAGAGTGATGCCGAAGCCGCGTTTGAAAAGCACCGGAAACTCTTTCTGCCGGCCCACGATCTTGAGCAGCTCAAAATTTTGCGTGTTGCGTGTACCGATTTGCAGCATGACGCCGGTGGCGTTGCCGGTTTCGTGCAAGGCGGTGCGAATTTCTTCTACGTGCGATTCGTGGGTGATTTCCATGGCGACGACTTTGATGCCGTATTTCCCGGCGAGCTCGAATACATAGGGTAAGCAAGTCTTGCCGTGACCTTGAAACGCATAGGGGCTGGTGCGTGGTTTGTAAGCGCCCATGCGGGTACAGACTTGGCCGTGTGCCTGCAAGGCTTTCATCATCAATTCCACATGCTCCGGCGTATCCACGGCGCACAGGCCGGCGAAGATGTGCAGATGATCCTGCGAAAATGTCACGCCGTTGTATTCGAAATCGGTGCTACGTGTATCGTCCTTGTGTCGTCCCAATACGCGGTACTCTTCCGAGATGCGCACTACGCGTTCGACGCAGGGCAGGCTCTTCATATAATCGAGCGAGAGCGCCGCAGTATCACCGATCAAGTACACCTCGGTCAGGCGTACTTGAACGCCTTGTTCGTGGTGCATGCGGTATTGGATATTCGGTAATTGATCGAGGAAGCCAACGAGCTGCTGGAACTCAGCGCCTTGTGGATCGGAATTGGGAGTCAGGATGAGAATCATTGCAGCTCCTGCGTTGAATGAGTTGCCTGATATTGTACCTGGGATAGCAATGCCAACGGCAAGCAGTAAATGTTAGCTGCCGACTAATTCCAGCGTATGCGCGACACAATCGCTGGCATCACAGCGCAAATAGCCGCCGGCGTTATACCAATCGGTCAGCACCCAGCGTTCGCAGGATTTTCCATCCACAGAATGCACATGCATTGCTGGGCGATGGGTGTGGCCATGGATCAGGCGGGGATAGCCATACTTACGCAAGGCATCCGCCACGGCCTCGGCGTTGACGTCCATGATGGCTTCCGTTTTGTAGGATTTTTCTTCTTCGCTTTTTTTGCGCAGGGCTTCGATCATGGCCTTACGTTCCGCCAGAGGTTTTGCGAGTACGGCCTGCTGGTACTGCGGTGAGCGCACCATGAGGCGAAATTTTTGATACTCGACATCGTCGCTGCACAAGGTATCGCCATGCATGAGGAGTGTGGGCTGACCGTAGAGGTCGATTAAGGTTGGGTCTGGTAGCAGCGTGATATGGGCTGCGTGCTGGAATGCTTCACCGATTAAAAAATCACGGTTGCCGTGCATCAAGTAGAGGCGAGTACCGGATTGGGCGAGTGCGCTGAGTTGTTGTGCAATGGCCGTATGGAAAGGCTCGACCAGATCGTCGTCGCCGGCCCAGTACTCAAAAAAATCTCCGAGGATATACAGGGCCTCGGCTTGTGGGGCGATATCGCGGAGAAAACGCTCGAACAGGGAATTGATTGCTGGGCGCGTGTGGCAGAGGTGTAAATCCGAGATGAACAGGGTGTGAGACATGAGTTTCAACTGGGAGGCGTGAGGTTATTGGGCAAACCTCACGCTTTGCGTTTAAACGATTTCCGCGCTTTCAATCACGATGTTTTCAGTTGGGACGTCCTGATGACCGGCTTTGTTGCCAGTACGGATCTTCTTGATTTTATCCACGACGTCTTGACCTTCGACGACTTTACCGAATACACAGTAACCCCAGCCATTGGGTGTGGGTGCGCTGTGGTTGAGGAAATCATTATTCGCGACGTTGATGAAAAATTGCGCCGTTGCCGAATGTGGATCCGAGGTGCGTGCCATGGCTACGGTATAGGCTTCATTTTTCAAGCCGTTGTCGGCTTCGTTTTTGACTGGGGCGCGAGTGGTCTTTTGCTTCATGTCGGGATCCATGCCGCCACCTTGAACCATAAAGCCATCGATGACACGATGGAAAATGGTGTTGTTGAAAAAACCATCATTTACGTATTGGAGAAAATTCTCTACGGTCAGCGGAGCCTTTTCCGCATTAAGGTCCAGCAAGATGTCGCCGTGATTCGTCTTGAGTTTTACCATTTGAAGTTCCTTTCGCTATGGGTTTTGATTGATTCGATATCGGTTCGCTCCCTTCTTCCAGAAGGGCGATTTTTTCGATCACAATCGGCTCCAGGGGCACATTTGCCTTGAATGGGCCGCTTGCTCCAGTTGGGCGTTCCGCGATTTGTTTCATCACATCCATGCCCTCGACGATTTTGCCGAAGACGCAATGGCCGTAATAACCGGGATCATCGCGATGGTGGTTGAGATGTTTGTTGCTTTCCAAGTTGATGAAGAATTGCGTAGTTGCAGAGTTTGGGTCGCGATCGTGAGCCATGGCCAGTGTGCCTGGCTCGTTTGGGAGACCATTCTTCGCTTCGTTAAAGATAGGCTCGGCAGCAGGTTGGTGCCACTTGAGCGCTTTGTCGAAAGCCCCACCTTGCACCATGAAATTTTTGATTACGCGGTGAAATACCGTGCCTTCATAGAAACCGCTCTTCACATAATTCAGAAAATTGGCCACTGTTTTCGGCGCCCTGTCGGGATACAGTTCTACGACAATATTGCCGACATTGGTTTGCATTTGTACCCGTGGATTTCCGGCGTACGCCGTACTGACTGTAAGCGCCAATAGAAATAAGGATATAAGCAATTTCATTTTGCCTCCTAAAGTTCGATCGAAAAGCTTAGGTTAAACAGGTTTGGCGGTTCAGCACATTACGCTGAATTTAAGCGGCGCCTTCAAAAACGATTTTCCAAGTATTGCCGTCTTGCATCCAGTACTGGCGTTTACGCATTTGGTTGCTCAGATTATTGCTGCGGTAATCTTGGTCAAAGGTCACGACGACCATATTGTCCTTGCCGGGATAACGGAATACGCTGACATTGGAAAGTTTGACATTAACCGAGGTTTTTCCGGCATTGACGGCGCGTTTTTGCGCGGACCACGCACTAAAGTTTTGATTTCCGTTGGAGAATTGTCCGGAGTAATGTTGCAGATAGCGATCAGTGTTGATGCTTTCCCAGTCTTTACGCCAGGTTTCGACTTCACTCATGATGGAAGCGCGTTGGTTGTTCCAGGCCTTGCGGTCGATCCAGGCAATATCATTACTGATAATGATAGGCGTATGCCCGATTTGTAAATATTTTTCGACCGCGTGTAAATCTTCGTTGGTCAGCACGACACAACCGTTACTGGCACGTGGCGGACGGCTGTAGGTGTCATGCGGCACGCCATGCAGCCAAATACCGTGGCCATTTTTGCCCAAGCGCTTGTCCCATTCGTTGGGGTAGTTAATCGGATAAGCACCATCGCCATACAGCGCACCCAATGTGGCTTTCGGCAGATTGTCGATTACAAAGTAGACACCGACGGGCGTACGTTGATCGCCTTCCTTGAGTTTTTCCGATCCCTTTAGGCCGCTGGAGAGATAGTAATCGGCGACATAGCGCGGCTCCCCGTTATCGTTTTTATATAGATATAGGCGAGCTTTGTTGGTATCGGCGACCAAAGCGTAACGCTGATTCGGGTCAAATTGCAGTAGGTATTCAGGTACCAAATCAAGGGGGGCTGGATCGAAATGTTGTTGAAGACGTACCCGCGCTTCATCCCGCAAATCGGCAAGACGATGATCGGTAACACCTGCCGCATTACCGATGTTGGCGAGCGGGCGTGAGTGCGCCATGAGTAGGTCGCCCTTGATCAAATGGGCGAGACGAAAATGGGGTTTGATCGCAATTAAGGCATCAATGCGCTTGAGTGCCACATCGAGTCGATTGCTTTGAATGTCGAGTAGGCTTTGCACCAACAGCTCTTCAGGCGTGTTGATCTGGCGGCTAGCGACAGCAGCGCTCGGTCGGCTGCCCATGGCGGTCGCGGGCGGTTCGCTGAGCGGCAACAGCGCCATCGTCGTACAAAGCGCCAGGAGTTTACCTCGGTGTTGGCGCAAAAAAGCCAACGAGCGCGCCAAGCGGGTGCTGTGACCCAACTGCTTGGGGGCGCTTAAGATCCTACGCGCTCTTGCTGAATAAGCCATTTATCCCCAGTTTTGATCAGCACCAAGGTTTTGGTTGCTGAGGTGTTGAGCGTATCCGCCTTGTAGTGCTGGCGGAAGGTGGCCTGCGCATGCGTATCGTCTTTCATGCTAACTTTCAGCGCCGATATGCTTACCTGAATTTGCTTAGGCGCTGTAACGCGTTCTCTGCGGGTTTTCTCCCAGGTTGCGCGGGGTTCGCCTTTCGGTGTTTTGAAGTCAGCGGCGTAGTGACTTAAATACGCGCTGACGTTTTTGCTTGACCAAGCTTCTGCCCAGGCATTCACCATGGCGCTAATTGCTTGGGTTGCGTCCTTTGGCTTTTCCACTTTTTCAATGGATTTTTCCGGTGCTTTTTCCGTGGCTTTGATCGCCGGTGCTGGGGTAGGGGCTGCTGCTGGCGGTGTTTTGACCGGCGCTATTGCTGGGGGTACCACCGCTGCGGGCGCTGCTGCGATGACCGTTGGTTTGGTGATCGGGCGCTGGTGGCGGCCATTAATGGGGAAAATGTCTTTAATCAAGGATAGCTTGGTCTGGGCAGCCGTGTTGGCTTTATCCAGTTTTAAGGCGCGGTCGTAAGCTTCACTGGCCATTTTGGCGTAGATGTCACCCAAATTCTCATGTGCGGTCGCGTAGGAGGGATGGGTTTGGATCGCCATTTCAAGTGATTGACGCGCTTTGTCGTATTGCTGCTGCGAGGCGTAGAGAACAGCTAGGTTATTGTAAGGCTCTGGAAGCTCAGGAAAATCTTCGGTGAGAGCAGTAAAGACTTTGATTGCTTCAGCCGATTTATTTTGCTCGGTGAGGATGACGCCTTTGAGGAAACGAATTTGCGCATCCTTGGGATGCCCGGCCAGATAAACGTTGGCACGGTCTAGCGCTAGACTTTGATTGCCTTGCTTCAGCAGGGCTTGAATGTTTTGTAACTCGTCGGCGTGAACCGGCAGGCTTGCCGTTGTAGCGAAGATCGCAACGACAGCGAGGGCGGAGACAATGCGTGTTAAGGTCATTATGATATACTTTCGTCCAGTTAAGCCCTTGTTCTAACTTTCAGATTTTAACAACAACCACGCCTCGGCGACAATCGTTTTTCCCTAAATTCCATGACCCAAGTCAAAACTCGTTTCGCGCCAAGCCCCACTGGGCTGATCCATTTTGGTAATGTGCGCACCGCCTTGTTCAACGTGCTGCTGTCCAAAAAGTCCACTGGTTTATTTCTATTACGGATCGAAGACACGGATTTTGAGCGTAGCCGTGAAGAATATATCCAAGCTTTGCAGGAAGATTTACGCTGGCTGGAGCTAGATTGGCAGGAGGGCGAAGATGCAGGCGGGGCCGCCGCACCTTACCGTCAATCGCAACGGACGCCGGCATATGAAAAATATCTCAGCCAATTAGAAGCCCAGGGCAAGGTTTACCCGTGCTTTTGCAGTGCAGTGGAGTTGGAAGTCTCGCGTAAGGTGCAAGCTTCTGCCGGCAAGCCGCCACGCTACTCCGGCAAATGCGCGCATCTGAAGGCGGAAGAAGCGGCACAGAAAAAGGCGGATGGCGCCCCCTATACCTTGCGCTTTCGGATGCCTAAAGATACGACGCTGATGTTTGACGATGTGGTTCGCGGGCAGCAGAAATTTCCGGCCGAAGATATCGGTGATTTCATTATTCGTCGCTCTGATGGCAGCTTCGCCTTCTTTTTCGTGAATGCTGTGGACGATGCGCTGATGGGCGTAACCCATGTGTTGCGCGGTGAAGATCATCTAACCAACACGCCACGCCAGATCGCTTTACTGGAAGCGTTGGAGTTGCCGGTGCCGACGTATGGCCATATTTCTTTGATCGTCGATGCGCAGGGTGCGCCATTATCGAAACGTAGTGGCAGTCTATCGGTGCAGGAGTTGCGCGAGATGGGCTATTTCCCGATTGCGGTGAATAACTACCTGGCGCGGCTGGGCCATCACTTCGTCGAAACGGAATTGATGAGCCTCGATCAATTGTCGCAGGCTTTTGATCAGTCACACTTAGGTCGCGCGCCTGCGCGCTATGACCGAGGACAATTGGACTATTGGCAGTCTCAAGCGGTGCAGCAGGTTGCAGAGGGGGCATTTATTGCTTGGATCGCACCCGCGATCAAGGGATCCGTGCCTGAAGAGCAGATCGATGCTTTCGCGCGTGCGGTTCGACCGAATGTGATTTTCCCGCACGATGCGCGGGTCTGGGTGGAGGCCGTGTATGCCGAGGCGCTGCCCTTGTCGGACGATGCGCGCACGGTGCTGGAAGCAACCAATAGCGATTTATTCCGCACCGCAGTAGACGCGCTTAACGAGGACATGGATTTCAAAGCCTTTACGCAACGTGTAAAACAAGCCAGCGGTGCTTCAGGTAAGGGCCTGTTTTTGCCCCTGCGTGCAGCGTTGACCGGTCAAACTTTCGGCCCGGAAATGCCAGCGCTGTTTAGCTTGATGGGTTATGAGCGCGCACGGCATCGCTTGATGCAGCATGTGCTGTCGAGCTAAATCGATAAATTTAAAGAGTCTTTGGATATGCTGATTTATAACTCTCTAGCGCGCGAAAAACAAACATTTCAACCCATGACGCCGGGCCAAGTCCGCATGTATGTGTGCGGCATGACGGTATATGACTATTGCCATCTCGGACATGCGCGGGTGATGGTGGTGTTCGATATGGTGTACCGCTGGCTGCGTGCCATTGGATACGATGTGAACTACGTGCGTAACGTCACCGATATTGACGACAAAATCATTAAGCGCGCTGCGGAAAACAACGAGAATATTGATCAATTGACCGACCGCTTTATCGACTTCATGCATGAAGATGAAGCCAAGCTCGGTATCTTGCCGCCGACACATGAACCGCGCGCGACGCAATTTGTGCCAGGCATGGTGCAGATGATTCAAACGCTGATCGATAAGGGTTTGGCTTATCCGGCGCCGAATGGCGATGTTTATTATTCAGTGCACCGCTTCACGGGTTACGGCAAGCTCTCTGGTAAATCATTGGATGATTTGCGCGCCGGCGAGCGCGTCGATGTCGATCCAAACAAACAAGAGCCGCTGGATTTTGTTTTATGGAAGGCTGCAAAACCTGGTGAGCCAGCCTGGGATGCGCCTTGGGGTAAGGGCCGTCCCGGTTGGCACATTGAATGCTCGGTGATGAGCGAGCATTATCTCGGCGCGCAGTTCGATATTCACGGCGGTGGGCAAGATTTGCAGTTCCCGCACCATGAAAACGAAATCGCGCAATCCGAAGGCGCGCATGACCATGCCTTTGTGAACTATTGGATGCATAACGGCTTCGTGCGCGTGGACAACGAAAAAATGTCCAAGTCCTTGGGCAATTTTTTCAGCATTCGTGAAGTGCTGGAGAAATTCGATGCCGAGACGGTGCGCTTCTTTATCTTGCGGGCGCATTACCGCAGTCCGCTCAACTATTCCGATCACCATTTGCAAGACGCCAAGCAATCCTTGGATGGTTTGTACATCAGCTTGCGCGATGTGCC
>JAHECG010000033.1:0-10625 GCA_024641855.1 Betaproteobacteria bacterium | reverse complement strand
GGTGAATTCGCGCGCGCGCGGGTGCAGCTTAATGAAGTTTTTTCAAATTCCAATGAACTTACGGGTTTATTGGTTGGCGGTAGTATCGCTGAATTACTGACGGCGATTCAGTCGCATGGGCAAGTGTTGGCAATGCGCTATGAGCGTGATTTTCTTGAAGCCACACATATGGGGCGTTTCTCCTGCCGCTTGTCCGATAATCTAATTATGGAAGCGGATGATAGCTTCCTGAATTTTTGTGGGTATACCCGTGAAGATTTAATTGGTCAGCCCAGCAGCACGCTATTTAACAAGCAAGCGCTGTCGCGCTTGATGAATGGCGCACGCAGTACCGGGAAAACGGAGCGCATTGCCATTAAAGCTAGGCATGCGAATGGGCGCAAACTTGCACTCGATGTGATTGCTTATATTGACCAAGATAGTTTTGGCGAAATGCTGCATGGTTTTGCGGTTAACGTGACGCAAACCGAGAGCGAAGCCCAGCACCGGCGCTTGTTGTCGACGGCGATTGAAGCCTCCAGCCAGGCCATTATGATTACCAATGCCAAGCAGGAGATGGTTTACGTCAACCCGGCGTTTTGCAAAATGACGGGTTACGAAGAGGATGAAGTTCTGGGTAAAACGCCGCGCATGCTGCAAGGCCCGGAAACCAGTGAGGCGACACGCGTATCCATCCGTGAGGCTTTGGCGGCAAACAAACCGATCCGTGCGGAAATCTTGAATTACCACAAGAATGGTAAGTCTTTTTGGCTGGATTTGTCGGTGGTGCCAGTGCGCGACGATGAAGCCGAAGTGACGCACTATGTGGCGATTGAAGTCGATATCACCGAGCGTAAACAAGCCGAACACGAAATTGCGCGCATTGCGATGGAGGATCATCTGACCGGATTGGCTAATCGGCGCGCGGCAGAAGATCGCTTGGAGTTGGAATGGGGGCGGGCGCGCCGCGATCATGGAGGATTTGCGGTCGCGATTGTCGATATCGATCGTTTTAAATTGGTAAATGATCAATATGGGCACCAAGTTGGCGATTTGGTATTGCAGCACGTTTCAGCAGGAATGCTCGGCAATCTGCGTGGCGGCGACTGGATTGCGCGTTGGGGCGGCGAG
Organism: Betaproteobacteria bacterium; assembly: GCA_024641855.1. Lineage (GTDB taxonomy): Bacteria > Pseudomonadota > Gammaproteobacteria > Burkholderiales > Thiobacteraceae > RBG-16-58-11. Next base: position 9,515 of record JAHECG010000033.1, on the reverse strand, counting down.
GAGTTTATTGTCTGTTTTCATGATATGGATCGACGCGGGGCAATGACCGCGGCGGAACGTTTGCGCAAGCACGTTAAAGCAAATCCCATCGAGTTGCCGCAAGGAGTGTTGAGGGCGACGGTAAGTATGGGGGTGTCGCTGTATGGCAGCGAACATACCAATATCGAGAGCATGCTGGCCCAAGCCGATGCATTGCTTTATGAAGCGAAACATGCCGGACGAGATCGGGTCATGTGCGCAGGTAAGGAAAGTAGCCGCAAGGGCAGTGTCATATGGGAAGGCTCTCAAGTGCAAAGCGCGTTGCACGAGGGGCGTTTGCTGCCGGCGTATCAGCCGATTGTGAATTTACGAACTGGTCGCGTTGTCGCGGAAGAAGCGTTGGCGCGGATTCGCGCCAAAGATGATTCTTTAATCCCGGCGATTAACTTTATCCAGGCGGCAGAGGCCTTACATCTCATCTCCGACATCGATAAGAGTATTTCGACCAATGCCATTGAACGTTGTGCGCTTTCAATGCAAGACAAGCAGGCTAATGGCGAAGAGGAGCTTGCGCACTTTATTAATTTATCTCCGCAATTTCTCGCCAATCCAGAGTCAGTGGCCGGTTTGTTGGCGTATGCCAGCAGCCAATGCAAAGATTGCGGTTTTGAGGGGTTATCCGTAAAGCCGTTAGTCATCGAAATCACCGAACGCCAATTGGGTGACATCATGTTGCTGAAAAAGCACCTGAAACCGTTGACGGATTTTGGTTTCCGGCTAGCGCTTGACGACTTCGGTAGCGGTTATTCCTCATTCCTCTATTTGGCCGAGTTACCGGTTAATTTCATCAAAATTGAAGGCTGGATGGTGGGGCGCATCAACAAGGACAAGCGCATTCGGCAACTGGTGGAAACGCTGGTGAATACCGCGCAAAAGTTTGATATTTTAACGGTAGCTGAATGTGTGGAAGACGCTGAGACCGCACAAGTGTTGTGCGATCTCGGCGTCGATTGGGCGCAAGGCTATTACTTCGCAAAACCCTCGATCGAATAAGCGTTTTAGGGGTTTGGGCGTGATGTGTTAGCATTCGCGCTTTTTCGAGTCCGCCATGAAACTCTGCATTCTTTCCGATAGTCACGATAACCGTCGCTTGCTTGATCACGCCGTGGAAGACGCCAAGGCGCGCGGGGCTGAAATCGTCCTGCATTGCGGCGATGTGGTGGCGCCAACCACGCTACGCGTACTGCAAAAGCATGGTTTGCCGGTGCATGTGATCCACGGCAACAATACCGGCGATTTATATAGTTTGGGTAAGCTCAGTTGCGAGCCCTCCAGTGTCGTGCAATATCACGGCCCGGACGCCACCTTGGAACTCGCCGGCAAAAAAATCTTTATGGTGCATTACCCGCACTATGCCCGCGGGATGGCGACTACGGGCGACTGGGATATCGTGTGTTGCGGGCATGAGCATCACACGGAGATGACCTGGATCAAAAACGTGAAAGAGGGTCAAACCTTACTGATCAATCCCGGCACGGTGGGGGGCGTTGGATCGCCACCGACCTATATCATGGGCGATCTGATTAGCATGGAATTTACGATTATGAATGTCCCTGCGGATCCCGGGGAGATTTGCAATATGCCGCGCGTATCGCAGCATTGAGTTTATCCGTCTAACCTTTGAATTTACTCAAATTTAGGGCTTCTATTGCTGCATAAGAATTTTCAATTGTGTTTTGCAAAAGTGCGGGTGGCCTGAGCGCGGCTTTAAGAGTAAGATTGTGGGTTTTTAAAGCGCCCATTTTTTGTTGGACGCCAAATAAAATACTAATGATTTTCAATGGTTGGCGGTGAAAGCCGCTCAATCGCTAATAATCCTGATGTTGGAGGAGACCTCATGACGGAAGTAGTGGCAACCAACCAGACCATCCTGGTGGTCGGCGGTGGCATTAGTGGCATGACAGCTGCGCTAGAAGCGGCTGAATGCGGCAAAGATGTCGTTCTGCTCGAAAAAAATCCCGCCCTCGGTGGACGTGTATCGCAGCTCTACCGATATTTCCCTAAACTCTGTCATCCGACCTGCGGCTTGGAAATCAACTTGCGCCGCCTCAAAGGTAATCGTCGCATCCGTGTGATGACGATGTCGGAAGTCACGAGTATCAGTGGCCAAAAAGGCGACTACACCGTCAGCGTTAAAATTAAACCGCGTTTCGTGAATGAGAACTGCACCGCGTGTGGCGAATGTGCCAAGGCCGTGACCTCGGAAGTTCCAGACGCTTTCAACTATAACCTGGGTAAAGTTAAGGCCGCGTATCTTCCGAGCGCTATGGCTTATCCGCAGCGTTATGTGTTGGATCCTTCGGTTATCGGTACTCCAGAAGCGGATCAAGCCAAAGCCGCTTGCAAATATGGCGCGATTGATCTGGAGATGAAGGAAGAAACCGTTCAGATTAAAGCCGGTGCTGTGATTTGGGCGACCGGCTGGCAGCCTTATGATGCCGCGAAGATTCAGCCTTACGGCTATGATCGCTTTGCAAACGTGATCACCAGTGTGGAATTCGAGCGCTTGGCTGATCCACATGGTCCAACCGGCGGCAAGATTTTGCGCCCTGGCGACGGCAAAGAAGCCAAGAACGTGGCGTTCATTCAGTGTGCTGGTTCGCGCGACGAGAACCATCTGCGTCACTGCTCACGTATCTGCTGCATGGCCTCGCTGAAGCAAACCAATTATGTGACCGAAAAATTCGGCGACGACGGCAAGTCCACCATTTACTACATCGATATTCGCGCGATTGACCGCTTTGAAGATTTCTACCAAAAGGTTCAAGCAAACCCGAACGTCAAGTTTGTGAAATCCAAAGTCGCGAAAATTGTGCAGGATGAAAAATCCGGCAATCCAATTTTGCACGGCGTGGATACTGAAGGTTATAACCGCTACGCCACCGAGCATGATCTGGTGGTGTTGGCTGTTGGCATGGCGCCCTCAGTGCCGGCCGGTATGATCCCTGCGGAAATCGTGGCTGATTCGAGCGGCTTTATTCAACAGGACGAAGCAAATGGCGGTTTCTTCGGCGCAGGTTGCGCAACCAATGCATTAGACGTGAACCGTGCGGTGCAGTCGGCAACGGCGAGCGCACTGCGCGCGATCCAAGTCGTGAACCAAGTAGCACGGGCGGAGGCTTAATAACATGGCAGATCAAAAAATAGCAGCATACATTTGCCAGGGCTGTGGTCTGGGCGATCGCTTGGACACCAAGGCGCTGGCGCAAATTGCAAAGACCGATGGCAAGGCACATCTGATTCGCGAGCATGAATTCCTGTGCAATGCCGATGGTGTGGCAACGATTCAAAAGGACATCGACGAAGGCGTTACGCATGTCGCCATCGCCGCCTGTTCGCGTCGTGCAAAAACCGAAGCGTTTTATTTTCCAACCGTGGCGCTGTCGCGTGCCAATCTGCGCGAAGGTGTGATCTGGATTCGCCCCGAGGGTGATGAGCATCAAGAAACCACCCAAGAGATGGCGCAAGACTATGTGCGCATGGCCTGTGCTGAAGCGAAACGATTGATTCAGCCCGGCGGCAATCCAACGGCTGCGCGCAACACCACGGTGTTAGTGGTGGGCGGCGGTGTCACTGGTATGACGGCTGCGCTGGAAGCTTCCAAAACAGGTTATCAAGTGGTGTTGGTCGAAAAGTCCAGCCAACTTGGTGGATGGGCTGGCAAGCTGTGGAAGCGCGCCGCGTATAAAGAACCATTTGCGGATCCCGCCGATACCGGCGTGGCAGAAATGGCCGCAGCCATTGAAGCGGATAAGAACATCAAGGTTTACCTCAATGCAACGGTTGCCAAGACCGATGGTGCGCCAGGCCGATTCAATATCGACATCGCGACCGAATCCGGTAGCGTGACGCAAGAGCATGTTGGCTCCATCGTACAAGCTTCCGGCTTTAATCTTTACGATATTGCCAAACTGCCAGAGTTGGGCGGCGGCGTTAACCAAAATGTGGTGGATCAAGCTGGTCTAGAGGCGTTGGCGAAAGCCGCGAACGGCGGCGCGATCAAGCGTGCCGATGGCGGCGCGGTGAATAGCGTGGTGTTCGTACAATGCGCCGGTCAGCGTGACGATAGCGGTAAGCATTTGTCCTACTGCTCCGGTACTTGCTGCCTCACCAGCATTAAGCAAGCGATGTACTTCAAGGATCAAAATCCGGACATCGACACCATCGTAATTTTCGATGACTTGCGCACCCCAGGCAACGGCGAAGATTTCTATCGCAGCGCACAGAAAAAAGGCGTGACCTTTACCAAGGGCAAAGTCGCTGGCGTGGCCGCATCGGGCAATGGCCTGAAAGTCACTTTCAACGATTTGATCCTGGGCGACGAGAACGCCACGATTGATGCTGATCTCGTGGTTCTGGCCACTGGCCAAGTGCCGAACTCAGGTGTGAATATCGATGAGAAGGTCGAGGAGGGCGTCGATGTCAAGCCGATCTCCATTCTGAACCTGAACTATCGCCAGGGTCCGGACGTGCCGCAGCTGAAGCAAGGTTTCGTGGATTCGCACTTCATTTGCTTCCCCTACGAATCGCGACGTACCGGTATTTATCCGGCCGGCCCGGTACGTCGCCCGATGGATATTGCGCAAGCCATGGAAGACGCGACCGGCGCCACCATGAAAGCGGTGCAAGCCATCGAGAACGCCGCTGTGGGCCGTGCCGCGCATCCACGTTCGGGCGATCTGTCATTCCCGAGCTTCCGTGCGGAAGGTTGTACCCAGTGCAAACGCTGCACCGTGGAATGCCCGTTCGGCGCCATCGACGAAGATGAAAAGCGCTTCCCGGTATTCAACGAAGCGCGTTGCCGTCGTTGCGGTACCTGTATGGGTGCCTGCCCAGTCCGCGTGATTTCGTTTGAGAACTATTCAATCGACTCCGTTGGTTCGCAGATCAAAGCGGTGGATATTCCGGACGAGTTCCAAGAGAAGCCCCGGATTCTGATTCTGGCTTGCGAGAACGATGCTTACCCAGCGCTCGATATGGCGGGTATGAATCACAACGAATACAGCGCTTATGTGCGGATCATTCCGGTACGTTGCTTGGGTTCGGTCAACTTGATTTGGGTCACCGATGCGCTGAATAGCGGCTACGATGGCGTGATGATGATGGGCTGTAAACACGGCGACAATTATCAGTGCCACTTCGTGAAGGGTTCGGAAATTGCAAGTATCCGCCTCTCCAAGGTCGATGAGACTTTGAAGAGCTTGAACCTGGAAACGGAACGCGTGCAAAACTACGAAGTCGCGATTACCGACATCGAGCGCGTGCCCCAACTGATTAACGACTATGCGGCGAAAATCCAAGAAATTGGTTTATCGCCATTCAAGTTCTAAGAGGGGATGGGAATGAGCGATCTGAACACCCAAGCAAAAGAGAAATACCACAACAACTTCCTCAAAGAAGTCGCAGCCAACGTCGAAGAAGGCGATTGGGTCAAGATGTGCATGCAGTGCGGCGTCTGCTCGGGCTCTTGCCCGTTTGGTCCGCATTGGGCGCATCCTCCCCAAGAAATCTTCATGATGATTCGCGCTGGTAAGCGCGAAGAAGTCCTGACGTCCGATTCGATGTGGATGTGTACGTCTTGCTACAACTGCATCGTGCGCTGCCCACGTAAATTGCCGATCACGCACATCATGCACGGTCTGGCCAATTACGCGCATCGTCTTGGTCTAGCACCAAAGAATCAGCCTACGCGCCAGTTCGCCAAGCTGTTCTGGAACAACATCGTCAAGACCGGTCGTGTGAATGAGTTAAAACTCTCGCTCGGTTTGTACTTCAAAGATGGTTTGGCCAGTGGTGTTAAGACGGGGATGGCGATGTCAAGCGTTGGTCTGGGCTTGGTAAAAGCAAAACGTCTCAACCCAATGGAGATCCTTGGCGGCCACGGTTGCAAGGACATTAAAGGCATCCAGGCGATGGTGAAAAAAGCCCAGGAAATCGAAGCCAAACGCAAGGGCTTCACGGCCGCGTAAGGAGAAAATTATGGCAACAAAAGAATACGCATTTTATCCCGGTTGTTCTTCGCAGCCAGGCGCATCGGCATCCAACTATCTCACGTCGGTCAATTCGATGTGCAAGACCTTGGATATCAAGTTGAACGAAATTCCTGACTGGAATTGCTGTGGCGCTTCGATCGGTTACGCCGAAGGTGGCGAGCTTCCCCGTCATGCCATGAACGCACGTAACTTGGCCTTGGCCGAGAAAGAACTGGCAGGTCAACCGGTGGTTGCGACTTGCGCCGCTTGCTGGCTGTCTGCCCGTGAAACCAAAGAGCGCCTGGATCACGATTCCACGCTGAAATCTGATGCGAACGAAGCGTTGAAAGAAGCTGGCTTGCAATACAACGGCACCTCAGAGATCAAGCATATGGTTGAAGTGCTGATCGAAGACTTCGGGTATGAAGCACTCAAAAAGCCTGTGGTTAAGCCACTAGAAGGCTTGAAATTCGCTGGCTACGTCGGTTGCCAAACCAACCGGCCATTCGGCATTCAAGGCGAATCCTTCGAAAACCCGGTGTACCTCGACAAGTTGGTCGAAACCATGGGTGGCGAAGCGGTTGCTTACGATCAAAAAGTGACTTGCTGCGGCGGCGCGCTGGCTTTCTCCGAGCCAGAAAAAGCACAGAAGCAAATCAAGGATATCGTCGAGTCAGCTTATGACCACGGTGCTGAAATGATTGTGACGCCATGCCCCTTATGCCAAGCCAACGTCGAGATTTATCAAGGCGACGTGAATAAGCGTTATGGCACCAAGTTCAACATTCCGGTGTTGTATTATAGCCAGCTCATGACGCTCGCTTATGGCGGTTCCGCCAAAGATGCAGGCTTGAATGGCCAATTGATTAAGGCGCCAAAATTAGAAGCATTTGCCGCTAAGAAATAAATCAATGTCATCGTAAGCTGGAAGAGGGCGGTTTCCTGAACCGCCCTTTTCTATTTGTATGAAGGGATAAGGGCATGAAAAATCCAACCACCTGGGATGAATATCTCGATCTAGTGCATCAAGCCGTGTACGAAATTGATGAGATGCGGGCTTGTATTGACGAAGATGCGGGAGATGAAGATGCGGAGTTATATGCGCAATTCTTTGAGCCGCTGGATTTTCATTTGCGCAAGTTGTTCGACGATATGATTGCAGGTCGCTATCAATTCTCGAATGATACCGACCTTCCTTTTATGCCGGTGGTGCAACGCTTCGGTCGGGCTATTCCGTTCCGTGCGCTATTGGAAACCATAAATCGTACGCATCGCCAAGGGCTCTAACAGGATTGATTCAGTTGTTGTTTTTTGGTAAGGCTAGACCAAAATAAAGCTTGCATAATCAAAGTGAGTGCGGTATTTTGCAATCCGCAGGATTTTCAAGTGGTGTGTAATGTTCGTCGCTGTAACCCCTTTCCGTTGGTCCCTCAGCTCGCCAGCGCTCTGTCTTGATAGTCGTGCACATGGGCTGACGCCCGATTTATTCAACTTTTATAGGACTTTCTAGACATGGCAACTGGCACAGTTAAATGGTTTAACGATTCTAAAGGCTTCGGCTTCATTACTCCTGATGGCGGCGGCGAAGATTTGTTCGCGCACTTTTCGGCAATTCAAGGCAATGGCTTTAAAACCCTTGCTGAAAACCAGAAGGTGAGCTTCGATGTCACCACTGGCCCTAAAGGCAAGCAAGCTTCAAACATTCGCCCAGCAGAGTAATTTTTGCGCTGAATGCAAAAAAGCCCGGCTTGCCGGGCTTTTTTATTGCCGACGAAATTATCCGAAGGTGGATTTATTTAGCTAGTACGCCGGCCCATTCGATGGCGGCGAGATGGGCGCGGCTAGCCGCAGTGGGGCTGATATTTAATTCTACGCACAGCTGTTTGGCTTGTTCGAGTTGATTGTTCTCGAAGCAGAGTGCCAACTCAAGATAAGGTGCATACTTCCCTTGGCGATGCAGAATTGCATTGGCAATATCCTCAGGTAAATGGATGCGTTTTAATGCTTCAACCATCGGGATACCGAGTAATACATCTAGTAGGGAAAAATTACCGACGACGAAAAGGGTATTAGCTTCCTTTTCCGTTAAATTATGTTGCCCGAGTAATTCCGTGAGACGGCCGCGGATAATCGCAGTATTCAGTAGTACACGTTGTGCTGCTGATAGATCTATGCCGGCATACACTAACAGCGATAGCCAACGCCATAAAAAATCATAACCGAGCAACATGATGGCGTTACGAATCGAAGATACTTTGTATTGCATACCAATTCCGACCGAATTGATATAGCACAGTAAGCTATAACATAACGCCACATCATGCTTGAATGCATTTTCGATGATGGATATATCAGCTCTATTCATTACCAGGTTAAAAATCTCGATAACACGTTTGCGAGACGGATCCATGCGGTTTGAAACGATGCTTTCTGCATGCGCAAAGAAATTTCCCTGATATAAATCGAAACCATAGGCTTTGCAGGCATCAAAATCGGCACGGGTATTGATATTGCGCACCAAGCGAATTAGCGTGTAGGCTTTTACAGAACGATCAAGTTTGGCGATGGTTTGCAAATCCTGTTGTGCAAGATCATAGATAACATAATTTGAAGCCTTGGCGTATTGGCTCATTGCAGCATCATCGTTGCGTATGGGCCGTGCCAATTTGTAGCCTCGCTTAACCAGTTGGGAGCAGCGCTCCTCTGCTTCCGGAGTCCCTATGTAGTTGACGGGAAATTCCAGTACAAAATTTTGTGCGGGCAATAAATCAATAATGTCGCTATCCATGGTGCGCTCGGGCATGCTGATAAAGCCAAGATGATTGCCTAGCGCTGTTTGTACACCTAATGCGTTAAGGGTATCCACGATGAGGCGTGCACTTTGTTCTGCAGTCGTGGGAGCGGCTTCCAGTAAAGTTCCTGCTTGGCGTATTAATAATTGATAGGCGCACACTTTTTCCGCATCATTGAATATCGGTTGGCGCGCAATAAAAAGGGCTTCTTGAGCGGTGGTGTCTAAGGTCGGTGCTTGTGCAGTTGGTGCGGCAATAACATCGGTCAATGCGCTGCTTTTGTCAGGCGATTCACGGCGAAAGGCCGAAGTAATCATGTCCCATTTCATCGTTGAATGCCTTTCATTTTGTATTTGATTTTTTATGCAAGAGTCATCTGTATCGCCCCTTTCCATCAAATCTTTAGTTAAATCCTTTTAATTTAATATCTTGCACACCAAGATGGTGCTTTATTTCAATTTGTGCACGATACTGGTGCAAATACTTCTAATAATTTAATCAGAGCAATACGTTAAGTTAATATAAACAATTAGATATAAATATGGAATGAATATTGCTTTAGATAAAAGTATTTTGCCCTGGAGTGATCAGTGGAAACACTAAAAGTCGGAACAGATTCTTTATTTGTATTGTTAGGTGCGATTATGGTGTTGGCCATGCATTCTGGATTCGCTTTCCTAGAGTTAGGAACCGTACGCCAGAAGAACCAAGT
>JAHECG010000113.1:322-6952 GCA_024641855.1 Betaproteobacteria bacterium | reverse complement strand
CTTCGTTGTTTCTGGACTAGCGTTCAGGGCGTGAAATTTAATCTTGATTTTGGTCGGTACAGAACCATTATGAATTGATGACCTTTAAAGATCGCAATGAAGCCGCCGACCGCTTAGCCGAGCGCCTCAGCTCTTACCGTGGACAGCATCCGCTGGTGCTGGCGATACCGCGCGGCGCGGTACCGATGGCGCAACGCATCGCCAAAGCCTTGCAAGGCGAAGTCGATGTGGTGCTGGTGCGTAAGCTCGGTGCACCCTTTAACCCCGAGTTTGCCATTGGCTCGGTCGATGAGTCGGGCTGGACTTATATCGGCGATTACGCCGTTTCTGCGGGGGCTACGCCAGACTATATTGAGTTGGAAAAAACACGCCAAATGGAAACTATGCGCCAGCGGCGTGCACAGTACACACCGATTCGTCCACCCATTGATCCGGCCGGTCGTATCGTGATCGTAGTGGACGATGGATTGGCAACTGGTTCTACCATGATTTCCGCGCTGCATGCGCTGAAAGCCAAAGCACCGGCCAAGCTAATTTGCGCTGTGCCAGTCGCCCCCCCTGATACCATCGACAAAGTTGCACGCTATTGCGACGAAGTCGTGTGCTTGGAAACACCGTTTGATTTTCGGGCGGTAGGGCAGTTCTATCGCCATTTTCCGCAAGTGGAAGATGAGGAAGTGATCGAGATTTTGAAGCACGCTGTTTAGTGAACTGCTAGCTACGGCACTTTATGCGTCCACCATACTTTTTATCTACAGGCTGAGTTGATTGCCGGCCGAGACATAGATGCTGGTTTGGGTGTAATCGCTGCCGTCGGCTTTACTGCGATCGGCGTTGATGTTGTTAGGGGATTGAGCAGGGAGGGTTGAAAAATATCATAATACAAGATGTGACCCCTTAGCCGCCGCTTGCTGTCGAATTGGCTTTGGTCTTGCAGGGTTTCAATGTTCAGATCGTGGCCGACATCCAGCGTGACTTGCCTGGCGGCGAGTTGCGCGCCTTTGAGGGTAGTGTCTTGAGCAGAGGTGGCGGGAGAACTTCATTCGGCGTGGAATTTCTGAGGGCGCGAAATCGGGGTTGGCTTCGTTACGAAGGCAAAAGGCAAGACCTGGTACCGTCGCGCGCCGCCGCTGCTGAAGATGCCGGATTTCTTTTCTATTTTGAGATGGCTCTCGGTGGTGTTGGTGATGGCGGCGTCGAGCTTGACGTTGTTGCCGGCGTTAAGGTTCACATCGTTGGTGGCGACGACGTTGGAGCCTTTGACGGTGACATCGTTGCCGGCCACCAGATCGATGCGATCGGCGCTCAAGCTGCTGGCCACGGCCTGGGTCTCGTCAACTTGGTCGCGCGTGGTGGTGGTCTTGCTGGAGAGGAAGCCACGGCTCTTGCGTACGCGGGCTTCGTCCAGGCTGCGCTGAGCTTCGCCGCTGGTGATCGCAATGTCGTTGCCGGCGGCGATTTGGATATCGCCCTTGGATTTGATGCTGGTGCCGTTTTCAATACGCGTTGCGTCTTTGCGATAGTTGGCGCCGTCCCAGTGGACTTCACCTGCTTCAGTAGACACATGATAATGCCCCACGATTTTCTAAGTGCCAATCCAGGCAAAAGCATGGTTACGTGACAGTTCACCTAGCATAGGTGAAATACGTTGCCATTTATCTTCCTCCCTATGAGACATTGCTACAATGGCTTCAATGAGCCCTGTTGCAACAGCTGTCATCAAGCTAGTGTTTCCACTAGCCATCGCAGATTCAATCAAACTAAAAATTCTTTGGTTTTCATCTTGGTCTACTTGGTCGAATTCTTCCACGACTCGATCGCCTAGTGCTTCAAAAAGAGTGGTTACAGGTGGCTCATCAGGACTCCAATATTCGATTGCCTTGTTATATGCTTCTCTCAATCCTTCAGATTGATTTATTAATGTTTCAACAAATTCATGGCATTTAGTCTCCATTTATTGACCTCTCAATGCATTATTCATATCGCGAATGATGTTTTCGGCAGCCGCTCGATCACCGGATCTTGCCGTTGGATTATTATCAAGCCATTTTTGCAGTGTAATAATGCTGTCGCGAGCCTTTTGCGAGTGGAACGCTCCACCTACTGGTTGCCCAGTTGCCAATTCTTCCCGCACTGCGGCGGCAGTGCTACCGCTGCCAACTGTAGCATCCGGACGGTAAAGCTTGTCAACAATGATAGATAAAGACGGGTCGGAAACAACTGGTTTCTCCATGGCAATACGTAAGTCATCTTTTAATATTTCGTGTGTTGCACGGTTTTGTGCGTTGTTGCTGGTCGACGCCTTTGCCCCCGTTAACGAGCCATCTGACGCAGCCCGTTCCGCATTCGCTGCCGCGATTTTCGCGTCGTCGACTAGACTTTTAGCGGTATTGACCTCATTAGCCAACGCACTCGCCCGACTCAGCGCAACCCCGGCAGCACCTGTCGCCGCGGTAAAAATATACTCCGGGCTGGTGACCACATATTCAAGGTGTTCGAATGCACGTTGCGCATCTCCACGCCCGCCATAAATAATGGCAGATCCAAGATCCAAACTGTATTGCGGCGCAAGCAAATATTGACCGCGCGTGGCCAATGAAGCCTCCCGATACGCCTGGAACTCCGCCGGTTCCAAGATCAGCAATGGTTGATTCGATTGCTTGTCGATGACAGTAAAACTAACCACCTTACCATCTGCCCCGAAATTCGCTGCCACATTCGATTCAGGCAAAGCCAGGAAGTCCACGATTTGCGACCGCATACCACCGATGCGTTCAATTGTTTGGCAGCCAGTGGAAGAGGGCGCAGCCTTACATTTATCCTTGGCCGCTAAATAACTGTTGAAATGCATCTGCCGATTATTCGCATCCACATTCAAGCCACCGGCAATACCGGATACATTGCCACTACTCGCTGCCGCACTGATGCCCGCAGCTGCCGTTAGTGACACCGCTTGACCAGCCAATTGCGCAACAGTGTCCGAAGCGCCGGCAGCCTTGAGTTGTTGCGCGATATTGGTTTGCAGTTCGGTGAGCAGCGGAGCGGCGGCAGCCGTAGCACCTGCACCCAAGGCGCCAGACACGCCACCGTTCAACCCACCCACTGCGGTTTGCAAGGCAATGCGGTAAATCCCACCCTCATCCCATTGCTTGGCCTCGGCGCGTAGTGTTTGGGCGGTATTCGTGTCCCCGGCCTTGTCCGCGGCTTTGGCCTGCGCTTCTAAATCTTTGCTCTGACTCTCCGCAAAGTTCGCCGCCGCCTTCGGCGCTTCTCTACCAAAGGTCTGCGTAATCAACACCTGGGCATTGATCTCCTTTTGCACCTTGTCGGCATCGAAGATTTTGCTGATACCGGTCTCGGCATCGCCGGTGCGCGCATCCTTGTTGCCGACAATACCCGAGATCGCCGCTTGCGTGGTGCTGGCAGCATTACCGCTATCCTTACCGAAACCCAGGCTGGTGCCGCTGGGCGAGAATCCGCTGCCGCCGGTGCTGGCGCTGATGCCGACCGATTTCGCGCTGAAGCTGGCTTTGTTCTGAATATCGCTGGTGTTGAGGGAGGCGGTCTCAAAGCGATTATTGTTTTGATCGATGGCCGCTTGCGTGCTGGTGATCGCACCGCCCTTGAGATCAGTATTGCCTTGCACCTCTACATCAAAGCCGCCATCTCCAGCCCGAATGCCGGACTGCTGCGTAACACTGGCGAAGTCGCTCTTAACGCTGCTCTTACTCGCGCTGAAGCTGCCGCCGGCCCCGGCGCCAATGGTCACGCTGGCACCGATACTGGCTTGTTTACTGGCGAATTTACTGGTGTCTTGCAGGCTCTCGATGTTGAGATCTTTGCCCACCTTGGCCGTGACTTGCTGGGCCGAGACCACCGCACCCTTGAGATTAGTATCGTCACCGGATTCCAGTGTGACTTGATTACCGGCCACGATCTCGGTGTTGGTTTGGGTCACATCGTTGCCATCGGACTTGCCACGTGCGCCGCTGGCACTGACCGTCACGCCAAAGCCGCTGGTGCCGATGGAAATGCCAATCGAACCGCTGATGCTCTTATTGGTGCTGTACTGCTCGGCGGTGCTCTGGGCGGCGAGCAGGTTGAGCTTGTTGTCGGCTTTGAGGGTGACGTTATTGCCGGCAGTGACGTTGCTGCCTTGGATGGTGATATCACCCTCTCCCCGGCCCTCCCACGAGGGGAGAGGGAGAAGCGCTGGCCGTGATGTTGACGTTATTGCCCGCCGCCACCGTCGAGCCTTGCGCCGTGCTGCTGCTTTGCGTGGTCTTGCTCGTGCTTTGCGAAGCGCCGATGCTGATGCTCAGATTCACGCCGCCGGCTTGGTCGGCGGCATGGTTATCGGGGTTTGCGGTAACATGTTGGGCTTAACGCAAAAGTTCAGTTGAAACATTCCCTGTTTGGGCAAATTCTTTAAAAACTGCACAGACAAAATTTATATCTCGCTTAACCGCTTGGACAGGATATTTCTCTCCCAAAACGTCAATAAAGTTATTTTCAGCATTTTCTTCCATGGGTGTTCGTACAAAGTGCTCTCCATTTTCATCAAAAACATTAAGCATCAGTAAATAGTTTCCCGAATCCACGTGTACTTCCAATTCATATGGTCCACTTTCTGGTTGTGGTTGACGTCGCAACGCAACAACGCCTTTACCAGCACGCGATACTTTTTTTATAGTGTCTCCAATCAATAAAATTAAAGGCGAAGATACGACTGGCAATTGATACCGGTCACCCCTAGCATCAACTAGGTACCCTCCAAGAATTAAATTGATGTTCATGGCTTTTCCTTGATTGACTTAAATCCTGGCTGCCAGTAATAGATTTTTGGCAATCCCGTTAAGTTATCTTTCGCTTGCACGGTTAGTGATTTCAACCCAGCAGCTTCTGCAGCAGCAGCGATGTCTCCTTTACAATAGCCACACACGTCTTTTCCTGCAACCGTCATTGACATTTCCGCACCTTGCGTTTTGCCTGCGTTGTAAGCTTGTTGTATTACCCCAATTTCAGCATGTGAGTCAGCCGTCGTTCCGTTCGGGAATTGTTTTCCTGTTGCCTCTGTTTTTGCTGCTACACGGTTGGCTATTAGAGTGGGTTCATTTGTTGCACCTATTTTTGCTGTTTGGTTGACATCTTCAAACACTGATCCATTTACAGTACCTTTTGCAGTCACTACGGGTGCATTTGTAGCATAACTCAGGCTCGCAGCCTCATTCCCCTTAGCAACCGCATTCACCGTCTTATTCAGCGCATAAGCATCTAACGCCACTGGGCTCAGGCCCACCAAACCGTACAGCAGCTCAGATGTGCCCGGGCTTGTCCCCAGCACTTGCTGCAATAGCTGCGCGCCCAATGTCGGCTGCGGTTTGCCGGATAACGCCGTTTGGGCGCCAGCATTGTATTGATCAATGCCAAACACTGTTAAAGCTCCACCTCCACCCGCTATGGCGCACCCGATTCCTAGGGTTTCGGCACAGGATGCAACACCGCCTATCCCCAGTGTGCCGCCAGTGATGGTAGCCGCTACGCCACCCACCGCTTGAACGGCGCCTAAGCCTCGGGTGATAAGTTGATATTGACTGTTGAGACGTTTGACTGCATCGTTAAATGTGTCTTTCGGTTCGTGTTGGAACAGACTTGCCACGTACGAGAGGTCACTACCCGGGAGTCGTACTTCAGTTTGCTGCAACAGTAACGCCCGCTCCGCCTGTAGCTCTGGCCGATTGCCGGCATCTTCTACCGTTTTAAAGAATAGGTAGGCGTTGCTCCCC
The DNA here is from genome assembly GCA_024641855.1 of Betaproteobacteria bacterium. Lineage (GTDB taxonomy): Bacteria > Pseudomonadota > Gammaproteobacteria > Burkholderiales > Thiobacteraceae > RBG-16-58-11. Next base: position 1,166 of record JAHECG010000113.1, on the reverse strand, counting down.
ACCGGATACTCCGCGGAGCACTTGACCAGCGCGCATGCCGCCGCCTCCAAGCGCGCTTCTTTTGCTTTGTCGTTGCCCGCTAACTGCTTGATGCGATCCTTTTCGCTGTGCGTCAACTGCCGATTATTCGCATCCACATTCAAGCCACCCGCAATCCCCGTCACATTGCCGCCGCCCGCGATTGCCCCGATGCCTGAAGCCGTAGCAAGGCTCACGGTTTGCCCCGCGAGTTGCGCCACTGAGTCCGAAGCCCCCGCATCCTTGAGCTTTTGCGTGATGCCGGATTGCAGTTCATTGAGCAGGGGCGCGGCGAGCGAAGTAGCCCCCGCGCCGAGGGCGCCGGAGACACCGCCGCCCAGCCCGCCCACAGCGGCTTGCAAGATGGCACGATAGTCGCCGCCCTCTTTCCAGTGATCGTATTGTTCCTGATTGGCTGCCAGGGTCTGGTCGGCTTGGCCGATGAGCTGTTCTAGCTGCGCGCGTTTCTGTGGATCGGTCTCGGCCTTGAGCGCGTTGAGCGCGTTATCCTTGAGCGATTGCGCATCGGTATACGGCTTGGTTTGCGTCGCCGCAAAGTTCGCCGCCGCCTTCGGTGCTTCTCTACCAAAGGTCTGCGTAATCAACACCTGCGCATTGATCTCTTTTTGCACCTTATCCGCATCGAAGATCTTCTGAATGCCAGTTTCCTTGTCGCCGGTACGCGCATCTTTGTTGCCGGCTATGCCCGAGATCGCCGCTTGCGTGGTGCTGGCAGCATTACCGCTATCCTTACCGAAACCCAGGCTGGTGCCGCTGGGCGAGAATCCGCTGCCGCCGGTGCTGGCGCTGATGCCGACCGATTTCG
>JAHECG010000113.1:0-222 GCA_024641855.1 Betaproteobacteria bacterium | reverse complement strand
CCAGTGTGACTTGATTACCGGCCACGATCTCGGTGTTGGTTTGGGTCACATCGTTGCCATCGGACTTGCCACGTGCGCCGCTGGCACTGACCGTCACGCCAAAGCCGCTGGTGCCGATGGAGATGCCGACACTGGCACTGATGCTGCTGTTGGTGCTTTTTTGTTCCTCGGTGCTTTGCGCGGCGAGTAGGTTGACCTGATTGTCGGCCTTGAGATTGGCAT
>JAHECG010000032.1 GCA_024641855.1 Betaproteobacteria bacterium | reverse complement strand
GCGCGTGCAGAAGCTGCAGCGCGTGCCAAAGTCGAAGCTGAAACACAGGCGAGATTGGCAGCGGAGAAGCAAGCAGCGGCGGAGGCTCAAGCCCGCGCCGAGGAAGAAGCGCGGCGGCAAGCCGAAGTCGAGGTAAGGCTGGCAGCAGAACGCAAAGCGCAGGCCGAAGCCGAAGAGAAAGATCGTGCAGAAGCCGAAATACGCGCTAAGGCTGAAGCAGAGCTGCAAGCGATTGCCGCGGCTGAAGAGGCGGTTCGACTGGAAGCCGAGGTCGTTAAGCGACAACTGGAGGAAGCGCAACGCGCAGAAGAAGTTCTGCGCGTTAGCGTGGCAGCAGAACAAGCATTAGAAGCGGAACGCCAAGTGCAAGCGTTGGCTGAATCGACGTCGAATAAATTGGCGGCCGAACGCGCGCAAATGGAGCGCGCTGCCAAGTCGCGCGAACAAGATCGATTGCGTGCGCGGGAAGAAGCAAATGCTAAAGCGCTTGCTGAGACGGAAGAGGCGATGCGTCGCGTAGCGGAAGAAAATCAACGCGAGGAAAATGAGGAAGCACGTCTGCGGGAGGAAGCGGAAGCACGTGCGATGGCTGCGGCTGCGGCAGTTGCACTTCCTTTTTTAGAGCCGCGTAAACGCACACCATTTCGGTTCGATAAGCGATGGTACAAATCAATCGCTATGACGGTAGTTGGTTTATTGGTCGCGCTGGTTGGTTTGGTACATCTCCTTTCGCTCAGTTTTTATGTGCCAAAATTGCAGCGGCAGTTAACGGCGTCCTTGGGACAGCCCGTTGCCATTCAAGATGTTCATTTTTCTGTGTACCCTGCGCCGCATCTTCAATTGGATGAGATTTCAATTGGGGAAGGCGCTGCCATACGTATTGCGAAGGCAAATTTGTTTCCAACGTTTACCTCCTGGTTTTCGGATGTCAAGGTGATGCGGCGTATCGAGTTGGAATCTTTGATTTTATCCAAGGATAATATTGGGGCACTACCGGTTTGGAGTCAGCATCAAACACGCACAGTTCCCATCCAATTTGAACACTTGCAAATTAAAGAGGGAAAGTTAACGAACCCCTTGTTCGATGTCTTCGCTTTTAATGCCGAGATGGATGCGCGGCGCGGCCGTTTGGTGCAAGCGCAAGTGAACAGTACAGATCAACGGGTCACGATGCATTTTTTACCGCAAGGCGATACCCTTCGCATCGATTTAAGTGCGGTGAAATCCGTACTTCCTTTTGAGCCGCGATTACCCTTTGATTCGCTGAAAGTTTCAGCTGTAATTCAAGCGGAAACGCTGAATCTGAATAGTATTGATGCGCAAATTTTTGATGGTTATGTCTCGGGTACGGGGCTTGTTAATTGGCGTAAAGGGTGGTCCTTGAATGTCGAGTTAGGGCTCTTGCAGATTGCATTACAACCCGCCCTAGCGCGTTTTACGAAAGACGTTAAGCTGACCGGCACGTTGGAGTCGAAGGTGAGATTGGTGGCGCAAGCAGAAACGCTGGAATCTTTATTTGGTGCCCCGCAAGTACAAGCCACGTTTAGGGTAAAAAATGGCGAATATTCGGGTATCGACTTGGTTCGTACCATTCAAGCGCAGAGCCGTGGCGGGAAGGTGAGCGGCAAAACTCATTTCAACGATTTATCCGGGTATTTTCAATACGCTAAAGGCAACTATCAATATCGACAGATCAAGTTGCAGGGTGGTTTAGTTAATGCGTCTGGAAATATTGAAATCGGTCCGGAGCAAAAAATAACCGGGAATCTGATAGGGGATTTACAAACGCGATCTACTAAGCAGCATTTGCCTTTTGTCTTCGCTGGAACGCTAGATACGCCGATCCTGAAGTTGTCATCCCCCTAGTTGGATGGTGTGCTCTGTTTATCCAAGGAGCGGCCCCAAACGTCTAAGAGGCGGCGCTATCTGAAATAACGTGGGCGTGCACGGCTTCCAATGCATCGCTCATGGATTCTTCAGGGAGTTCGTTTAGATATTCGCCCAAATATTCCGCAGCCTCATACGTGGCCGGTGGTAGCGTCTTTTCGTCCAGCTCGGCAATGAGCGTGGCGGCAGAACCGACGATACGCAACAACATTTGGCGTTCACTCATTAAGATTTCCATTTCATCACGCAGCATGGTGATTTCTTGGTCTTTTAACTGCAACATTTGGTGCGGCATGGTTATCCTCCCATTAAAGCTTGGTTTGAATCAATATTGAGATGATTGATGGGGCTTGTCAACAGCGTTCGTCGTATCTGATTTCAATTGAGTCGTCGTGACGTTGGCGAATTTGAATTAATTTTTACTGCAATGGGTCGATATCAGTTTGGCACGCTACTTGCGTCTACTGTACATGAATAATGAGTTTTAGTTCTGACTTTAATAAGGGTACGTAAATGTTTGATTGGCTTCATCCAAAACATGAATCTCCTGAGTTGGAGCACGCCAAGCATCGCCAAGAGGAGCGAGAGGCTACTTTAGAGCCTGATCCTTTGGAGGAGTATGAATATATTGTAGAAGATGGCTTGGTCGTGAAAGAAATCAGCGCAGAAGAGTATCAACGGCAATTGGAAATTCAACAAAAACAAGGTGGGCCAAAAAGGGCCCAGCAGTCATAAATGCGTTTCCGAGGTATCAAGATTCAGACGTTGTTGTCGTGTTTTTGACAGTACTATTTCAGATTTTCGCGCTGTGCTAATAATTTTTCGAGTGTCGATTTAAATCCTGCCAAGCGTTCTCTTTCTTGCGCCACGACAGCGGCGGGTGCTTTGTCCACAAAGCTGGCATTCGCTAATTTTGTCTCGATCTTGGTGATCTCACCTTGCAAGCGTGTTGTTTCCTTGTCGATTCTGGCGCATTCCGCATCCACATCGATTTCGATTTTTAACAGCAAACGATAATCACCGACAATTTGCACCGGTGCCTGCGTTTGGGGCAGGGCTTCTGCTTCGATGTGCATTTCTGATAACTTGGCTAAAGCCAATAAATAAGGTTGGAAGGCGGCAAGGGTCGTCGTGTCCCCGAGAGCCACCAAAGGAACTTTTTGCGCTGGTGAAATATTCATTTCGCCGCGCAGGGTACGGCAGGCGTTGACCATGTCTTTCAAGAGAGCCACTTTCTCCAACGCGCTGTTGTCGATCTTATCGAGCTTCGCGCTGGGATAGGGGGCCAGCATGATGCTCTCGCCTGATTTACCCGCCAAGGGTGCAACTTTTTGCCACAGTTCCTCGGTGATGAAGGGGATGAGCGGGTGGGCGAGGCGTAAGATGGTTTCCAATACGCGCACCAGTGTACGGCGCGTGGCGCGGCACGCGGCAGCGTTGTCGCTTTGCAGTTGCACTTTGGCCAGTTCCAAATACCAATCGCAATATTCGTCCCAAGCGAATTGGTACACAGCCTGTGCAGCCTGATCGAAACGATATTGGGCAAAGGCATCGGCAACTTCTTTTTTCGCTAACTGCAAGCGGCTGATGATCCACTTATCCATATCGGAAAATTGCAGCGGTTGATCGGCATCCAAGCCGACGTCGTGGCCTTCGCAATTCATCAACACAAAGCGTGTGGCGTTCCATAGCTTATTACAGAAATTGCGATAGCCATCGCAGCGCTGTAAATCGAATTTGATGTCGCGGCCATGCGTGGCGAGGCTCGCGAAGGTGAAGCGTAGTGCATCGGTACCAAAAGCGGGGATACCATTCGGAAATTCTTTGCGCGTGGCTTTTTCGATCGACTGCGCTTGCTTCGGATTCATTAAATTACTGGTGCGCTTGTTCACCAGATGATCGAGTTCAATGCCATCGATAAGATCCAACGGGTCCAGAATATTGCCTTTGGACTTGCTCATTTTTTGGCCGTGCGAATCGCGCACTAGGCCGGTCACATAGACTTCGTGAAATGGAATCTTGTCGGTGAAATACAGCGACATCATCACCATGCGCGCAACCCAGAAGAAGATGATGTCGAAACCGGTGACCAAAACACTGGTAGGTAAATAACGTTGCAGTTCAGGTGTTTGATTCGGCCAGCCTAAGGTCGAAAATGGCCACAGGGCGGAGGAGAACCACGTGTCGAGCACATCCTCGTCTTGAGACAGCGTTTTGTTGCCGGCTTGCTGTTGCGCTTCGGCCAGGGTACGTGCGACGTAAATTTTGCCATCTTCGTCGTACCAGGCGGGGATGCGATGACCCCACCACAGTTGGCGCGAAATGCACCAGTCTTGAATGTTGTCCAGCCATTGCTTATAGGTGGAGGTCCAATTTTCGGGTACGAACTTCAGTGTGCCGTTTTCAACCACATCCAAGCCGCGCTTGGCCATGCCTTCCATGCTGACGAACCACTGGTCGGTGAGCATCGGTTCGATTACGGCATGTGTGCGTTCACCGCGCGGCACCATGAGTTTATGTTTCTTGGTGTCTTCCAGAAGATTGCGTGTTTGCAAATCTTCAATGATACGGGCGCGTGCTTCGTAGCGATCCAAGCCTTGATACTCAGCGGGCGCAAAATCGTTGATCTTGGCGTCGAGCGTGAGGATGCAAATCGGCAATAATTTATGCCGTTGGCCGACTTGCCAGTCGTTGAAATCGTGTGCTGGGGTGATTTTGACGCAACCGGTACCGAAGGCTGGATCGACATAGGTGTCGGCGATAATCGAAATCGAGCGCTCCGCCAGCGGTAGGCGCACGGATTTGCCGATGAGTTTTTGGTAACGCTCGTCATCCGGGTGCACGGCAACAGCCACGTCTCCCAGCATGGTTTCTGGGCGTGTGGTGGCGACTACTAAATGGCCGCTGCCATCTTCCAATGGATAGCGGATATGCCACAAGAAACCGTCTTCTTCCTCTGATACCACTTCCAGGTCGGAAACGGCGGTCCCCAAGACTGGATCCCAATTCACCAAGCGTTTACCGCGATAGATCAGGCCATCATCATGCAGGCGGACAAAGACTTCTGTAACCGCCTGAGACAGGCCCTCATCCATGGTGAAGCGTTCGCGCGACCAGTCGGGCGAGGTGCCTAAGCGACGCATTTGGCGCGTGATGGTTGAGCCGGATTCTTGCTTCCATTCCCAGACGCGCTGTACAAAATCTTCGCGACCGAGGTCGTGGCGGGTTTTGCCGATGCGTTCTAATTGGCGCTCCACCACGATTTGGGTGGCGATGCCGGCGTGGTCGGTGCCGGGTTGCCACAGCGTGTTATCACCCCGCATACGGTGATAGCGGATCAAGGCATCCTGCAAGGTGTGTTGGAAGGCGTGGCCCATATGCAGTGTGCCAGTCACATTGGGTGGCGGCAGCATGATGCAATAGGCGTTGCGGTCAGGGGTCGCCCCGGCTGTGAAGTAGCCGCGATTTTCCCATTGTGTATACCAGCGGCGCTCGATCTCGTGCGGCTCGAAGCTTTTAGCGAGTTCGCTATTTGTGGATTCCATAAGCGGTGACTATCTAGGACAGAAAGGCGGGAATTATACCGGAAACGCGGCTAAGGCTTGCTGGGTGGGGCTGGTCGTTTGAAGGGGGCGAGTTGTTTTTTTAATTCATCGGCGATGGATTGGCGTACGACTTCTTCGATATGCAGCATAAATTGTTCGAGCATACTGGAAAGCGCTTTATCCAGGGCGTTATTAAGGAGGCTGGGCAAATTTTCGGCTAGGGCTTGGTTCAGGTTGTTTTGAATCAACCGTGCGATATCGGCTTCGATGAGTGTGGCAATCTGTTGCGCGGCCTCTTGTGGTAAATGCGTTGCTATATTTGGCACGCGCGGTTCGTCTAAGGCCGGAGACAGCGGAATATAGGGTGCGTCTTGTGGAATTCCGATGGAAGGGGGTGCGATAGGCGTAGATTGAGTTTGTGCAATGCGTGCGTCTATTTCTGCTTGAACCTCGGCTTCGACTGCTTCCAAACGTGCTAGTACGGAGGTGGGTGCGTCGGCTTCGAGCGGTTCGGTTTCAATTGTCGATGCGGGGACTAGGTCGAGGTTGATTGGCGGTGCCGGTGGTGGCAAGTGTTGTACTGTCGCCGCAGGGGTGTCCTCGGGTTTGGGCGCTGCTGCAATATTGACTTCTTCGGTAAGTACGGGAATGACGTCTAAATCGATACGAGGTTGGTCGACGAGGTCGGTTAACACCGGAATATCGGGCGCGCTAGGGGCGTGTTTATTGAGAAGCGCATCCAATTTGTTTAGTACGTCTTCGCGTGGTTCACTCATGGCTTGCGCTCATATCGTGGGTTTGCATGGCATAGCCACGATCGCGGTAAAAACGAAAACGTTCACGCGCTGCGGTCGTATCCTTGTGGTCGATACTGACGATTTCGATGACGCGCTCAAAGCGACTAAAAAAAGGAGGCCATGCCTGATCAAGGTTAATGAGCAACGTATCGTGCAATAACTCCCCTTCGCGTTCATGGATCAGAATCGGTGTTTCCGGCGCAAGCGGGTCATCGGCGCGACAGTGCGGGATGAAGTTGGTCGCACTATCGGTCCATAGGAGTCGGTCGAAGCGCGTCGCCAGCACGCTGTCAGGCGCATACACATTGACTCGCATTTTTTGTGCGAGGGCTTTCGCACAAAGTTTGCCTGCGAAGCGCAATTTGTCGTCCACTTTGGTGTAGAAGTCGATACGTGTCATGGCGGTGTCGGTGACTGGGTAATCAGTCCTTGGCGCGTTTCATCAAGAAGTGGGTAAGTAACGGCACGGGGCGCCCGGTAGCGCCTTTTTCAGCTCCGGATTTCCAGGCGGTGCCGGCGATATCCAAATGGGCCCAATCAAACTTTTTGGCAAAGCGCGATAAGAAACAAGCCGCGGTGATGGAGCCACCAGCGCGACCACCAATATTGCCCATATCCGCGAAGTTGCTCTTGAGTTGCTCTTGATAATCAGCCCATAGCGGCATATGCCAAGCACGGTCATAGGCGGCATCCGCTGCGTGCATCAGTTCACGCGCTAGGGGGTCGTTATTGCTGAATAATCCCGAGGCATGGTGGCCCAATGCAATTACGCAGGCGCCCGTGAGGGTTGCGATATCAACAACCGCCTGGGGCTCAAAGCGCTCTGCATAGGTGAGGGCATCGCACAAAATCAAGCGGCCTTCCGCATCGGTGTTGAGAATTTCGATGGTTTGGCCTGACATCGAGGTAACGATGTCTCCCGGCTTATTGGCATCACCATCGGGGAGGTTTTCGCAGGTAGGGATGATGCCGATTACATTCAACGGTAGTTGCATTTGTGCGATGGCTTTGAATGCGCCGAGTACACTGGCTGCACCGCACATGTCGTATTTCATTTCATCCATTTCACCGGCGGGTTTGAGCGAGATGCCACCAGCGTCGAAGGTGATTCCTTTGCCGACCAGAACCACTGGCGCTGCTTTTTTTGGACCACCTTGATGGTGCAGTACGATCAGTTTTGGGGGTTGGCGGCTGCCTTTGGCGACCGAAAGAAAAGAATGCATCCCCAGCTTTTCGATGTCGGATGTATCGAATACTTCGACTTCCATACCGTAGGTTTTGCCCAAGCCTTGTGCTTGCTCGGCCAGATAGGTTGGGGTGCAAATATTTCCGGGTAAATTACCCAAGTCTTTGGCTAAGTTCATGCCATGGGCAATAGCTTGGCCGCTGATAACGGCACTTTCTGCTTCTGCGATTTCATTGCGGCGCTCTACGGATAACGTCAGCTTGCGCAATGGGCGCCGCACTTCATCTTGCTTGCTTTTGAGTTTGTCGAAACGGTATACCGCTTCCATGGCGACGATCGTCGCTTGTTCAATGTGCCAAGTGATATCGCGTTTTTTGACACCGAGTTCGGTGAGGTAGATTACGGCTTCCAGCGAGCCGGTTTCATTGAGGGTTTTGATCGCAATCTTGATCGCTTTGCGATATTCATTTTCACGGAAGTCGCGCTCTTTGCCTAAACCTACCAGGAGTACGCGATCACACAGCGTGTTGGGAACATTATGCAAGAGTAGCGTGCTGTCGCTCTTCCCCTCCATATCGCCGCGACGCAGAATATCGGATAGATAGCCTTCTGAAACGCGGTCGATCATTTCGCCCGCCAGGGTCAATTTACGGGTTTCAAATACCCCGATGACGACACAGGCAGAACGCTGTTTTTCCGGGCTGCCGCTTTTTATGCTAAATTCCATGTTCTACACCTCTTTATGCATTCAATACTTAAGATAATGACGCCGTTTGTCGATTATTCTCGATTCTGGCCCTAAAAGTCAAAGTTATATCCCACCTATGATTTATCGTCGCGCCCTTATTCAAGAAATCATGCTGACCATGCTGGCAGTGTTTATCGCCTTGATTTCGATTACCGCCGTGACGCAATGGGTCCGTTATTTGAATCAGGCTGCCGCTGGATTCATAGCCCCTGAAGCCGTACTGGCTTTCCTCGGTTTTGGGATCGTGAGCGCACTGCCGGTTCTACTAACGGTCACGCTGTTTTTGTCAATATTGCTTACCTTATCGCGTATGGCGCGTGACCATGAAATGGTCGTGTGGCAAACCGCCGGTTTGGGGATGATGTCCTGGATTCCACCGGTGATGCGGATTGGCCTCCCGATATTCTTTTTTGTCGCCATTATTAGCTTGGTTCTTTCCCCATGGTCGCTACGCAAAAGCGCCGAATATCGCCAGCAATTGGAAAGTCGCGAAGATGTTTCATCAATTGCGCCCGGCGTATTTAAAGAATCAAAACAGAACGAGCGCGTTTATTTCGTCGAAAGCCTCGGCACGAGCCAAGCCATTGTAAAAAATGTGTTCATGCGCACGGAGCAACATGGAAAGCTCGGCATTATCGTGGCTAAGCAAGGGGCGCAATTTATTCAACCGAATGGCGATCGCTTTCTGGCCCTGGAAAATGGGCGTCGTTATGAGGGGACTGCGGGGAAACCGGATTACAAAATTATGCAATTCCAGCGTTATACGGTTCGTATCGAACCGTATGAAGTTAAATTAGGTGTGCCGAGCACGAAAGCGATACCAACATTGGATTTACTTCGTAACCGTAGTTTGCCCAATCTCGCCGAGTTGCATTGGCGCTTGAGTTTACCGGTGAGCGCCATTTTGTTGATGTTGCTAGCGGTGCCCTTGAGTTATTTTAATCCGCGTTCAGGACGTTCCTTCCATTTGATTGCGGCGCTCTTGATTTACACAATTTATAACAATTTACTTTCGATTGCGCATGCTTCGGTAATTAACGGCAAGGTGTCGCCTTGGCTAGGTGTGTGGAGCGTGCATCTCGTCATGCTGCTGGCTGTTACCTTCTTTTACTATCGTCGGCAAACCGTGAAACCGCTTTTACATTGGATGCGTAAGTGAAAGTCTTAAATCGTTATTTTATGCATGAGGTGTACAACGGTACGCTGTTGGTGTTTGCGGCGCTATTGGTTGTATTCGCGTTCCTGGATCTTGTGCATCAATTGGAGAGCTTAGGTAAGGGTAACTATAACTTACTTTATATTCTGGCCTATGTTGGCTTAGAAATACCGGGGCGGATCTACGAGTTGTTTCCGATTGCGGCACTTATTGGGAGCTTGTATGCATTAGTGCAGCTTTCGAATTACTCTGAAATTACGGTGATGCGTGTTTCAGGCGTGTCGGCTGCACGGATTGCTTTGTCTTTGATGCGCGCTGGCTTGTTGTTTGTGGTGTTGACCTTTGTGGTGGGTGAATTCATCGTGCCGCCCAGCGAACGTTTGGCGAGCCAACTGCGAACGCGCGCCTTAAATAGCGTCGTAGCGCAGGAATTCAAATCCGGTTTGTGGGTCAAGGATGGGGCGAGTTTCGTCAATGTCAAAGAAGTGCTGCCCGATTCAGGATTGATCGGTATACGTATTTACGAATTCGACCCTAATGGTAGTTTGCGGGCTATCAGTTTCGCGCGTGAAGGGAAGTTTTTGAAGGATAGTAGTTGGCTTCTCACCGAGGTTGAGCAAACCCGTTTCGATGCTTCAAGTACACAGGTTACGCGCTTGCCGCAGGCGTATTGGAATTCAGTTTTAAATCCCGATATGTTGAGTGTGCTGCTGGTCGTCCCTGAGCAAATGTCGGCTTGGAACTTGTATTTTTATATGCAGCATTTGCAAGAAAATAAACAAAAAACCTCACGCTTTGAAATTGCGCTTTGGAATAAGTTGGTTTATCCGTTTGCGACGTTGGTGATGATGCTGATGGCGTTACCATTCGCATTCTTTCATTCGCGCATGGGCGGGGTGAGTGGCAAGGTCTTCGGCGGGATTATGGTGGGCTTGACGTTCCATTTGCTGAATCGCGTATTTGCCAATTTGGGGGTATTGCATGATTGGACGCCCTGGCTTAGCGCCGCTGCTCCGACACTGATTTTTTTTGTTGCGGCCACGACATACCTGTGGTGGTTTGAACGGCGTTAAACCATGACTAGTCGTGTGCCCGCCAGTCGGTCATGCAGAAATTGTTTATCGCGATCGAACAGAGCCCATAGAATGCTCAGCAAACTGAGCCATCCCAAGGCAAAGCGCAAGCAGGCTTGTGGGAAGCGGATGGGTTGACCATCGATGCGCTCCACGCGAAAACGCCATGCGCGCATGGCAACTGTTTGACCACCATGCGTCCAAAACCAGGTGAAATACCACAGCAGCACTAAAAATATATAGGCCTGAAAATAAATTTTCGCGCCCTGTGCGCTGGGGTCGCGCAATAACATAAACACTAATACGGCGACGAATAACACGCCAAATAGTACAAGCGCCTCATATAGCATGCTAAATAAACGCCGCATGAGATTCGGATAAATTGGTTGTGCTGCGGTAGGACTTTGTTGGATGGCTTCTAGCATAGGATTACGTATTTAAGCATGCCATGTGGCGATCAGAGAAATCGTGGCGGGTTTTTCAGGTGCCTTCGTCTACGGTGGTAGTGCCCGTTTCGTCTGGATCCGGCTCTAGCAGTGGTTGAGCGGTAGGCTCACTTTGCTTTTGCGCTTTGTATTTTTCCCATTTCTGTTTTACTTCTTTTTGTTTTTCGGGTGGTTGGGTTTTGATTTTTTGGTAACGTTGGCGCGCAATCTCTCGTTGCTCTGGGGTCAGGCTGGCCCAGCGCGTGATTCGACGCCGTACCCGTTGTTGTTCATCCGGTTTCATTTTGGGATATTTGTTTGCGACTTTGATCAAGCTGTTGCGCAGTCGATCTGGTTGCTGATCCCATTGCGTCGCAAGTTCGGCTAACAGTTGTTTTTGTTGTGGGGTCAGTTGCTGCCAAGTCGGTGCTTTCGGCTCGACCTTGGCGGATTTGGTGGTGCTTGGCTTAGGGCTTAACGCTTTGTCGCTGGCTTGGCAGGTTGGCGCTAACGCCAGGCAAAACAGGCCTAGCGCTGCGAGGACTGATCTAACCATGATTGAAAGTTTTTATCGACAAAAGCATTGAGCGGAATATCGCTGGCTAACAAAGCGGCGTCAACGCTATCTTCGCGACTGTTTTCAAGTTGCTGCCAGTAGAGCGCGCCAATCAATAGCACTGGGATAATGGCAAATGAAAGCCATTTTCGGTTTGCGGTAAAATGCTCGTGCGTGTGGCTAGAATGGCCCGCGAAGGCATAAGCATCTTCACGAACGGCCTTGGCGGCGAATGCATGCAGGGCGCGCTCACGCGATTGTCGCAAACGATCCACTACCTGGCTTTGCAGGCGAGCCGAGCCATAACTCAAATCTTGTTTGATTTTGCTAGCGAATTCACGTTCGTTCATGATTCAATTCCTTTCGCCTTCAAAGCGGCGGCCAGAGTATGCGTTGCGCGTGAGCAATGCGTTTTAACACTGCCTTCCGAGCAACCCATGGCCTCAGCGGTTTGCGCCACATCCAATTCCTCCCAGTAACGCAGTAAGAAGGCTTCGCGTTGACGTGGCGGCAAGGCCGTTATTTCTTTTTCAATTAAACCAACAAGTTGCATTCTGTCTAATTGTTCGTAAGGTGTGTTTTTGTCATTTGACCCATCCGCAGGCTGCAACGTTTCCAGGGGGTCAAAATCCTCTTCCGCATGGCTAGGCGTTAGCGCCGAAAGCAGCGTTGTCCAGGTATTGCGAACCTTTTGACGTCGGTAATAGTCGCGAATGGTGTTTTGCAAGATGCGCTGAAACAACATCGGCAACTCTTCACCTGGATTAGCGGCATATTTATCCGCAAGCTTTAGCATCGCGTCTTGCACGATGTCGAGCGCGGATTCTTCGTTGCGTACGGCGAAATAGGCCTGTTTGAACGCACGGCGTTCCACGCTCTTCAGGAATTCGGATAATTCGTGCTGGGTAGCCAGACGATGCTTTCTAATGTTTTAGGCGCTGACATGGTAACAAACCACGCACTATTTTGCAGCGCGAATGCGTTTACGGGGGACTTTTCCAAAATTGTGTAATCCCTCGTAACTTACGGGGAAATAAAATGTTTTTGGCATTTGCCTCTTGACCAAACTGAGCGCAAACGTTACTGTTTCAAGTTCTTTTCGCGATATTTGAAGGTTCAAGGCTTTTTATGGAATTATCTGGCGCGGAGATCACCGTTCGTTGTTTGCAGGAAGAGGGCGTGGAGTTTGCTTTCGGCTATCCGGGCGGCGCGGTGCTCTATATTTACGACGAAATATTTAAACAAAACAAAGTGAAGCACGTACTGGTGCGGCATGAGCAAGCGGCTGTCCATGCTGCGGACGGTTATGCGCGTGCAACGGGGCGCGTTGGCGTGGCTTTGGTAACGAGTGGCCCGGGTGCCACGAACGCCGTCACGGGTATCGCTACGGCCTATATGGATTCGATCCCCATGGTGATTATCAGTGGCCAAGTGCCGACTGCAGCCATCGGACTGGATGCTTTCCAAGAAGTCGATATGGTCGGAATTACCCGTCCCTGCGTGAAACACAATTTTTTGGTCAAGGATGTGAAAGATATTGCCCCTACGTTGAAAAAGGCATTTCACATTGCGGCAACCGGTCGGCCTGGCCCGGTGGTGGTGGACATCCCTAAAGATGTAACGATTCATACCGCGAAATTCGACTACCCCAAAAGCGTTAGCCTGCGTTCGTATAGTCCCGTGACCAAAGGCCATCCGATGCAAATCAAGAAAGCAGTGAAGTTACTGCTTTCCGCAAAGCGTCCGTTTGTCTACACCGGCGGTGGCGTGATTTTGTCCGAGGCATCGAATGCGCTGATTAAACTCATCAAGCAATTGGGCGTGCCGTGTACTAGCACGTTGATGGGGCTGGGCGGTTACCCTGAGAGTGATCGTCAGCATTTGGGTATGCTCGGTATGCATGGCACGTATGAAGCCAATATGGCGATGCAGCATTGCGATGTGCTGCTGGCCGTCGGAGCACGTTTCGACGATCGCGTGATCGGCAATACCGAACACTTCAAGCAGGAAAAACGCCAGATCATTCATATCGACATTGATCCCTCGTCGATATCCAAGCGGGTGAAAGTCGATGTGCCGATCGTCGGCGACGTTGGGCAAGTGTTGGGTGAAATGCTCAAGCAATTGCAGGCATCGAAAGATAAGGGCGAGCAGGCAGCGCTCAAAGCCTGGTGGGCACAAATCGAATTATGGCGCTCGAAGAATTGCCTTAATTATGATCGCACTTCCAAAATCATCAAACCACAGTTCGTGATCGAAAAGTTATACGAAGTGACGAAGGGTGATGCCTACGTGACTTCTGACGTCGGCCAGCATCAAATGTGGGCGGCGCAATACTATAAGTTCGACAAACCACGGCGTTGGATCAATTCCGGTGGTCTGGGTACGATGGGATTTGGTTTGCCGTCGGCGATGGGTGTGAAAATGGCCTTCCCGAAAGCGAATGTCGCCTGTATTACCGGCGAAGCCAGTATCCAGATGTGTATTCAGGAACTCTCGACTTGTAAGCAATATCATTTGCCGATCAAAGTGCTGACGCTCAACAATCGCTATATGGGTATGGTGCGGCAGTGGCAGCAGTTCTTCCATGGTAATCGTTACTCCGAGTCGTATATGGATGCCTTGCCGGATTTCGTTAAGTTGGCAGAGGCCTACGGTCACGTCGGCATCCGTATCGAAAAACCTTCAGATGTTGAGGGCGCGATCAAAGAGGCCTTCAAACTGAAGGATAAATTGGTGTTCATGGACTTTCTCACCGATCAAACCGAGAACGTTTACCCGATGGTGCCGGGCGGCAAAGGATTGTCGGAAATGATTCTGGCGGAAGATTTGTAAATGATGCGACACAATATTTCAGTCTTATTAGAAAACGAGGCCGGTGCCCTTTCGCGCGTTTCCGGTTTGTTCTCGGCGCGCGGCTATAACATCGAGTCGCTGACCGTGGCACCGACCGAAGATCCATCCATGTCGCGTATGACGATTGTCACGCGCGGCTCCGAAGAGGTGATTGAGCAAATCGTCAAGCAGTTGAATAAACTGATTGAGGTCGTGAAGGTGCTGGATCTCAACGAAGGTGCGCACATCGAACGCGAGTTGATGCTGGTGAAAGTGAAAGCCGAAGGCGAATGGCGTGAAGAGTTGAAGCGCATGTCAGACATCTTTCGTGGTCGCATTATCGATGTCGCCGATAGCACTTATACGATTGAGCTCACCGGCAACGGCACAAAGTTGGATGCGTTTTTAGAAGCGCTCGACCCGAGTGTGATTCTGGAAACGGTGCGTACAGGTGCTTGCGGTATTGGGCGCGGCGAGCGCGTGCTTAAAGTTTAACGCGAACGTCGGCAGGCTGTTTGGCGTGCCGATTGGTTGCAAATCAAATTAGTATTCGTCATCTAAGTATTCGAAAGGGAAATCATGAAAGTTTATTACGACAAAGACGCTGATCTATCCATCATCAAGAAGAAAAAAGTAGCCATCATTGGTTACGGTTCGCAAGGCCATGCGCACTCTCTGAATCTGCAAGACTCTGGCGTGAAAGTCACGGTTGGTCTGCGTAAAGGTGGCGACTCATGGGATAAAGCGAAAAAAGCCGGTCTGGCCGTCAAAGAAGTCGGCGCTGCGGTGAAAGAAGCCGATGTTGTCATGATTTTAGTGCCGGACGAGATGCAGCCTGCGGTCTATAAGCAAGAGATCGAACCCAATATCAAAAAAGGTGGCGTATTGGCCTTTGCGCATGGCTTCAATGTGCACTTTGGACAAATTAAACCGCGCGCCGATTTGGATGTGATCATGATTGCACCAAAAGGCCCGGGCCACTTAGTGCGTTCCACCTACAAACAAGGTGGCGGCGTGCCTTCGCTGATCGCCGTGCATCAAGACTCCTCCGGCAAGGCGCTGAAAATTGCCTTGTCCTACTCCTGCGCCAATGGCGGCACCAAGGGTGGTGTGATCGAAACCAATTTCCGCGAAGAGTGCGAAACCGATTTGTTCGGCGAACAAGCCGTGTTGTGCGGTGGTGCAGTTGAACTCGTGAAGATGGGTTTCGAGACCCTGGTTGAAGGCGGTTACGCGCCAGAGATGGCGTACTTCGAGTGCTTGCATGAGTTGAAGCTGATTGTGGATCTCATGTACGAAGGTGGTATCGCCAACATGAACTACTCCATCTCCAACAATGCCGAGTTTGGCGAATATGTGACGGGCCCACGTGTGATTAACGAGCAATCGCGTCAAGCCATGCGCGAAGCCTTGGCCAATATCCAAAACGGTAAATACGCACGTGACTTTATTTTGGAAGGCGCTTTGAATTACCCGCAAATGACGGCACGTCGTCGTCAAAATGCCGAGCATCCAATTGAAATTGTGGGCGCTAAATTGCGCTCCATGATGCCGTGGATTTCCAAAAACAAGCTGGTTGATTCCTCTAAAAACTAAAGTGCTTGGCGTCAGCAGTCCGGCGCAGAATAGATTCTTCTGCGCCGGGCTTTGACGCTGCATGCCATACGTCCGATGTCAAAATACCCTCATCCTATTATTGCCCGCGAGGGCTGGCCATTTTTGGCCTTATCCATTATTGCAGCGCTTGCGGTGCATTACCTGTATGGCAAGTGGGCCGCGTTTCCGTTGTGGGTGATTTTCTTATTCATCCTGCAATTCTTTCGTGACCCACCACGTACACCGAAAAGCACCGATGCCAATGCCGTGATCTCGCCCGCCGATGGGCGCATTGTGGTGGTCGAGCAAACCACGGACCCCTACCGCAACGTGCCAGCACTGAAAATCAGCGTATTCATGAATGTTTTTAATGCGCACTCGCAACGCAGTCCCGTCAACGGTACCGTGGAATATGTACGCTATTACCCCGGGGCATTTTTGAATGCAGTGTTACCCAAAGCTTCGTTGGAAAACGAACGCAATGCGGTGGCAATGACGCTGGATACCGGGGAGCAAATTACGGTCGTGCAAGTTGCAGGCCTGATTGCGCGTCGTATCTTGTGCTACACCAAACCGGAGGCGCATCTCAACGTTGGTGAACGTTATGGGTTTATTCGTTTCGGATCGCGGCTGGATGTCTATCTACCCCCAGGCTCCCAGCCGAGCGTAGCAATCGGCGATAAAGTGCATGCAGGGACGGATGTTCTCGCCCGCTTGTCATGAGCATCGCTGTCCAAGCTGGGTTTGATGTGATTTAATTCAATAGCTATGCGAACCCACAAATCCTTAATCGATCCGACGCTACGTAAGAAGGGCATTTATTTGCTGCCCAACTTAATTACCACCTCAGCCCTATTTGCTGGATTTTATGCCATCGTTCAAGCGATGAGCGGGCGCTATGACCAAGCCGCCGTCGCAATTTTTGTGGCGATGGTGTTGGATGGACTCGATGGTCGTGTGGCACGCCTCACGCATACACAAAGTCCATTCGGCGCGGAGTTCGACAGCCTATCTGATATGGTCTCATTTGGTGTTGCGCCTGCGCTGGTTGCCTATGTATGGGCGTTGCAGGGTTTGGGTAAATTGGGCTGGATCGGCGCTTTCATATTCTGCGTGGGCGCTGCGCTGCGTTTGGCGCGGTTCAATACCAAGCTCGATGTTGCAGATAAACGTTTTTTTCAAGGTTTGCCCAGCCCGTCTGCGGCAGCCGTCGTGGCGGGTTTCGTTTGGGTGTTGGACGATTACGGTTTTGTTGGTAAGGATGTCAGTTGGCTCGCCTGGGGCGTCACGGTGTTTGCCGGTGTGAGTATGGTTTCCAATTTCCGCTATTACAGCTTTAAAGAATTCAATATGCGCAAAAGCATCCCCTTTGTTGCGCTGCTGTTGATTATTCTCGGTTTTGCCTTGCTCACCTATAAGCCGCCGTTGGTGTTGTTTTTATTCTTCGTGGCCTATGCTTTATCGGGGTATGTTTTGTGGTTGATGGACTTGATCAAGAAAAAGAAAACACCCGCTGCGGCAGAATAATGCCGCCGTGCTCTTGCAGACGCTAAAAAAAGCCGATATATTTACTCCCATGTTCGCATTTAACCAAAATCAGTTTATTTCTTTTCTGGCCAACGTTCTGCTGGCCAGCCTGCTGCTGCGCGTCGCGCGCTAACTACTTCCACCTCATCCCTGTTGTCGTTTTTAGCGGATCGGATAAACTTCCGGTCTTATAGAATTTTTTCGTGCGGCCTAATGCGGCACGATTGCATGGAGAACACCATGAAAGACCATTTAATTATATTTGACACCACCTTGCGCGATGGCGAGCAAAGCCCCGGCGCATCCATGACCAAAGAAGAAAAGGTGCGGATTGCAAAGCAGTTGGAACGGATGAAAGTCGATGTCATCGAGGCCGGATTTCCGGCGGCTTCGAACGGCGATTTTGAATCGGTGAAAGCCGTCGCCAGCGTGATTAAAGATAGTACCGTATGCGGTTTGGCACGTGCTTTGGAACGCGATATTGATCGTGCCGGTGAAGCGGTAAAAGATGCCGCCTCCAGCCGCATCCATACCTTCCTCGCGACTAGCCCGATCCACATGGAAAAAAAGTTGCGCATGACGCCGGATCAAGTGGTCGAACAGGCCGTCAAAGCCG
Organism: Betaproteobacteria bacterium; assembly: GCA_024641855.1. Classification (GTDB taxonomy): domain Bacteria; phylum Pseudomonadota; class Gammaproteobacteria; order Burkholderiales; family Thiobacteraceae; genus RBG-16-58-11. The sequence goes on along the minus strand of JAHECG010000032.1, from coordinate 9,438 downwards.
TGCATTGGGCGCGCAAGTGGACCGATAACGTCGAGTTTTCGCCTGAAGATGCGGGGCGATCCGAATTGGATTTTTTGTGTCGCGTATTGGAAGCCGTGATTGCGGCGGGTGCCACGACGGTGAATATTCCCGATACTGTCGGCTACAACATGCCGCAGCAATTTGGCGAACTGATCCATAATTTGCGCAGCCGCGTCCCGAATTCGGATAAAGCCGTATTTTCCGTGCATTGCCACAACGACTTGGGTTTGGCCGTGGCCAATTCGCTTTCGGCCGTGCTCCAGGGCGCACGTCAGGTGGAATGTACCATCAATGGCTTGGGCGAACGTGCCGGTAATGCCTCGTTGGAAGAAGTGGTGATGGCGGTGCGTACGCGACAAGACTTCTTTGCTTGCGATACGCGCATCGACACCACACAAATCGTGCCGGCTTCGCGCTTGGTTTCCAGTATCACTGGTTTTGCGGTGCAACCGAATAAGGCCATCGTTGGCGCCAATGCGTTCGCTCACGAATCGGGGATCCATCAGGATGGCGTACTGAAACATCGCCAAACCTATGAAATTATGCGCGCCGAAGATGTGGGCTGGAGCGCCAATAAAATGGTGTTGGGCAAACATTCCGGGCGCAATGCTTTCCGTACCCGCTTACAAGAAATCGGTATCGAGTTGGATTCGGAAGAAGCCGTGAATGCTGCGTTCACGCGTTTCAAAGAATTGGCAGACAAAAAACATGAAATTTTCGATGAGGATTTGCATGCTTTGGTGAGCGATGAAGCACAAGCCTTGGAGCAAGAGACTTACAAGCTCGTATCCCTCAAAGTTTGTTCTGAAACTGGCGAAACCCCGCATGCCACGCTGGTATTGATGGATCAAGGAACCGAAAAGCAGGCGTCGGCGGAAGGCGGTGGCCCAGTTGATGCGGCGTTCAAGGCCATTGAGGCGATCGTTAAAAGCGGCGCAGATTTGCTATTGTATTCAGTCAACAATATTACGAGCGGTACTGATTCGCAGGGCGAAGTTACGGCGCGCTTATCGCTTGGTGGACGCATCGTCAACGGTCAAGGCGCGGATACCGATATTGTGGTGGCCTCGGCCAAGGCTTATATCCATGCGTTGAATAAATTGCACTCCAAGCTGGAACGGGCGCATCCCCAGGTATAATCGGGGTTAGAGGACACCTATGCAAACTGCAACCAACGATTATTTAGTCATTACCGCCGCCGGCGAGGATCAAGTCGGACTCGTCGAGCGTTTTTCCAGCAAAATCAACGAATCCGGTTGCAATATCGAACAAAGCCGGATGGTGGTGCTGGGTGGGCAATTTGCGATTCTCGTGCTGGTTTCCGGTCCTTGGAATGCGCTCTCTAAGCTGGAATCGCAACTTGATCCACTGGGCACGCAGTTGGGATTGAGTATCGTCGTCAAGCGCACGCGCGCACGCGAGTTGAGCCAACCGGTGCTGCCTTATCATGTGGAAGTGGTGGCACTCGATCATCCTGGCATTGTGCATAACCTGGCGAAGTTCTTTTCGCGTTTCGGCATCAATATCGAAGAGCTGAGTACCGATACCTATCCCGCGCCGCACACAGGAACGCAAATGTTTTCGGTGCAAATGGAAGTCGGTGTGCCGGCCAAAACGCATATCCCAACGCTGCGGGGTGAGTTCTTCGATTATTGCGACGATCTGAATTTAGACGCGACCTTCGAGCCTTCGCGCGCTTAGACAAATTCTTTACGTAACCTCTTTTTCACCCGCCGAGGATTCACGCTATGAGCATCTCAGAAGAAACATCCTCGCCTTTTGATCAAGCGGCGATGACAGTTGTCGAAATGGGCAACAAGCTTTTAGATCAAGATAAAGAGGCCGACCCATGGGATGTGGCTTCCGGTTTGCTGGCGGGGGCGATTCAGTTTTGGTTGTTTACGCATCAGCCATGCGCCGATCCGTCGTGTGAATCCTGTGCTGAAGTCGCCACGTCGGCGCATCGCATGAAAATGCTGGGCGAAGAATTGCGCGAGTTTGCCGAAGAAAGCGATTATTTTCATTCGCCAACCGATAGCAATGTGGGTAACGCCTAACATCACCAAATCATGCTTACCGTAGCGACAAAAACGTTACTTCGATTTATCGTGCTCGCCCTGATGGTGGGTTCATCCCTTGCGTATGAGCAGGTCCCAGTCGTATTGATCGCGGGCGATGTCGCGCAATGTAACTCCCCAGGTGCGCAGCGCACCGCCCAAATCATCAAAGCACTGCCTTATCCGGTCTTGGCGGTAGGCGATTTAGCTTATCCCAATGGTAGTGCGGAAGATTTTTCGCGTTGCTATGCGCCACATTGGGGTGTGTTTAAAGATCGGACTTATCCTGCTCCAGGTAATCATGAGTACCGCACGCCGGGCGCGACGGCATATTTTGATTATTTTGGCGCGCGTGCGGGCGAAGCAGGAAAAGGCTATTACAGTTTTGATCTCGGTACCTGGCATATCGTGTCGTTGAACAGCAATCGCGAACTCGAAGCAGATTCTGCGCAATTGCGTTGGCTGGAAGCTGATTTACGTCAGCATCGCCAGCGCTGTGTCCTCGCTTATTGGCATCACCCACGCTATTCGTCAGGGCCGCATGGTTCGGATGTGCGTACGCAAGCATTCTGGAAGCTGTTGTATCAACAAGGTGTGAGCGTTGTCGTGACTGGGCATGATCATATCTATGAGCGTTTTAAGCCCATGAACGCACAAGGCGCTCAGGATCCAATTCGCGGCATACGATCTTTTGTAGTGGGCACCGGAGGGGCGCAGCTCTATCCAATGGATAAACGGCATGCATTCAGTGAAGTGGCGGATAGTGAGAGTTGGGGGGTGTTGAAGATGCGATTGAACGCCGACAGCTATGATTGGGAATTTTTACCGGTGGCCGGTCAAACCCTTAGCGATGCGGGTAGCGCAAAATGTATCATGCGATGATTAAAAGATCTTACAGAAGGATAGGGTGAGGGATGAAAGGATTACACCTAGAACAAAATGCTGTCGTGAATGAATGCTTTGCCGTTATTTATGCGCCGGGCAAAAATCGTAAGCGATTTTCCGAAAATGTCGTTTATGTAAAAGACACTGAGCAAGCCGCACGTGCTGCAGGAGACCCGGAAAAAAGTTTATTTCCGGCTATCGTTATTGGGCCGGCACGCTCATCAGAAGGATTTCGGCTTTTTTACTTGCGCGCTTGGTTGGAATAACGGATTAAGCTTAGTTCGCCAATACCCGCGACTGGTGCGTAGACCCTAAGGGGGCGCGCATTTAGTGAGCGCTTATTCAATCGCTACAATATGTTACGATTCGGCATGACATTAACCTAAACAGAGGATGGAGATCACTTGAATGTCGCGCGGGCAGCTGAGACTGCCAAACCATTCACGTCAAAGCAGCTGCACTGGCGCTTTGTTAGGTTGTATGTCGTAGGCTCATGCGCCGCAGTGAGCATTACCTTATTACTCGCCCTCATTGGTCTAGGTTTTAGCACTGATCAATGGTGGTACTTTTTATATATTACGCTGCCCGTTGTCCTCGCCTTCGTCTCGATCGATATTTATGCTTTAAATGCCCACTATCAAAAATTAGGCTCGGTGCTGAGTCAATTGGATGCGGGTTTAGTGCCGGATAACGAAACCATCGCGCAAGGCATCGTGCGAGCACTCAATATGCCTTACCTGTCTTTTTTGCGGGTGACCTTCTTGCATGCACCGCTGGCGGCGATTTTTACCATGATTGCCATGATGATCGGCAATGTGTTTTTCGATGTCGGCTATAAACCTTGGCAGATTTATACGTTTGGGGCGACCATCGCATTTTTCTCGTCCCCGGCCCACGCCATTATCGAATACTTCGTCACGGCTAAGACGATTACACCGGTTGTGGAATATCTTTGGCAGTTCTGTCAATTCATCACGAAAGAACACCAAGCCGAAATAATCAGTATTCGGCTAAAAAATAAACTGTTGTATCTGTCGGTATTTATTGCGGCATTACCGTTGGTGTACTTTTCAGCCACGATTATTTTTAAAGTCCAATTGCTCTTTACGGATTTGCATCGCAATGTTTCATTTTTGGAAATGTCGCCGTTGGTGATTTGGGTAGCAGGGGTGGTGTTGATCTGTTCGGGGGGCGCGCTGGCGATGTCGATCATGACTGCCTCCGAAGTATCCCGCAACGCCCATAAATTAATTAACGCCATGAATGAAGTGGGAGGCGGCAATTTAGACAGCACTTTGAAGATTACCGGAACCGATGAATACTCTGAGCTATTTAGAGGCTTCAACCGGATGACGGAAAGCCTGCAAGAAGAAGTTCGTATTTTGGAAATCTCAAAGAATTTAGCCGGCGAGTTAAATCTGGATGAGTTGTTGAAACGCATTATTTCCGCAACCACGGAATTGCTCGACGCCGATCGTAGCACTTTGATGATTTTCGACCCTAAAACCAACGAGCTTTGGTCGCGCTACGCCCAAGGCATGGATGTCACCGAGATTCGTATTCCTGCCACGCAAGGCATTGCAGGTGCCGTGTTCAGCTCAGGGCAGCTTGCCAATATTCAGGATGCCTATCAGGACGCACGCTTCAATCAGGCTGTCGATAAGCAGACCGGCTATAAAACGGAAACCATTTTATGCATGCCGATCGTCAGCAAAACGGGACAAAAGCTCGGTGTTACGCAAGTGTTGAATAAACGCGGCGGGGTATTTACCGCTAAGGATGAGGATCGGCTGGCGGCTTTCACCGCGCAAATATCCGTGGCGTTAGAAAACGCCAAGCTGTTCGAAGAGGTGCTCAACGAAAAGAAATACAACGATGCGATTCAGAAAAGTACCAGTAGCGGTGTACTGACGCTCGATACGGACGACAAAATATTAACGGCGAACGAGGCCGCGCTGGAAATTTTGAAACAAGACGCGCAGGCGATTTTAGGCGTTACCGCTTCGGATTTATTCCAACAAAAAAATGAATGGATTTGCCACGGCATCGAGAAAGTGAAGCAGACCGGCGAGCAGGAAGATGTGCTGGATACCGAATTGCATTTGGTCGATGGCTCGACGGCATCCGTGAACATGTCCTCCATGCCCTTGATCGATGTGAATAATGAAACCATCGGCATCATGCTGGTGTTGGACGATATCAGCAGTGAAAAGCGCATGCGCACCACGATGTCGCGCTACATGAGTCCAGAAGTCGTCGATGAATTGCTGAAATCCGGCGAGTCACAGCTTGGTGGTAAAAATCAGGTGGTGTCTATTTTATTTTCCGACTTGCGTAATTTCACTACTCTCTCTGAACAACTTGGCCCACGTGAAACCGTGTCGATGTTGAACGAATATTTTGAGCGCATGGTGGATGTGATCATGGGCAATAAGGGCGTGCTGGATAAATACATCGGGGATGCCATCATGGCCTTATTCGGTGTGCCCTTTAATGGGCAATATGATGCGGACGATGCCGTGAAAACTGCTAATGGCATGTTCCGAGCACTGCATGCGCTCAATCTATCACGAGCCAGTAAGCAACAATTTCAGCTCGATATTGGCGTAGGGATCAGTACCGGCGATGTGATTGTCGGCAATATCGGCTCGCCGAAACGATTGGAATATACGGTAATCGGCGATCACGTTAATCTTGCTTCGCGGCTAGAAGGCGTGACCAAGGCTTATGGCGCAAAAATTCTCATCAGCGAATATACGGTGAACGAATTGCACGATGATTATGTGCTGCGAGAAATCGATGTGTTGCGCGTCAAGGGGCAAACCAATCCAGTCGCCATCTATGAAGTGTTGGATCATTACACCGAGCAGCAGTTTCCAAATATGAGCCAGGTGCTGAAACATTATCTCGCCGGGTATAGCGCATTGCGTCAACGTGATTGGCGCAGTGCCCGACACTGCTTTACCGAGGCGCTGCAACTACACCCTGGCGATAAGCCATCCAAAACCCATTTGGAGCGCATCGATTACTACATGGCCAATCCGCCCGCAGAAAATTGGGATGGCGTGTGGGTGATGACCAGCAAATAAATTGCGGGTCTATTGCGTCATCAGAAGCGCCAATTCCCTTGAATCGAAACTGCATTAATTCCTGCATGTGGGTATCTTCCGCTGAAACTACCCGGTGCTGTGCCATTTTGTTCGATGGGTAGATTCTTGAAGAAATAACGCGTGGCAGCGAAATCTATCGAGGAGGTTTTGCTCAAGGCATAACTCCCACCCAGACCCAGAACCCAGCGATCCGCATCTGGAATCAGTAGGGTTTGTCGCGCCGCCGAAGTTGTTGGAGATTGATCGTAAGCCAGTCCGGCACGCAAGGTGAATGCCGAGGTCAGTTGATAGCCAACTGCAGCGCTGATACGCCAAGTATTTTCCCAATCCAACGCAATGACGGAGTCCGGCGCGCCATTTTCAAAGCGCGTCCGGAGTTCTTTATTGTGAGACCATTGTGCCCAAGTGGCGCTACCCATGATTGACCATGCGTTATTGGCCTGATAAAAAGCACTAAGCGCGAGGGTGGCCGGCAGCGGCAAGTCGGTACGGGTTCCACTATTGGTCAGCGCTGCGAGACTACTCACCGCCGCGGGTAAGGTCGATGGCTTGACGAAGTTGGCGCTGCCTTTCAACTCATGGCTGACTCTGGAGCGATAGGCCAAACCAAAACGTAAATTTGGTGCCGCATTCCACATCAGGCCAGCATTCCAACCGGGTGCCCAGCTATCTTGTTTGAGTGTGACGCGACCATCGGCTGAGGCATTCCCCGGCACGTTAAACCCCCCGGCGCATGGCCCTGCACCTAACGTGGCGAGACAAACGGTGCTTAGATCAATGGCATTGCCGAAGGTGGCCTTGGCGTATTGCATGTCAACGCCGAATCCTAGGCTTAGCGTTGGCGTCGCCTGATAACCCACTGAAAGACCGATATCCACCGTGAGCAATTCGGACTCCAACGCATGGTAGCGGCCGATCCAATTATCTTCATAAGATAAAGCGAGGCCGAAGGGTGCGGTGAGGCCAACACCAATTGTCGTATCAGCAGAAATCGCTTTCGTGTAATAGAAAGAAGCCGCTGGCGATAGGACGCCCGGCGAACCGCCATCACCGCCAGAGATCGGTGAACTGCCGATGGTGGTTTGACCTGATAAGTCCTTCAATTTACCGGTGGGCTCGATCAAATGGAAAGCCGCACTGACATTGCTACCCGGCAAGAGCGTTAACGTGGCAGGGTTCCAGAACATTGCGCTGGCATCTTTAGCTTCGGCTTGATTCGCACCTGCGCTGGCGACAGAAGATGCGCTGTGCTCAAACAGTTGCACCGATCCAGCGAAAGTTGGGCCAGCCAGCAAAATTAAAACCCCTGCGAGCATATTGCTTGGCACCGCATGCCGGAAAGAAAGTGCCGAAATTTTATGTAATGGCATATCGTTGTTCATGGTTTTCACCTGGATTAGTAGCGTTGATGGCGATTGTTATTGGAAGACGTTTAGCCGACGATGTCAGCCAGTCTAATGGATTCTAATCGTACCGTGGCAGACTTTTCAGCAGCCCTCAGCGCCTATAGCATGCGTGCCGTGGCGAGCATTTTGATCCCGGCTACGAGCAATACCAGCGCGAGTAGTTTGCGAATGGCGGGATTGGTCAGGCGCTTGCTGCCGTATTCTGCGCCGATATAGCCACCAATCACTGCCGCCATGGCCCAGAACGGTAACGCGCTTGGAAAGTTGATGCCCTTCGACATTACGCCCAATAAGCCTGCCATGGAGTTTACCAAGATAAATGCTGCCGCTACCCCAGAGATCACGCGGATTTCGGCCCACCGGAAAAGCAACAGCAAGGGGCTCAAAAATATTCCGCCCCCCACCCCTGTGAGACCAGACAACAAACCCAGCAGCGCACCGGACAACATTAATATCGGCACCGCAGCGACGCGTATCGTTGGTTGAGAATAAATGCGAGAGGTTTTGAAGGAATACCACGCGGCATAAATTAAAATCAGGCCGATCAGCGGCTTGAACAGGTGAGTTGGTAAAGTGAGTAAACCGCCAATATATGCGCAGGGAATGGAAGTGATAGCGAGCGGCCAAAATAGCCGCCAAGAAAATGCACCCGCACGGTAAAACTTAAGTACCCCAATCATGGAAACCAAGATATTCAGTGCTAAAGCTGTAGGCTTCATGGTGGCCGGCGCAACGCCAACTAATGCCATGGCCGCGATATAGCCGGACGCGCCCCCATGTCCCACGGAAGAGTAGAGCAGTGCCGCAATCAAGATGAGTGCGGTTAAAACAGTATTTTCAAATTCAAAGTTCACTGAGTGCTTAGCGTCAAAAGATTCGTGTTCGCCGCGTGTAATAGGTGATTATTCTGGGGTTTAGCCCGGGACTTTAGTACGGAAAAAAACCTTCATTTTTTTGATAAAAATGCCCGTACTCTTTCCATGTACCTAACTCCATCTACCGCTCATTTTAACAAACGACCGCTCATCTGACTGGTCTAAAGAACGCATCTAAAGAGAAATTCATGAGCGCCGTTAGCCTGACATAGAGCGCTAAAAAAGGATTTTCTCATGCGGCAACGAGCTACAGGTTTTACGTTAATTGAATTGATGGTGACAGTTGCGGTGGTCGGCATACTCGCGGCCATTGCGTATCCGTCTTATATTAATTATCTGATTCGGGCATCCCGTGCGGCTGCGCAAAGTTTCATGTTGGACGTCACCAATAAAGAAGAGCAGTACCTGCTCGATTCAAGGACTTATCTTCCGGTAAATAACAATGCCAGCTTTTCCAGTTTGGGTTTGTCGGTGCCGACAGAGGTATCCAGCTTTTACAATTTGAGCGTGGCATCAGCAACGTCTACCACTTATACCGTACAAGCGGTTCCCATCGCCGGGACGCGCCAAGCCAGCGACGGCCCGGTTTATATTGATCAAAGCGGAGCTAAAACGCCGCCTGCGAAATGGCAGAAATAGGGGGCATGATGAAACATCCTTCTATCTGCATTAAACGTAGTGTTCTCGGCTTCACGTTAATCGAACTAATGATCACGATTTCTATCTTGGTTATTCTGCTGACGGTGGCGGTACCTTCCTTCCGCGAGTTCGTACAAGCGCAGCGCGTTAAGACGGCTTCATTCGATTTATTTGCCGCCATTACGTATACCCGCAGCGAAGCCATGAAGCGCAATGGCGACGTCACTCTCAGTGCGGCAACGGGTGGTTGGGGCAATGGTTGGAGCGTCAACGCAGGCAGTTCCGTTTTACGTACGCAATCCGCGATCGATGGTTCGGTTGCAATTACTGCGGCTACGACATCGGTGACCTATGGCCGTGATGGCCGTACCGGGGGGAGTGCAGCCACCACCCTACAACTCGCACCCAATCCTAACGTTGCTTGGATCTCGCCACGCTGTATCAC
>JAHECG010000031.1 GCA_024641855.1 Betaproteobacteria bacterium | reverse complement strand
CCTTCGCGGTAAAAGGTTTTTATGGATGAACCCAAAAATACATACGACGCCGACGTGATCATCGTTGGCGGCGGCCCGGTCGGGGCGGTACTGGCTTTGGCGCTGAGCCAAGGTGCACCTGAGCTCTTACGCGTGACCGTATTGGAAGCGCAGGCCGATAGCGCGCCGCGCACCGATACGCGCACGCTGGCTTTGTCGTATGGCAGTCGCTTGATTTTGGAACGAGTCGGCATCTGGCAACAACTCCAAGCCGCGACCCCGATTACACGTATTCACATTTCGCAACGCGGCAGCTTTGGTCGCGCCATGCTCAGTGCTGAGGAAGCCGGCATGCCAGCACTGGGTTATGTGATTTCTTATGCGGAATTGCAAAACGCCTTACAGGCGGCGTTGCGCCAGTGCGGTGCACGCTATTTGACCGGTGCGCAAGTGTCGGCGTTGACGCCTGGCGTTGCGGCAACGCAAGTGCAATTTACACAAGCAGGGGAAGATAAGACGCTGAGCGCGCGCTTAGCGGTGCTGGCCGATGGCGGACGTGGCTTGAAACAAATCCCCGGCATCGTGCGTGAATCGCGCGACTATCAGCAAAGCGCCGTGGTGTGCCATGTCAGCACCGCCTTGCCGCATCAATATTTAGCTTATGAGCGATTTACCGAAGATGGCCCGGCGGCGTTGTTGCCGAGCGGCAAAGATTATGCCTTGGTGTGGACCGCGACCCCGCAACGCGCACAAGCATTGCTGGCCTTGAGCGATGCGGAATTTTTAGCGCAATTGCATGCGCACTTCGGCGACCGCCAAGGTGATTTTTTGTCAGTCGGAAAACGCAGCAGTTTTGCCCTCGGCTTGCAGCAAAGTAAACCGACTACGGGCCCGCGATTGGCCTTGATTGGCAATGCCGCACAAATGCTGCATCCGGTCGCGGGACAAGGTTTCAATATGGGCTTACGCGATGCCTGGGAGCTGGCGCAAACCATACTGGCGTGCGAACCATCGACCATCGGCAGCGCTGAAATGTTGCGTGGCTATGTCGCAGGGCGACGCTTGGATACTCAGGGCGGGGTGTTTTTTACCGATTTACTGGTACGCGGTTTTTCCAATGCGATTCCCGGTTTGCGCCAACTGCGCGGGCTAGCATTGAATGCTTTGGATACTTTGCCGCTGGCTAAATCATTCGTGGTGCGGCGCATGATTTTTGGGGCGAAGGGTTAAAACATTTTCACCGCAAAGGACGCGAAGGTACGCAAAGGAAAACCAACGGCGTTAGGTTTCAGAAAGCGTGACTACGGTTTACCAGTAAGTTTTTGCCTTCCTTCGCGTGCCTTTGCGCCCTTTGCGTTTCAAGATTTTTAAGGATTTTAATTGAGTATGGCTATTCAAAACTTCGATGTCGCGATTGTCGGTGCCGGTTTGGTCGGCAGCAGTTTGGCGCTCGCCTTGCGCGATACCGGCTTGCGCGTCGCATTGGTTGAAGCGCGTGTGCCGCAAGCCGTGCCAGTCGATGCCAGTTGGGATAACCGCATTTATGCGATTAGCCCCGGTAGTGCGCAGTTTTTGGAACAGCTTGGCATCTGGTCAGCGCTGGATGCGCAACGCATGACACGCGTCGAAGCGATGGCGATTTTTGGCGATGATGGTCAGTCGCGGCTTGATTTCAGTGCTTACGAAGCTGGCCTGGGGCAGCTCGCGTACATTGTTGAAAGTCGATTGCTGCAAGCGGCTTTGTGGCAGGCGTTGGAAGCGGCGCCGCATGTGCAATTATTTTGTCCTGCGACTTGCGCAGCGTTGGTCATCGAAGTGGATGCAGCGAGACTCACCCTGGAAGATGGTACGGAAATCAATGCGCAATTGATGGTTGCTGCCGATGGTGCGCATTCGTGGGTGCGTCAGCAGGCCGGTATCAAGGCGAGCGATAAGAGCTACCAACAGCTCGGCGTGGTGGCGAATTTTGCGACGACTTTGCCGCACCAAGGCACGGCGTTCCAATGGTTTCAACCGGAAGGTATCTTGGCCTATCTACCGTTGCCCGGAAATCGCATGTCCATGGTCTGGTCGTTACAAGAAGCGTTAGCGCAGGATTTATTGCAACTCGCACCATCGGAATTGAGTGCACGGGTAGCGGAAGCGAGTAATCAGCGCTTGGGCGTTTTAGAATTGATCACGCCAGCGGCCGCTTTCCCGCTGCATTTGATCGAGCCGGAAACCTTGATTCAACCGCGTATTGCTTTGGTGGGCGATGCCGCGCATCAAGTCCATCCGCTCGCCGGACAAGGGGTGAATCTCGGCTTTGCGGATGCCAAAGTGTTGGCGAGTGTTTTGGCCGAGCGCGGGTTGTTGGGCTGTGGCGATGTGTATTTATTGCGCCGCTATGCGCGTGCGCGGCGTGAGGAAATCCTGGCAATGCAGCGCGTCACGGATGGTTTACAGAACTTATTTAATCGGTCGTGGCCTATGTTAGGCTGGGTACGGAATGTCGGCTTGGCAGCCACCAATCGTTTGACTTGGTTAAAGCAACAATTGCTGAAGCAAGCCTTAGGTAACCCTTAACATTTAAACATTGAAAGGAAATTTATGAAATTTAAATTGATAGCGCAAACCGCACTGGGGCTGATGTTTGTCGTAACGGGGGCATGGGCGAATGATGCTGCGATCAAAAAATTGATCCAGGAGCGTTTACCGGAACTGCAAGTACAAAGTGTCAAACCAGCGCCAATGACCGGTTGGTATGAAATATTCTCTGGCAATCGCTTGTTTTATGTGGATGAAAAAGCGGATTTCATTATAGTTGGCGCGATTGTCGATGCTAAGACTAAACGCAATTTAACTGAAGAACGTATTCGCGATTTAATGCGGGTAAAGTTTGATGTTTTACCCTTTGAGGATGCGATCAAAATCGTCAAAGGCGATGGCTCACGCAAACTCGCGGTGTTCGAAGATCCGGATTGCCCGTATTGCAAAAAAGTGGAAGCGGATATCGAAAAACTGAACAACTATACGTTGTATGTCTTTTTGTATCCAATCGAGCAATTGCATGCAGATGCCACCAATAAATCGAAAAAAGTCTGGTGTGCTAAAGATCGCGCCAAAGCTTGGCAAGACATTATGCTGAAAAACCAAGTACCGAAGAATAAGGGTGATTGTGAAACGCCGATCGGACGTAATGTTGCCTTAGCCAATCAATTGAATATTAACGGCACACCGGCGTTGATTTTTGAAGACGGGCGTTTGATCCCAGGCGCAATTCCCAGCGAGCAGATTGAAAAAGGCATGAAGGATGCTACGGCGCGCTTGGCAGAAATCAAATCGAAAGATACCAGCAAGAAGTGAGCGGTCGATTTTGGGATGAAGTCTACGCCGAACAGCACTATGTTTTTGGTACGGCACCCAATGCCTTTTTAGCGTCGCAGCAGGCGCTGCTGAAGCCTGGCCAGCGCGCGCTGGCTGTGGCGGACGGAGAAGGGCGTAATGGAGTTTGGCTCGCCGAGCAAGGCTTGGATGTTTTATCCGTTGAGTACTCGGTGCCGGCCGTGGAGAAGGCCAAGAAATTGGCGCAAGAGCGCGGTGTAACGCTTGGCTTTGAAGTGGCCGATGTGTTGCATTGGGATTGGCCATTGCGTACCTATGATATTGTTGCCGCGATTTTTATTCAGTTCGCTACGCCAGAACAACGGGCGTTGTTATTTGAGCATATCAAGGCGGCATTGAAGCCCGGTGGGTTATTGATTCTGCAAGGTTATACGCCGAAGCAAATTGAATACAAAACCGGCGGACCGTCCGCTGTGGAAAATATGTACACGACGGACTTATTGCGCGCAGCTTTTTCCGACCTGGAAATATTGCACCTCGCGGCGCATGAGGAATTTGTTGCCGAAGGAACTAAGCACTATGGAATGTCGGCGCTGATCGATATGGTGGCGCGGAAGCGGGGATAAGATTAGGGGCTTGAGATTTTGATCGCCTGGAACCCGGCCGGTTTATTTGCAATGCCCTTTCTTATCCAACTTCATCCACTGATACAGCCAATCCTTCACGCGTTTCCGTGCATGCTTGGTAGCAATTTTCTCTTCCGGGGATTGATCCGCACGAAAGTCGAACGCGCGTCGGGCAAGCGGGTAGTACTGGAGTTCCACGGGCACGCCGCGCTCGTATAACGCGTAGAAGGCACGACCGCCGCTCATGCGGCGCAATTCAAAGTCTTGTTCGCCGATCAGGAACAGGATGGGCGTGGTGATTTGAAAAACTTCTGGGGCGGCGCGGAACAATTGATCTGGTTCCGGCGCATTGGGGTTTTGCATATGGCCGTAGTAACTGGCGATGGCAGCAATATCTTTGCCGCGTTTTGCCGCCAATCGTATGGCGTAATAAGGACCGCGTGATTGGCCGACAATACCAATGGGTGTTTTGCAGGCTTTAGGATGTTTGATCAGAAAATCCATTGCGGCTTCTACGTCCAATTCGGTTTCGGGGTTATGCTCGGAAGGCCAGCGTTCGATCATGCGTCCGCTTTGCCAGTCCGGCATCACGACCAAAAAACCTTGTTCGGCTAATTCCGTAATGTGCTTGCGTTCGTTTTCGTCGATGCCGCGTTTGGCGTGAATGAATAATACGGGTGGAAACGGCCCTTTGCCTGCGGGCATGGCGATTTCGATAGGGACATCGATATCGCGCGATTTGACGCTGGTCTGCTGAATTACAATATCGCTTGCGGCAACGGCTTGCCCGGTCAGCAGCAAGAGGAGTGGAATCAAAAAACGCGCCATGACAATTTTCTCCAAAGAATAAAAGCATCATAGCATTGACTTGCAAGCCTTGGGACTCGCTAAAATACTAAAACCAGCATGAATAACCCTCAACAACAGATACAGCCGCTAAACGGTGGAACGCGCTTGATTATCGCTTTCCTGCTTTCGCTAGCATTGCATGCGCTGATTATCTTCGAAGTACATGTTGGGTCGGTTGAAAAGGAGGGTAGCCGGCCACGCCGCACGATCGAAGCGCGCTTGATTCCTTGGAATGCCGTGAATGCCAATGAGGTTTTGGTGCGTTCGATCGAAGGGCCGGTTAAAAGCCAAGTGCAAAATTTCGTTCCGCCTACGCCGGTGGCACCGAGTCCGGCGCAGACGCGCTCAGACGAAGCGTCCAAACCGGGTATGCCTGAAACGGCAGCGAATCCAGTAATGCTCGATGCCCCCTTACCCTTGGACACAAAATATTATGGCTTGAAAGAAGTGGATGTGCCGCCGAGCAAATTAGGCGATCCGGTTTATCCGGCGCAGGCAGCCAAACTGAATATTAGCGGCAAGGTTCGCGTTAAGTTATTGCTGAACGAGAACGGTGGCGTGGATGAGGCGACTGTCTTGGCAGTCGATCCGCCTGGCTGGGGGTTCGATGAAGCGGTATTGGTTTTCTTGAAATCGGGACGCTTCAAACCCGCCATGCGCAAGGGGCGCGCCGTGCGGAGCACGGTGAACTACGAACTCGAGTTTTCGGTAGAGCAACGGAGCAATCAATAGCGCAGGAGCGCTCTGCATCAAAGCGGATTTTGTTCGCGCGGTAGTAACACCCACATACGCCCCTCTTGACGCATACTGCCAGCGTTTTTGGCAGCTTCCGCTCCAAACCCCCAAAAGAAATCAGCACGAATCGCGCCTTTGATTGCGCCGCCAGTATCTTGCGCGAGCATCAGGCGGTTGAGGGCTTGCGTGCTGTTAGGCCAAGTCGTGGCGAGATAGACCGGGCTGCCCAAGGCTACGGCGCGCGGATCTACGGCCAAGCTGCGGCCTGCGGTCAGCGGTATTCCTAAGGAACCCGGGGGGCCTTTCGGGGACGGTGGAAGTTCGCGAAAAAACACATAGCTGGCGTTGCTGTTGAGCAAGGCGTTGAGCTTATCCGGATTATGCTCGCCCCACTGCTTGATGCCTTGCATCGAGGCTTGTTCCAGTTGTAGCTCGCCTTGTTCTACTAGTTTTTTGCCGATTGATGCATAAGGGTGGCCATTTTGATCGGCGTATCCGACGCGCACGGTTTCACCATTTTCCAATTGCACGCGTCCGGATCCTTGGATCTGCAGAAAAAACAAATCCACCGCGTCGTCCACCCAAAATAATTCACGACCTTTAAGGGCTGCCCGGCCGGCATCAATTTCGGCGCGGTTGAAATAGGGAACCACCTTATTGCCGTTTATTCGCCCACGCAGTCGGTAGGTTTTCAATTCCGGGTAAATGCTGGATAAGTCGATGTTCAGCATGTCGTCCGGTACCCCATAGATCGGGAAACGGAAGCGCGCGCTGGGTTTGCGGCTACCGAATAACAAGGGTTCGTAGTAGCCGGTGATGAGCCCGCTGTCGCGGCCATCGCTAATAACGAGCTGATGCGGCAACAGCCAGTGTTCAAAAAAATCGCGCGCTTGTTGATCGTTTTTCGGCGTCATGCTGGCGGCAGCGGCACATACGTCTTGCCACACATTTTGTTTTTTGAGTTGGCCGCAATTCGCGATGAATGCAGGCCAGATCGCTAAAGCGTCATTGTTCGACCAGCCCGTCAGTTGCGGCCAATCGGCTGGCTTCAATAGCGCGCTCGGGGCGCTGGCTTGCAGTGGAGTCGGGGGGCATGCGGGTGGTGTGACCACGATGCTCGGTGTGGCCGGTGGTGCGGAAGGCGGGGTGGCGCAACCCGCTAGGATTAATACAAGAAAGATGAAGCTAGCGCGAATGACAGACATCGAATGACCAAAAATGAGGGGTGGGTTAGTATAACAAGCTTAAGCAGCAGGCTTAACCGCGTTACAAGCGTTTAGGTGGGTTGCAGCCGATTTAGTTCAATGGAAGGGCGGGTGAGTACGATGGGATGGTTTGCACTGGAAGCAGCGGTTGCGCTGGGGTTGTTAGTCTTTATCGTGTGGTTTACCTTGCCTAAAAAAGACAAGAAAGACGATCAATCTAAATAGCGATTAGTGCAATACGCGCGGCATGCTGAGGGTGAACTCGGCAATCTGCGCATCGAACTTGGTGCCGTCTTCCGCCACCATTTGATACGTGCCCTGCATGGTGCCGACTGGCGTAGCAATTGCCGAGCCGCTGGTGTACTCGAAGCTCTCGCCAGGCTTGAGCAAGGGTTGCTCCCCGATCACGCCTAAGCCGCGCACTTCCTGCACGCTATTGGTGGCATCGGTAATGATCCAATGACGGCTGATCAATTGCGCTGCAATCGATCCGGTATTGGTGATCGTGATGGTATAGGCGAACACATAGCGATCCTGCTCTTCGCTGGACTGATCGGGGATGTATTCCACCTGCGTGCTTACCTGAATTTCATATTTAATTGAGTCGGCCATCCCACTATTGCACCTCAAAACGCGCACATAGGCAAGGGCAGATGTTTCCAGGTAAAATGCAAGGCTTTGTTTCTGATTAAGGAATCGTTATGGCCAGCAACTTTCGCATCGCGCCCAGCATTTTGTCCGCGAATTTCGCCAAATTAGGCGAGGAAATTACCAATGTGATCGCCTCCGGGGCGGACGTTGTCCACTTTGACGTTATGGACAACCATTACGTGCCGAACCTGACTATCGGGCCACTGGTGTGCGAAGCGATTCGCCCCCTGACCGATGCCATTATCGACGTGCACCTGATGGTGAAGCCGGTGGATCGCATCATTCCTGATTTCGCCAAGGCTGGCGCAAACATTATTACTTTCCATCCAGAAGCCTCCGAGCATATCGACCGCACCCTGGGTCTGATCAAAGAAAGCGGCTGCAAAGCGGGTCTGGTATTCAACCCTGCCACCCCGTTGGATTTGATGGATCACGTCATGGACAAGATCGACATGATTTTGTTGATGTCGGTAAACCCCGGCTTCGGCGGTCAGAGTTTCATTCCTGAAGCCTTGGTTAAGCTGCGTTTAGCGCGCGCTAAAATCGATGCCTACACCGCTAAAACCGGTAAAGAAATTTGGCTCGAAATCGACGGTGGCGTGAAAACCAACAATATCGCGGAAATCGCTAAAGCTGGTGCCGATACGTTTGTGGCAGGTTCTGCCGTGTTCGGTGCGGCTAAAGATTCCGATCCACATCGCTATGACACGATTATCGGTGCGATGCGTGCGGAACTGGCAAAAGCTTAATCAATCAGGAACCGCAAAGGACGCAAAGGGATGCTTCCTTTATAATTCCCTTCGCGGATCTTTGCGTCCTTCGCGGTGAAAGATTTTAATTTTTATGCAACCTCAATTACCCCTCAATATCAAGGCCGTGGTCATTGACCTCGACGGCACGCTGCTCGACACCGCGCCGGACTTGGCCGATGCCGCAATTGCCATGGCCGAAGAACTAGGCTTGCCGCCGATCGATTTGGCGACGGTGAAAACCTATATTGGCAATGGTGTATCACGCTTGGTGAAGCGCGTGTTGACGCGTGACATGCAAGCCGAGCCGGATGCTGAATTGTTTGGTCGCGCGTTGCCCAGCTATGAAAAGCATTACGGCGCGCATGTGAGCCGTAAAAGCGCCATCTTTCCGGGGGTGCTGGAAGGGTTGGCAGCATTCAAGCAGGCGGGCATCCATGTGGCTTGCATTACCAATAAAGCGGAAAAATTTACGCATCCATTGCTCAAGGATAAGGGCCTGTTCGACTATTTCGAATTGATTCTGTCCGGCGATACTTTACCGAAGAAAAAACCCGATCCGATGCCGTTGCTGCATGCCTGCAAGCATTTCGGCATTGAGCCAAAAGAGCTGCTGTTGATCGGCGATTCGCTCAACGATGCGCAAGCCGCACGCGCCGCCGGATGTCCCGTGTTCTGTGTTCCGTACGGCTATAACCGTGGCCGTCCAGTTGCTGAATTGGATCTGGATGCCGTGGTGCCTACACTACTCGACGCGGCAAAAAAAGTCGTAAAAGGTTGATGATGAAAAAGGATATGACTCGCGCGCTACGATGGCGCCCCTAGTGCATACACCAGGGACGGGCCGCTGGTCGGCTCGGAGTGATACTCTTTTTTCGGAAGCAAACCATGACTGAACAAGAATTCCAACAGCTTGCGCAAGCAGGCTACAACCGCATCCCGGTCACACTGGAGATGCCGGCGGATTTAGATACGCCGCTGTCGGTGTACCTCAAACTCGCCAATCAACCCTTTTCCTATTTGCTCGAATCGGTGCAAGGCGGCGAACGTTTCGGGCGTTATTCCTTCATCGGCCTGCCGGCGCAAACGCGCCTGACGGTGCGTGGCCATCAGGTCACGGTAGAAACCGGTGAGCGCATCGTCGAGTCGCTGGAAACCGACGACCCGCTGGCCTTCGTGCAGCATTTTGGCGAGCGTTATCGCGCCGCGACGCAGCCGGGCTTGCCACGTTTCGGTGGCGGGTTGGTGGGCTATTTCGGCTACGAGACTGTGCGCTACGTTGAGAAAAAACTTGCGACCGTGCATAAGCCGGACGTGATCGGCGCGCCGGATATACTGCTGCTGCTATCGGAAGAATTAGCTGTCGTCGATAACGTCTTCGGCAAGCTTTACCTGGTTGTTTATGCTGACCCTGCGCTACCGAATGCTTATGTAATGGCGCAACAGCGCCTTAAAGAATTGCAGCGCCAATTGCGTGCGCCGACACCTGTACCTGAAACTTTGCCGTTACCAGCACAAGCCGCACAATCCGAATTTGGCGAAGCGGCATTCAAGGATGCCGTAGCCAAAGCCAAGCGCTACATTCTCGACGGCGACATCATGCAAGTCGTTTTATCGCAGCGCATGAGCCAAGCTTTCGAGGCGCATCCGCTGACGCTGTATCGCGCCTTGCGCAGCCTGAACCCATCGCCGTATATGTTCTACTGCGATTTCGGCGCCTTTCATGTCGTAGGCGCCTCACCGGAAATTCTAGTGCGCTTGGAAAACAATGTCGTCACCGTACGTCCCATCGCCGGCACGCGTCCACGTGGCCAAACACCGGAAGCGGATCGCGCCTTGGCCGATGAGCTCTTAGCTGACCCTAAAGAACGCGCCGAACATTTGATGTTGATGGACTTGGGGCGCAACGATGTCGGCCGCGTCGCGCAAACCGGCAGCGTGCGTGTCACTGAAAACATGTTGATCGAACGCTATTCGCACGTGATGCACATCGTCTCGAATGTCGATGGCACGCTTAAAGCAGGTTTGAATGCGATGGATGTCTTGCGCGCCACCTTCCCGGCTGGCACCGTCTCTGGTGCGCCGAAAGTACGTGCAATGGAAATCATCGACGAACTGGAACCGACCAAGCGCGGTATCTATGCCGGTGCGGTTGGTTATCTTGGATTTAATGGCGATATGGACTTGGCGATTGCAATTCGCACCGCTGTGGTAAAAGATAAAACGCTATACGTGCAAGCCGGCGCTGGCATCGTCGCTGATTCCGTGCCCGAAGCGGAATGGATCGAAACCCGCAACAAAGCACGCGCTGCGCTGCGCGCGGCGGAATTGGCGCTGAGCGGCCTTGATGTGCGGCATGAATGAGGTGATGCGATGTTACTCATGATCGACAACTACGATTCGTTCACCTACAACTTGGTGCAATATTTTGGCGAACTGGGCCAAGAAGTTCAGGTGTTTCGCAACGACGAGATTACTTTGGATCAAATTGCCGCGCTCAAGCCTGATCATCTCGTGATCTCGCCCGGCCCTTGCACGCCGAATGAGGCAGGGGTATCGGTAGCCGCAATTAAACAATTTGCCGGGCAGATACCGATTCTCGGTGTGTGCTTGGGGCACCAAAGCATCGGCCAAGCGTTCGGCGGCAAGATCGTGCATGCCAAGCAGTTGATGCATGGCAAGACGTCTGAAATTCACCACAAGAATTTGGGTGTGTTTGCCGGTTTGCCGGATCCGTTTACTGCGACGCGCTATCACTCGCTAGTGATCGAACGCGAATCACTGCCGGATTGTTTGGAGATCACCGCTTGGACTGACGATGGTGAAATCATGGGTGTACGGCACAAAACATTGGCAGTGGAAGGTGTGCAGTTTCATCCGGAATCGATTCTCACCGAGCATGGGCATGCGATGTTGGAGAATTTTTTGAAGGGCCGGATTTAAGTTTTACGGCGGCATCCCGGCGCAAGCCGGAATCCAGTAAACTCGAACGATGCCAATTCAGCCATGTGTTTATATCCTGGCCAGCCGTAGGAACGGTACGCTGTATGTTGGCGTGACGTCCGATTTGATCAAGCGTGTATGGGAGCACAAATCAGATGCGGTTGATGGCTTCACTAAACGCTATGGGGTTCATGATTTAGTTTGGTTTGAGCAGCATGCCACTATGTTGTCCGCCATCAGCCGTGAAAAGGCAATCAAGGAATGGAAGCGCAAATGGAAACTGGATTTGATCGAAAAACTCAACTCGGAATGGCGTGATTTGTACAAGGATCTGCTGTGACTGGATCCCGGCCTGCGCCGGGATGACGAGCGACGTGGCCAACACCCCGTCATCCCGGCGCAGGCCGGGATCCAGAGACTCCACCGATTAGGATAATTGACATGGAAATCAAAACCGCACTTACCGCACTCATCGAAAAGCATGACCTCTCGCACGAAGAAATGCTATCCGTCATGAATCAAATCATGCGCGGCGAACTCACGCCGGTACAGATCGCGGGCATTCTCATCGGCTTGCGTGCCAAGGGTGAAACGGTGGCGGAAATTGCGGCAGCGGCTCAAGTCATGCGCGAGCTTTCCACTAAAGTGCCGTTGAGCGGCGAGCCGAATTTAGTCGACACCTGCGGCACCGGCGGCGATGGTGCCCATACCTTCAATATTTCCACCGCTAGTGCGTTGGTTGCGGCTGCTGCAGGAGTCAAAGTCGCCAAGCACGGCGGACGGTCGGTTTCGAGCACCTGCGGCAGTGCAGATGTATTGGAAGCCTTGGGTGTGAATGTCAATCTAACGCCTGAGCAGATGGCGCAGTGCGTTCAAGAAATTGGTGTTGGTTTTATGTTCGCCCCCAACTACCACAGCGCGATGAAGCACGCCGCTCCGGTGCGGCGCGAATTGGGCGTGCGCACCTTGTTTAATTTGCTGGGCCCGATGACCAATCCAGCCGGTGCGCCGAATCAAGTCATGGGCGTATTTGCGCGCGACTTGGTACCAAAGCTCGCGCAAGTACTGAAACAACTCGGCAGCCATCATGTTTTGGTGGTGCATGCTGCTGATGGCCTGGATGAAATCAGTTTAGGTGGCGATACCTATGTCGCCGAACTGCGCGAGGGTGACGTTAGCGAATACACCTTGAACCCGCAGCAATTCGGTTTAGATAGCTGCGCATCGGAAAAGCTCGCTGTGCACAATATCGATGAAGCCAAGGCCATGCTGCTATCCGTGTTTGATAATAAAGATGGCCCCGCCAAAGATATTGTGGCTATCAATGCCGGTGCTGCAATCTACGTTGGCGGCGCTGCGGCGACGCTGGAGGATGGACTCGCTAAAGCGCGCACGGCAATCGAGAGCGGCGCTGCCAGCGCCAAGCTCAATGCATTGATTTCTTACACCCAACGTTTTGCAACAAAAGCATAAACCGCAAAGGACGCTAAGGTGCGCGAAGGAAAACCAAGACAAGAAGAGATTGGTAAGCTTGTCCTTGATTCGGCAATTAAGGTTCATTCCGCGCTGGGATGTGGTTTGCTAGAGAGCGCCTATGAGGCATGTCTAGCGCATGAACTTGTTAAGCGAGGGGTAAGCATTGAACGGCAACACTGTTTGCCAGTTCGGTACGATGGTGTGTTGGTCGATGCGGGGTATCGTTTGGATATTTTGGTTGAAAAACTGGTGATTGTTGAGCTTAAGGCGGTTGAAAGATTGCTCAATATTCATCATGCGCAGATTTTGAGCTACTTGAAGTTAAGTGGCTGCAAATTGGGATATCTGCTGAATTTTAATGTTGTACACATGAAAGACGGCATTAAGCGAGTAGTTAATGGCTTGTGACTTGATTTTCCTTCGCGTACCTTCGCGTCCTTTGCGGTGAGAGCATTTGCATGTCCGATATTCTGAATAAAATCCTAGTCGTCAAAGAAGCCGAGATCGCTGCAGCTAAAAAGGTCGAGTCGTTTGAAGCGATGCGCGCCATGGCAGAATTCGCGCCCCCGCCACGTGATTTCGTAGGCGCCATGCGATCCAAAATCGCTGTAGGAAAAGCCGCCGTAATTGCCGAGATTAAAAAAGCCAGTCCCAGCAAAGGTGTGTTGCGCGCGGATTTTCAACCAGCTCAAATTGCATCTAGCTATGAAAACGGTGGCGCTGCTTGCTTATCCGTGTTGACCGATAAAGATTTTTTCCAAGGAAGCCCGGATTATCTGCGCGCCGCGCGTGATGCCTGTGCGCTACCAGTGCTGCGCAAAGACTTCATGATCGACCCCTATCAAGTCTATGAAGCGCGTGCCATGGGGGCCGATTGCATTTTGCTGATTGTGGCAGCACTGAGCCTTACCCAAATGCAAGAGCTTGAGGCTATTTCTCTGAGCCTAGGTATGGCAGTGCTGGTTGAGTCGCACGATGGAGCGGAGCTGGATTTGGCCTTGCAGCTTAAAACCCCTTTGATTGGCATCAACAACCGTAACTTGCGCACGTTCGAGACCCGGCTAGAAACTACGATCGATCTGTTGCCACGCATTCATGGTGATCGGATCGCGATCACGGAAAGTGGAATTCTTCGCCCCGAAGATGTCAGCCGTCTACAGCAAAACAGGGTTAATGCATTCTTGGTTGGTGAGGCTTTCATGCGCGCGGCTGATCCCGGCGCTGAATTGGCACGCTTGTTTCAATAGTAGATGCGGGCTATTTTAGGCCGTTAATCCTTCTTAATATGTCGACCCTATGTGCACGCAATCCCTGATTGTTGCGCGCCCCCAATAAATTGACACAACAAACTGAATATAAAAGAAAAATATAAAAACAATGCTTTATGTTGTTGCAAAAAAGCAACACATGAACTGGGGTTGTTGCGAAAAATCCATAAAAAACTTGTCACGAGACTTGCTGGCCGGTCAAAATGGCCACAACTTCTCTATAGAGAGGTGCTTTTTAGATGTCGGCTAGGTAACCAGTTGGCACAAGTTAAACTCAGACAGGAGAGATACATGAATAAGAAACTAATCGCATTAGCAGTCGCTGGCGCGCTGGGCGCACCTTTGGTTGCATCTGCGGACACCTCTGGCGTAACGCTGTTCGGCCGCGTTCAAGCTGAATACAGCAGCACCAAAATCGACCAAACGCCTGGTCAAGGTGGCAGCACTGATTCAACCAACTATCGTCAAGAAGTCATCGGCGACAACGGCGTGCAATCGCGTTGGGGCTTGAAGATTCACGAAGATCTGGGCAATGGCTTGAGCGCAATCGCTCAAGTTGAATATGCATTCTCCACCGGTGCTGGCTCGTCCGAAACCGTGCGTGAGCAATGGGTTGGCCTGCACAGCAAGAGCTGGGGCGAAATCAAAGTGGGTCGTACTCAGTCCCCATTCAAAGACACCTACGGCGGCGCAACGCTTGACCCGTTCGTAGCAACCGCATTGCAAGCCCGTGGATCGGGTGGTGCAATGTATGCACCAGCAAACGGCTTTGGTGCTGGCGGTTTCGTCGATCACTCGATTCGCTATAACTCACCAGACTTTGGCGGTTTCACCGCGTCCTTGTTGTTGGTTCCTTCCGATGCAACGCAAGCTGAAGGCACCACCGGTCAAGGCAACGTTGGCGGTAAAGGCGGCACGAACAACTACCAGATCGCCGGTAAATACAAATTCGGCAAAGTGGGCGAAGTGTTCGCTGGTTACTCCAAGGATGATGCAAGCGATGCACAAAAGGCAGTCGCTGCTGCAGCCGGTAACAACTTCCGTACCGCGAAAGACGAAAATGTTTGGCGTATCGGTGGTAAGGTCACTTTCGGTGACTTCAGCTTTGGCGGTCAATACGACGACATCAACAATGCGCGCAGCGGCAATGGTGGCGCAACCTGCGGCCAAGGTCCAATCCAAGGCGGTGGCGACACTGGTGGCTCGACTACTCAGTGCAACACCCAGCTGAATGTGAACGGCGACGGCAACATCTGGTTCGTGTCTGCACAATACAAATTGGGCAAGACCACGTTAATTGCACAAGGCGGTCATACGACAGCTGATGCAGTGACCAACGAAACTACTGGTGTCCAAACCGCTGCCAAGCGTAAGGCCTCAAACTATACCTTGGGCGCGAAATACAGCTTCAGCAAGCGCACCACGGTATTTGGTGGTTATCAGAAAGTTAACGTCTCGGGTGCTAACTCCTACAACCTAGGCAACAACACTGGCACAGGTACTGCGACTCTTGCAAATCAACCTGATCGCTCCACCTGGACGATTGGTCTGCGTCACGATTTCTAATCAAGTCTGATGCATGTGAAAAAGGGGCGCTTCGGCGCCCCTTTTTTTATGCGCGTTACCGAAGCTTTATACGCTCCCCTCTGAGGTGTGTTGTCACGAGTTTGTCACTTGCGCTAGCTATCATGGCGCACGACTTAAAACATCTTGAATGGGAGAAATACATGAACAAAGGGATTTTGGCTTTAGCGATCGTCGGCACGTTGAGCGCACCTCTGGTTGCGGCAACGGAGGGTAGTAGTGTTACGTTGGTCGGTCGAGTGCAAGCCGAGTATGGCAGCACCAAGATTGATCAAGTCGGTGCCAATGATTATCGTCAAGCATCCATTAGCGACAATGCATCGCAATCACGCTGGGGGATTAAAGTTAAGGAAGATCTGGGTAACGGTTTAAGCGCTATTGCCTTTATCGATTATGGATTCCGAACTGGCACGGGAACGGCGGATGGTCCGCGTGAACAGTGGGTTGGGTTGGCGAGCAAAAACTGGGGTTCGGCTAAGTTTGGCCGCGTACATTCCCCCTTTGAAAATTTTGTGGGTGGCGGTGGGTTAGATCCGTTTCATTCAACTAGCCTGCAGGCACGAGGTTCAGGCGGTGCCCAATATGCACCGGGCAACGGTTTCGGTTCGGGGTCTGAAGTCGATCACGGTATTCGTTACGACTCTCCTGAATTTGGCGGCTTCTCTGCGGCCCTTTTATTGGTACCGGTTGATGCTACCCAGACAGAGGGTGGTTCCGGCGGTAACAGTGGCGGCAAAGGGGGTTCCAATAATTACCAGCTTGGCTTGAAGTATAAATTTGGCAAAGCAGGAGAAGTGTTCGGTGGTTACTCGCAAGATGATGCCAGCGATGCGCAGCGTGCGGTTACAACCAATGGACGCACCGGCGATGATGAGAACGTGTGGCGTATCGGCGGGGCTTGGAACTTTGGTGATTTTCGCATCGCCGGGCAGTACGAAAAAATTGAAAATGCGCTTGCTGGGAACGGCGGCACCTCCTGCGGTGGCAGCGCTAGAGCGAACGGCGGTGGAGATGCGGGCATTACCACGGATCAGTGCAACACGTCGATCAATACCAATGGCGATGGAAATATTTGGTTCTTAACCAGTCAATATAAATTGGGTAATACCACGTTGGTGATTCAAGGCGGTAAAACGACGGCGGATGCGATCAGCGTGGCGGGTGTTGAGACGGCCAATAAGCGTACGGCCAAAAACATTACCTTGGGCGCGATTTATCACTTCAGTAAGCGTACCCGTATTTTTGGCGGTTATCAGAAGGTCAATGTGTCTGGTGCGCATAACATAGCCAATACAACGACGACTGGCACAACCATATTGTCTGTGCAGCCGGATCGCGCTACTTGGAGTATTGGTATGCGTCACGATTTTTGAGTAGGTAAAAAGCTGATTAAAAATGGCGCTTCGGCGCCATTTTTTTTGAAAAGATAATTTAATTCCGTTTAATCAAATGGTTGTATGTGTTGGTATGTATGGTGTCTAATTTTTAGCGTTGCATTTATACAACAAATATATCGAAGTAAAGACATTTATGCAGGTTTTAATTGAGATTTGTTGCGTTGCAATATATGTTATCGAAATAAATGAGGTGGTCAAAAAGTACTATTCAAAAAAAGTAGTAATTAACTATGAGGGGGTGATATGAAAACGAAGGTAATCGTTTTGGCTGTCTCTAGCGTATTGGCTATGCCAATGATGGCAGTTGCGGCCGATGGTAGCGATGTCAAGTTGTATGGTCGTGTTGCGGTTGAATATGGCAGCGTCAGGATTAATCAAGCCGCAAGTGCTTCGGATTACCGACAGGAGTCGCTCAGTGATAACGGCGGTGTTTCGCGTTGGGGGCTCTTGATCAAAGAAGATTTAGGTAATGGCCTAAGCGCCAATGCGCGGATTGAATATGGGTTCCGTACCGGCAATGGTGTTGCCGATAATGTGCGTGAGCAGTGGGTCGGCTTAGCCAGCAAGAGTTGGGGCGAAGTTAAGTTCGGACGCGTGCAATCGCCGTTGAAAGATTTTGCCGGTGGTTTGTCAATTGATCCATTTGGTGATACGAACCTTCAAGCGGTAGGTACGGGCGGTGTTATGTATGGGCCCAATAACGGTCTTGGCGCGGGCGGTTTTGTGGATCACTCGCTGCGCTATAATTCTCCGGAATTTAGTGGGTTTTCAGGCTCTCTTCTATACGTCCCCAGCGATGCAACTCAAGCGGAACCCAGTGCAACCGGTGGGGGTGGCACTGGAGGTAAGGGCGGTGCCAACGACTATCAACTTGCGCTGAAATATAAGGTTCCCAAGTTCGGTGAAGTCTTTGTCGCTTACTCTAAAGATAATGCGAGCGATTCACAGGTTGCAACTGTTGCGAATGGCCGGAATGGCGATGATGAGTCGGTATGGCGTTTGGGTGGCGCCGTGGATCTCGGCGACTTCCGCTTGGCTGGGCAATACGAGCATATCAGCAATGCGCTAGAGAATGGTGGCGCTGTGTGCGGCGGTGGCGCGAGTCTAAATGGCGGCGGGGATGCTGGTCTGAGCACATCGCAATGCAATAGTGCGCTCAACGCAAATGGTGATGGCCATCTGTGGTTCCTAACAGGGCAATACAAGTTTGGAAAAACCACGCTGGTCTTACAAGGGGGAAAGTCAACCGCGGATGCGGTTTCCAATGCAGCGGGTGTGTTGCAAGCGAATGAACGAACCGCCAAGAACGTAACGCTTGCTGCGATTTATAAATTCAGCAAACGGACAAGTGTTTATGGCGGTTACCAGAAAGTCAGCGTGGAGGGTGCGCGTAACGTAGCGAATACGACTGTGAAAGGTACGACCGTGTTGGCAATTCAACCGGATCGTTCTACCTGGTCTATCGGTATGCGTCACGACTTTTAATTTGGCCCATACGTAAAAAAGGGCGCTGCGGCGCCCTTTTTTACGTCTATCGGTCTGCATTTTCGCTAAAGCAGAAGTTTCCTAGCGTATTTTTTGTGGGTTGTGGTTCAATGACGCTTGTTTGATTTGAGCGCCGACTCGGAATGTCTGATCCCTATTCGCAATCACGTAATGCATTATCGCAAGCTCAGCATGCCGCAAAAGCAGGCGATTTTGAAATTGCCTCGCGCTGGGCGAAAGAAGCCACCAAGCTAGCCCCACGTAATCCGATGGCGTATTTATTATTGGGCGATATCGAACTGGCTCGTTCTCGCTTTCAAGTAGCAGTGAAATTTTATCGAGAAGCGCTACGTCGCAAGCCAGATTTAATTGCGGCGCACGGCAATCTCGGGCTGGCTTGGTTGCGCCAAGCGGAATATCGGAAGGCGGCGGAGAGTTTTGAACGCGTGTTACGTCTGCATCCGGGCGATGCCACTGCGTTGCTGAACCTGGGTAATATTGCACAAGCCCAGGGTCAACTTGAACATGCCTTGCGATATTATCAGCAAGCCATTGAGGCGGATTCTAATTGCGCGGAGGCCTATAACAATGCCGGTGCGCTACGCTTTGCGGAGGGTGCCATCGACGAAGCGAGGGCCTTGTTGGAACAAGCGTTGCAGATAGCCCCCGAAGATTTAGAGACATTAAATAACTTAGGGAATGTCTTGCGCGCTGCGGGCAAGTTGAGCGAGGCAATTCATACCTACCGCAAGGCCACCACCTTATACCCCGAGCATGCCGGCAGTTGGAATAATCTAGGTAATGCCTTGCTCGATTATTTTGAATTTGAAGCGGGTATAGCTGCGCTACGCCGAGCGGTACAAATAAAACCTGACTACGCCAAGGCGCGCGGCAATATCCTGTTCGCTTTTAATTTCACCGCCAGTTTTTCGCAATCCTTTTGCTTGGAACAGGCGCGTGAATATGGCCGTATGGTGCAGCAACATGCGGGCGCGCGATTCACGTCTTGGACTTGCGTTGCGGCACCGAAGCGCCTGCGTATTGGATTGGTTTCAGGGGATTTTCACAGTCACCCGGTCGCTTTCTTTTTAGAAAATTTGTTGGCGCAAATCGACCATTCAAAAATCGAGTTGTTTGCATATCAAAATTCGCAAAAGAACGATGCAGTAACCGATCGCCTCAAATCCCATTTTGCGGCTTGGAAAGTGATCGATGGCAAAAACGATCGCGAGGCCGCTCAATTGATTCACGACGATGGCGTACATGTTCTGATTGACTTGTCAGGCCATACTGCCGGCAACCGCTTGCCAGTGTTTGCTTGGAAACCTGCACCAGTGCAAGTAACTTGGCTTGGTTACTTTGCCACCACCGGTGTCGCAGAGATCGATTACTTGCTGGCGGATGAAGCAGGAGTACCCGAAAATCAGCGTACGCAATTTACTGAGAGTGTCTGGTATCTGCCTGATACCCGGCTGTGTTTCTCACCTCCTGATGTCAACCTACCCGTTGCCCCGTTGCCGGCACTATTAAATGGGCATATTACCTTCGGGTGTTTTCAAGCCTTAGCTAAAGTAGGTGATGAGGTATTGGCCGCTTGGAGCAAAATTTTAATGGCACTGCCCAACGCGCGACTACGCTTCGCAAATAAATTACTGCATGACTCAGCGATTAAAGCGCAATTCAGCGAACGCCTAAAGCAGCACAACATCGATCTTGCGCGTGTGGAGTTCCATGGTGCTGTGGCGCGTGAAGCTTATTTGGCCGCCCATGCTGAAGTGGATGTGATACTAGACACCTTCCCTTATCCTGGTGGCACCACGACTTGTGAAGCCTTGTGGATGGGGGTTCCGACCGTGACACTGGCAGGTGACACCTTGCTGTCGCGACAAGGAGCCAGTTTGCTGACGGCGGCGGGTTTAGGCGATTGGGTTTGCGATTCTGAAGAAGCGTACATGGCTAAGGCGATTGATGTGGCCAGCGATCTGGCGCAACAAGCGCGGCAGCGGTCTGAGTTGCGGCAGCAAGTCTTAGTGTCATCCTTGTGCGATGCCCCGCGCTTTGCGCGTCACTTTGAGGAGGCGCTATGGGCGATCTGGCGCAGCAAACTTTAATGCGTTGTTGCGTTGTTACAACAAAATGCTTCCAGGGTTGAATGTAAAGGTTAAGTTAAGGCGCGCAAGAAAACCCCATCAAATACCGGGAAATAAAGGGGCTGGTAGTTTCATAAATAAAATGGCAGCTTTGGAAAGCGTGAGAACGAAGTGCCGAAACTCACTAAGATTCAATATCAGTAGGTTCGTACCAGTGCTTTCTGGTATATTTATAGGCAAGGGTGCGTTGATTTTCGCAGCTTGCTATGCCTATAAAAATATTGGAGGAGGTTTCGTGCAAAAAAAACTATTTGTGCTGACGGCGATTGCCTTGGCGTTTCCTGGTTTAGTACTGGCCAATGAAGAAAGTGGCGTTGCCATTCACGGTAACGTAAACGTGGAATATTCCGCAGTCAAAATTAAGCAAACTGCCAGTGGTGGTGGTTCAGTTGCCAATGATCGCTACCAAAAAGCGATTACCGATCCAGCACTTTTTTCCGGTTGGAACATCACGGCTAAAGAAGATTTGGGCGGTGGCTTGGCGGCGATTGCCAGAATCGAGTACCGGTTTGTTACGGGTGCCGGTGTGGCGGATGTTGCAGCGGAACAATACGTTGGTTTGACCTCCAAAGACTGGGGCACTGTGCGCATCGGTAGTGTCGGATCGGTGTTTAGAGATTTTGCCGGTGGTGCATCGGTGGATCGTTTCGTCGGCACTGGTTTGGAATTACGCGGCGCCGGTGGCGCGCAGTACGCACCAAACAGCGGATTTGGAACAATTAACGTTGTGGATCATTCTGCAACCTATTTCTCCCCGATCTTCAATGGCTTTTCTGTTGGCGTTTTGATTGCACCGAATGATGCAACGCAAGCGGATCCAACGCTGGCCAATACCAACCAGCGCAATCCCAATCATGGTGGTAAAGGCAATGGCATCGATTATCAAGTTGCCGTTAAATATCACATTCAAAAGTACGGCGATGTGTTTGCTGGCTATTCGCAAGATAACGCCAATGACAATGAGCGCGCACAAGCGCCAATCAATGGTAAAACTGCGGATGACGAAAAAGTTTGGCGGATTGGTGCAAATCTGAAATTTGCTGATTTTGGCGTGTATGGCCAGTATGACCACATTTCAAATGCTAAAAACACTTTTAGCGTACCGACCGCGACGGGCGGCTCTGGTAACGGCGCTGCGGGTTGTGCCGGGAGCTCAGCGCAGGCGAGCGGTGGCGATACAGGGGTTAGTACACAACAATGTAATAACAGCCTGAATGTGAATGGCGACGGTAATATTTGGAGCCTTGGCCTAAGCTATTCGTTGGGTAAAACCTTGCTCGTGTTGCAAGGGGGTAAAACCACGGCGGATGCAGTGGGTGTCGCAAACGAGCGTACGGCTAAGAATATTACCATCGGTGCAATTTACAGCTTGAGTAAACGCACGCGTTTCCATGCAGGTTATCAACATGTAAGCGTGTCTGGCGCGCATACGGTTGCACAAATTGGACAAGCAGCTGTCGGGTTTACCGGTGCTGCATCGGCGGTGCTGGCACAGCAACCCGATCGCTCTGTGTTCTCGATGGGTATGCGTCATACGTTCTAAAAAAACAAGGGTTCGTTTTAAAAAGGCGCCATCTAGGCGCCTTTTTTTTCGGCGGTTTTCGCGTGAGACAATGCTTGGGGTGACCTTTCCAGGGTGATATGATTTGCGCTCAGTTAAGTTTTGAGGATTAGAAGATGCTGGATCGCTTCATTATTGAATTCGATAAAGGTTTGCGCACCTTATTCGCGCCGGCTGCTTCGGTGCGCCCATTACCCGGAGCACAATTGGATGAAGCGGCGTTAAGCGATCCCGAAAAAAAATTGGCCGCAGCCTTGATGCGGGTGAATCATAGCGGTGAGATTTGCGCGCAGGCTTTGTATCAAGGTCAAGCGCTGACGGCGCGTAATCCCACAGCAAAGGCTGCGTTAGCACAAGCGGCGCAAGAAGAAACAGAGCACCTGAACTGGTGTGAAACGCGGATTCGCGCGTTGGGCTCACACACCAGCTACCTCAATCCCCTGTGGTATACCGGTTCACTGGCCATCGGCGCCTTGGCCGGCGCCCTGGGCGATAAATGGAATTTGGGATTTTTGGCCGAGACGGAACACCAAGTCGAGCGGCATCTGGCGGGCCATTTAGAGCGTTTGCCGATGGCTGATGCAAAGAGTCGCGCCATTGTTACGCAGATGCAGCAGGACGAAGCGCGTCACGCCACGACCGCCCTAGAGCAAGGGGGGGTAACGTTGCCGTTACCCATACAGCAAGGCATGCAATTAACCTCAAAAATTATGACGCAAGCAGCTTATTGGGTGTAATCCGGATGAGTACCTTTGCCGAGAATTTAAGCGGGTTGCCCGTCCATGAGGAGTTGACCGCGTTGCAGTTGCAGGATATGCAAGGCACGACGCTGGCAGTGATCGAAAATAAGCCGGGCACGCAAGGTTCGTTTCGTGTGTATCACTTTGTGGCAACGCAATGGGGTGGACTCGGCCCGGATGCCGCACGCGAAGCCTTGGTGCTTTTTGCGGAACACACGGAAGATGCAAAACAACATCCAGGCAAGCACCCCAATATCGATCGCCTATTCGAAATTATCGATCAAGCGTTGCATTACAGCGTTCAAGCGATCTGATCCCAATAAAATTTGAAGCAGTAGCGGCTGGCTTTTTAGGTGGCTACAATTTCAAAGTCATGCGTGATCGCGGCGGTTTTTCCCAACATGATAGATGCCGAGCAATATTTTTCAGCCGATAAATCGATAGCGCGCGCCACGCTTTCGGGTTTGAGGTCTTTTCCGGTTACGACAAAGTGGATGTGGATTTTAGTAAACACTTTCGGGTCGCTGTCCGCGCGATCCGCCTCAATTTCGGCAACACAGTCGCTAATTTGTTGACGTTGCTTCTTGAGGATTGCCACCACGTCATAGGCGGTGCACCCGCCCGTGCCAAGTAGCAGCAACTCCATGGGCCGTGGCCCAAGATTGCGCCCGCCGCCATCCGGTGGCCCATCCATCAGAACCGCGTGGCCACTATCCGACTCACCCAAGAAGCTGGCGTTTTCGACCCACTTGATGCGTGCTTTCATTGCGTAATCCCAAATTTTAGGTAGCCGTTATTTTAACATGGTATAAATTATTTCCTGCTTATACGTAGGTAGGAAGATGTCGGTTCACAGGTAAAATACGGGTTTTAATTCGATGGCTAAAGTCGATGAGTAGCCTGCCCCCCCAGACGCCTTCACAGGGCGAAGTGGATCAACTAATAGCGTTGTTCAATGCGAAGAATTACGTCGAATTGGAAACACAGGCGCAAGCAATGGTCACGCGTTATCCTACTTCCGGACGTGCCTGGAAAATTTTGGGTACGGCGCTTGGCGTGCAGGGTAAAAATGCTTTACCCCCGTTGCAGAAAGCCGTTGAATTATTGCCTGATGATGCCGCAATCCATAACAATCTAGGTAATGCATGGCAAGATTTACACGACTATGAAAGTGCTGCTGCCTGCTACCGCAAGGCATTGGAAATCGCGCCAGATTTTTCTGTGGCCTATACCAATCTAGGTAAGGCCCTGAGTAATCTTGGTCAAGTCGAAGAAGCATTAATCAACTATCAACGCGCTTTGGTTTTAGACCCAGGCAATACCGATGCTTACTATAACCAGGGAAACGCGCTGCGTAGCCTTGGCCAGTTTGAGCGAGCGGTATCTTCTTATCAGCAAGGTTTGGCGCTTGATCCCGCTGATGCGCAAATGCATTACAACCTTGGGTGTGTGCTGGAAGAACTTTACCAACCTGGTAAAGCTAGGGACGCATATCGGCAAGCCATATCCTTAAATCCGAATTTCGTTGAGGCGCACAATAATTTAGGTAACTCACTAAAGGAGATAGCGGAATTTGATGCCGCTGTGTCTTGTTATCGTCGCGCCTTGGCAATTCAACCGGAGCATGCCGATGCTTATAGTAATTTGCTCTTTGTTTTGAATTACGCGGTAAACAGTAACCCTGTATCAAATCGAGAAGAAGCGCGTGCTTATGGTCGAATGGTGGCTTTAAAGCGGCGACAAAGCTTTACAAGCTGGCAGTGCAACGGAGCATCAGAAATACTCCGAATCGGTATAGTATCCGGCGATCTATATAACCATCCGGTAGGATTTTTCTTAGAGAGTCTGGTCAAAAATCTTGATCAAACCCGATTTGAGTTGTTCGTATATCCGACGGTTCAAAAGGAAGATGAGCTGACGAAGCGGATCAAAGCGTGCCTACGCGCGTGGCAGCCCCTCAATGGAATGAGCGATGAAGCTGCTGCGCAGTTGATTCACGATGACGGTGTCCATATCTTGCTTGATTTATCCGGTCACACGGGATACAACCGCCTGCCTGTGTTTGCATGGAAACCCGCGCCGATACAGGCTAGCTGGTTGGGGTATTTTGGAACAACTGGCGTTGCTGAAATTGATTATATCTTGGCCGACAAAACCGGAGTTCCAACAGAACGGCAAGACCAGTTCACGGAACGAGTTTGGTACTTGCCAGACACGCGCTTGTGTTTTACGCCACCGACACATGACATCCCGATCGCGCCTTTGCCTGTACTGAGCAGAGGAAAAATTATCTTCGGCTGTTTCCAAACATTAGCCAAGATTAACGATGAGGTGCTCGCTGTTTGGCAACAGATCATGCAAACCCTACCGCAGGCCACGCTGCGTATAACCAATAAACAACTTCAGGAACCGTATGTCCAGGAGCGATTTAAGCAACGACTGCTGTTAAAAGGTATTGATCCGAGACGTGTGGAGTTACAAGGTGCCTTGACACGTGCAGCTTATCTAGCAGCGCACAATGAAGTAGATGTGATCTTGGACACGTTCCCTTATCCGGGTGGAACCACCACCTGCGAAGCGTTGTGGATGGGCGTGCCGACGTTAACGTTAGCAGGGAATACGTTGCTGGCGCGTCAAGGCGCCAGTGTATTGCATGCGGCAGGACTGGATGATTGGATCGTAGATAGTCATGAAGCATATATTCAAAATGCGGTTGCTTATGCAAGTGATTTGCCCATGCTTGCAGCGTTGCGAGCGGGGCTTAGAACGCAAGTGTTAGCTTCACCGCTTTGTGATGCGCCACGTTTTGCAAAAAATTTTGAGGAAGCGTTAGGGGGAATGTGGCGAACTTGGTGTGAGAAGTCATGAACACGCAACCCGGGAGAAACGATCCTTGCCCCTGCGGCAGTGGGCGAAAATTTAAAAAGTGTTGTGTAGACAAGATGACATCACCGCCACGTGCGCCGCAAACCGATCCAAGTGAACTGGTGGCTTTACTGCATGCCGGGCGCTTTGCCGAGCTGGAGAACCGAGTCCATTTACTTCTGCAAAATAAACCCGATTGGGGGATAGGTTGGAAGCTATTAGGCACTGCCCTGGGTGTACAAGGCAAAAATGCCTTACCGGCGTTGCAACAAGCCATCCGCTTTTTACCGAATGATGCGGAAGTACATTTTAACTTGGGTCTTGCCTTGCAAGAGCAAAGGCAACTGGATGCCGCAGCAGCCAGTTTTCACCGAGTACTCGCACTCACACCAAAAGATGCTGATGCCCACAATGAGCTTGGCAATGTCTTGCAGGAGTTGGGGCAGCACGAAGCAGC
The DNA here is from genome assembly GCA_024641855.1 of Betaproteobacteria bacterium. Taxonomy (GTDB): domain Bacteria; phylum Pseudomonadota; class Gammaproteobacteria; order Burkholderiales; family Thiobacteraceae; genus RBG-16-58-11. Next base: position 1,425 of record JAHECG010000031.1, on the reverse strand, counting down.
CGTGGCAAGCTATCGTCGTGCATTGGTACTCAACCCAAAAATTGCCGAAGCTTACAATAAGCTGGGTTGCGTCCTTCATGATCTTCGGAAGTTCGACGAAGCGGTGGGGAGCTATCGTCTAGCGTTGTCAATCGACCCAGACAATGCCGAGGTGCACAATAATCTAGGATATGCACTGCAAAGTCTTGGGTGGTACGACGAGGCGCTACAGCATTACCGCCAGGCGTTGGCTTTAGCGCCGGCTTATGTCGTGGCGCACAATAATGTGGGGAATGTGTTGCAAGAACTCGGACAACTCAATGCTGCGATAGCCAGTTTCCAACAAGCTTTGTCGATAAAACCGGATTATGCTGAAGCACATTACAACTTAGGTAATACGTTGCAACGTCTTGGGCAGGTTGATACAGCGATAGCGCATTATCGGCGGGCGTTGGCTTTAAAGCCGAGCTTTATCGATGCACATAGTAATTTATTATTTCTACTGAACAGTGTAATTGCTTTACCTTCCACAGAATATTTAGAACAGGCGCGCCAGTATGGTCAAAAGGTAGCGCAGATGGTGGTTGCGCGTTTCGACTCTTGGTGTGGTGCGCCAGCGCCGGAACGGTTGCGTGTGGGCTTCGTCTCGGGTGATTTGAGAAATCATGCGGTTGCTTTTTTTCTTGAAAATTTCCTGTCACATTTAGATCGCCAGCACGTTGAACTAATTGCCTATCCCACCTGCGCAAAATTTGATGAAATTACGTCACGCATCAAACCTCTCTTTTCTGCCTGGAGACCCTTATTTCATTTGAACGATGCTGATGCTGCAAATTTTATCCATGCGGATGGCGTGCACATTCTGATCGATCTTTCCGGCCATACCGGTCATAACCGGCTACCCCTATTTGCCTGGAAGCCAGCGCCGGTACAAGTCAGTTGGTTGGGTTATTTTGCGAGCACCGGTGTGGCAGAGATCGATTATTTTATGGCAGATGAAGTGGGAGTTCCCATGAATCAGCGCGATCATTTTACTGAGCGCGTATGGTATCTGCCAAATACCAGGTTTTGTTTTAGTCCGCCTCAAGTTGAGCTGCCAGTTACCGCTTTGCCCGCATTAAAGAATGACTTTATTACCTTCGGAAGTTTTCAAAACTTATCCAAGATAAGCGATGTCGTGATGGCGACTTGGAGCAAGCTTCTTGAAGCCTTGCCTGATGCGAGGCTGCGTTTGGCTAACAAACAACTCGGCGATATGGCTGTCGCAACACAGTTTACGCTACGCTTACAACAGCAAGGAATCGACTTGTCCCGTGTCGATTTGCACGGTGCTATGTCGCGCGCAGATTATCTGGCTGCGCATGCTGAAGTGGATGTGATGTTGGATACTTTCCCTTATCCAGGCGGCACTACAACCTGCGAAGCGCTATGGATGGGCGTGCCGAC
>JAHECG010000030.1 GCA_024641855.1 Betaproteobacteria bacterium | reverse complement strand
CGCGGCATTCCCTTTCAACGCCGTAGTGAAAACGTTCCGCTACGCGCAGCAACGCAAGTGGTGTTAGGCGACAGCATGGGTGAGATGTTTGCTTATTACGGCGCAGCAGACGTCGCCATCATCGGCGGTAGCTTGCTGCCCTTCGGCGGACAAAACCTGATAGAAGCCTGCGCCTTGGGAGTGCCCGTAATTCTCGGCCCACACACCCACAATTTCGCACAAGCGGCACAAGATGCGGTCAACGCCGGCGCGGCATTACGCGTCGCCGATGCCAGCGCAGCACTCGCGCAAGCGCAAGCCCTGCTGCAAAATTCAGAGGAGAGAAAGTCAATGAGCGCGGCTGCGCTCACCTTTGCCACGACCCACCGCGGTGCGGTGGATAAAACGATGGCATTGATCGAAGAGAAATTATGTAAAACGAACGACGTGCCGCACGGATAAACCCTAGGGTTTTGCTGTCTGATTCAACCACGTATTGACCTGTTTCACATCGGCCACACTCAACACGCCACCCGAGGCACTCAAACTCAAGCGCGACAAAATGTAATTGTAGAGTGCTTGCGCCAAATCGCGCCGCGCACTAAACAGTTGCTGCCGCGCATTCAGTAAATCGACGCTGGTACGCACCCCAACTTCCAAACCCAGTTTGGTCGAATCGAACGCGCTTTGGTTGGAAATCACCGCTTGCTGCAACGCCTTAACTTGTGCAATACCGCTAGTAACGCCGAGATAAGATTGACGCGCAACCTGTGCAATGCGGCGTTGCGTAACTTCCAAATCTTGGCGCGCTTTTTCTTGGTTAGCGACGGCCTGAGTGACTTTAGAGCTGGTTGCCCCGCCCTGAAAGAGCGGTAAATTCAATTGCAACCCAACCACTCGACTAGTTTGATCGCTACCGCCTGCGGTTCCACCGCCAACCGAGCTATCTCCATAAGTCGCCACCAAATCCAGCGTCGGCAAATGACCCCCACGCGCTTTATTCACTTCTTCATTGGCAATGTCCAACGCTGCGCGCGCGATCACAACTTCAGCGTTATTTTGCAACGCTTTTTCTACCCATGCTTCCATCGCGTTCGGCTCCGGCATCACCAAGGGTACATCGCTTTGTACTGAGACCAGTTCACCCGGTTGATGGCCGATGATTTGCAACAGGGCATTCTGCCGCAACTCCAAGTCATTTTGCGCAGCAATTTCTTGCGACACGGTCAGATCATAGCGGGCTTGCGCATCATGCGTGTCCGTAATCGTCGCCGTACCCACTTCGAAATTGCGCTTGGCTTGCGCCAGTTGTTCGCCAATGGCCTCTTTTTGCGTTTGCGCCAGCGTAATATTGTATTTGGCCAGTAACACATCGAAATACGCCTGCGACACGCGGATGATCAAATCCTGCTGCGCTGCGGCATACAAAGCATTGCTTTGCTCGACGGAAAATTTAGCTTGCGCGTATTGGGCAAAATTCTGCGCGCGATACAAGGGTTGGCTAAGGCTCACGCTGTAGCCGTTAGAGTTATATTTGCGCCGCGCACTGCTGAAAACCGACCCACCACGAAACTGCGTGTCGATGTCGTTATATTGCGTATTGGCCGATAAATTGACCACCGGCAACAATAGGGCGCGCCCCTGCGGCAAGGCCTCCTGGCCCGCGATTTGCGCTGATTTTGCCGATTGCAGACTCGGATCTTGCGTTAGCGCTTCTTGATACACCTGTAACAAATCAGTCGCCGCAAAAAGCGCCGGGCTCCAGAGCAATGCCAACAACAGTGGTAATTTTTTCATCACAACCTTCTTCTTAATAAGTTTGCATCGTCGGATCAACCTGACGCGCCCAGCCCTCGACTCCGCTGGAAAGATTGTACACGCGCGCGAAACCTTGTTGCTCCAGGTAGCGCGCAATATGAAAACTACGGACTCCGTGATGACACACCACCACGATTTCGGCCGTAGGATCTAACTCCTCAACCCGCGCCGGCACTTCGCGCATCGGCATCCAAACCGCACCATCCAGGGCCGCGCGCTCTATTTCCCAGGCTTCGCGCACATCCAGCAAAACCGGTGCTGGGCGGGCGTTATCGTCTAACCAATCCCGCAGTTCCAACGGCTGAATCTGCAGCATCAGAACACAAATTGTTCGGCCTGTGGGGCATTCACCAGCGCGCGCAAGTTGGTCTCGAACAAATCTTGCGAAACTTGCACGCCCGGCTCGATCAGTTGAATCCGTCTAGCCGCCATCACGGGGGCGACGCCGACAAAAGCGATCAAGCGTCCACCGGGATTCAGCTGTTTCAGAAATTCATCCGCCAAAACAGCTTCGCTGCCAGTCAACACAATCGCATCGTAAGGGGCATGTGCCGCCCAACCGCGCGCCGCATCACCGACTTCCAAGCTCACGTTGCTCAGTCCATGCGCCGTCAGCTTTAGTTCCGCCGCCGCCACAAACTCAGGCACGATATCCACGCTATGCACATGCTTGGCCAAGCTGGCCAGCAAGGCTGTCATGTAACCACTGCCGGTACCGACTTCCAGCACTTTGTCGGTCGGTTTGAGCTTGAGTTCCTGCACCAAGCGGGCTTCCACCTTGGGGCTGAGCATGGTTTCACCATGGCCGAGCGGAATCTCGATGTCCATGAAGGCCATATTCCGATACGCTTCCGGCACATACTCTTCGCGCTTTAAGCGCTTCAATAAGCCTAGTACGGTTTCATCCAGCACGTCCCAGGGGCGGATCTGCTGTTCTATCATGTTGAATCGGACGTGTTCCAAATCCATCTTACTCTCCGGGGTTTTCCTTGATTAACCTTGCGATTATTCCATATTTCCCTTACCTTTACACACTTCGCTAGGGGTCCGCAGCCATAGAATTTGGGTGTGGTGAGAAAGTCCCTTTGAACCTGTACGGATCATGCCGTCGTAGGGAAGCGCTCTACCAGCCGCTCCTCCTACGTATTTCGCTGGTAAGGAGCACCTCATGAACGCAGCCATTCCCAATCCCAAGGCCCAATTTACTGCCGCCGCCGCCCATGTGGACGAAGCCGCAGTTCAGCCGCTACCCAATTCCCGTAAAGTCTATGTGCAAGGCTCGCGTGCCGATATCCAGGTGCCGATGCGTGAAATTTCCCAATCCGACACCCCGGCCACCCTCGGTGCCGAACCCAATCCACCGATTTTTGTCTATGACTGCTCCGGCCCTTATACCGACCCGCAAGCACAAATCGATATTCGTAAGGGTTTGGCTGCATTGCGTACTACCTGGATCGAAGAACGCAATGACACCGAAGCCTTGAGCGCTTTGAGTTCCGAATATGGCCAAGCACGCGCCCATGACGCCGCACTGAAGACCATGCGTTTTCCCGGCCTGATGCGCCAACCGCGCCGCGCCCAAACCGGCAAAAACGTGACGCAAATGCATTATGCGCGCCAAGGCATCATCACCCCGGAGATGGAATACATCGCCATTCGCGAAAATCTGCGCCGCAAGGAATATATCGAATCGCTCAAAGCCGCCGGCCCGACCGGCCTGAAAATGGCTGAATTACTGGGTCGTCAGCATCGCGGCCAGAACTATGGCGCAGCCCTGCCGGAAGAAATCACCCCGGAATTCGTGCGCGATGAAGTGGCACGCGGCCGCGCCATCATCCCTGCCAACATCAATCACCCGGAAACCGAGCCAATGATTATCGGCCGCAACTTCCTGGTGAAGATCAACGCCAATATCGGCAACTCCGCACTCGGCTCTTCGATTCAAGAAGAAGTGGAAAAAATGACTTGGTCCATCCGCTGGGGCGGCGACACGGTAATGGATTTGTCCACCGGCAAGAATATTCACGAAACCCGCGAATGGATTATCCGCAACTCACCGGTCCCCATCGGCACGGTGCCGATTTATCAGGCGCTGGAAAAAGTCGACGGCAAGGCGGAAGACCTGACCTGGGAAATGTTCCGCGACACGCTGATCGAGCAAGCCGAACAAGGCGTTGATTACTTCACCATCCACGCCGGCATACGCTTAGCGCATGTGCCGCTGACCGCCAAACGCATGACCGGCATCGTCTCGCGCGGCGGATCCATTATGGCCAAGTGGTGCTTGGCGCACCATAAAGAGAGCTTCCTCTATACGCATTTCGAAGACATTTGCGAAATCATGAAAGCCTACGATGTCAGCTTCAGCCTCGGCGATGGCTTGCGTCCCGGTTCGATTTACGATGCCAACGACGAAGCGCAATTGGCCGAACTCAAAACCCTAGGCGAGCTAACGCAAATCGCCTGGAAGCATGATGTGCAAGTGATGATCGAAGGCCCCGGCCACGTGCCGATGCAGTTGATCAAAGAAAATATGGATCTGCAATTGGAGTGGTGCGATGAAGCGCCGTTCTACACGCTCGGCCCGCTCACTACCGATATCGCGCCCGGCTACGATCACATCACCTCCGCCATTGGCGCAGCGCAAATCGGCTGGTATGGCACGGCCATGCTGTGCTACGTCACGCCGAAAGAGCATTTGGGTCTACCGGACAAGAACGACGTCAAAGACGGCATCATGGCGTATAAAGTCGCGGCGCACGCCGCCGATTTAGCCAAGGGCCACCCTGGCGCGCAAATTCGTGATAACGCGCTGTCCAAAGCGCGCTTCGAATTCCGCTGGGAGGACCAATTCAACCTCGGCCTGGATCCGGACAAAGCGCGTGAATTTCACGACGAAACGCTACCCAAGGATTCTGCCAAAGTCGCGCACTTCTGCTCCATGTGCGGCCCGCATTTCTGTTCCATGAAAATCACGCAAGACGTGCGCGAATTCGCTGCCTCGCAAGGTATCTCCGAGCAAGAGGCGCTCACCAAAGGCATGGAAGTAAAAGCGGTGGAATTCGTGAAACAGGGTGCGGAGATTTACAAGAAAGCCTAACCCTTAAACAGGTTAGAGGTGAAAAACCGGCCTCAAGTGCCGGTTTTTTTCTGTGCCAATGCCTTCTCACCGGGTGGCCGCTGCAATTTAGTGAGGATGCCCTCCAACACTTTGAGCTGCTTGGTCAACGCCGCTTGCATCGACTCCAACTCACTCAAGCGATCTTGCAGCGAATCGATGTTGTCGTGAATTTTTTTAACATTCTCTAAACGCCGCTCGATCTGCGCTTTATGATCGTTGATCTGCGTAATCAGCGGCGCCAACACATTGCGCAACCACGCTTCACAATCGACTCGCGTGCGCTCAAACACCATGCGCGCCTCGCCCGCTACGCTGAGAAAGAATTTGCGAATCAGAAAATGTTTCTCGGTCATGATGTTGACCGGATCGCGACAAAATGCCTCGGAACGTTGCGCTAAAGCGCGAATCGATTCCATGTACTGGTCAATCTCAAGCTCCGGCGCATAACGCCGCTCGAAGCCATGCTTAACGTGAAAACGAATATACGCGGCGTCGACCAAGCCTTTAATCTGCTTAGCGTGCTTATGGATATGTTTATACTGATGCGCGGTCTGACGGATCAACTGCTGCATGCCGCGCGACAAACCGGCCGTGGTCCAACTACCTTTGATGGAACCATGCGCTTTTTCCAAAATTTCGTCCAAGCGATCAATGCTTAAATTATTGATCAGCATACGTCCTTGCTGGGTAATTACGCCACGCGTCACGTTGAACGACTTTACTGTCTGGTCGTAAGTGTTGCGATCCTGATCCAGCATGGTCAGCATTTTATGAATCACTTCTTTATTCTTGCCGGACAGCGAAAGTAATTCGTTTTGCTCGTGGCGTGCCGCAGCCAATTGCGTGCGTACGCTGTTATAAGCACTCAGCACCAAGGCACCAATTTCCTGAGTGACGCTATTGCGTAAAATTTCGCGCCGCTGCGGAATAATGTCATTAGCGAGAATCTGCTCCAGTACGCCGATCCCGCTTTTGGCGAGCAACGCTTTATCCCCTTTAATTTTCGCGACCAAGGCTTTCTGCGCCGAAAGCGCCAACACATTCTCCGTCGGCAAATCCAGCAACTGCGCAGTAGCCTGTTGTTGTCGCTGTACGCTTTCTTGAATTTTTTCCTCGGATTTCAACTCGTCCCACAACACGTCAATTTTATTCAACACCGCGAGCGTATGCTTGGCTTGCGGCTTGACATGCTTCTGCCAAATTTCCAAATCGGATTTCGTGACGCCGGTATCCAGCGCGAGCAGAAACAACACCGCATGCGCATTGGGAATCATGGATAGCGTCAATTCCGGCTCTGCACCCAACGCGTTCAATCCCGGTGTATCGAGAATCGCCAAACCGCCTTTGAGCAGGGGGTGGGGGTAATTAATCAGCGCATGACGCCAAGCGGGAATTTCAACTTGGTCGTCGGCGCGCACCATGTCTTGCATGGTCGGATCCTGGTCATCCCATAGGCCCAAAGTCCGCGCCTCAACTTTGCTCACGCGTTTAGTTTGCGTCAAATTTTGCAAGGCTTCGACCATTTCATTGGCCGAATCGAGATTCAACTTCGCTGTAACCCACTCGATCGGTTTGCGCTTGAGTTGGCTAACAGTTTCATCGCGATAGCGACTTTCGATCGGCAATAATCGAATAAAGGGCATTTCACGCGCATCGTAGAAGAGTTCGGTCGGGCACATGGTGGTACGCCCAGCGTCTGACGGCAGTAACCGTTGCTTAAAATCCGAGAAGAACAACGCGTTGATCAATTCGCTTTTGCCGCGTGAAAATTCGGCCACAAACGCCAACGTGACATGATCTTGCTTCAGACTCTCCACCAAATCGAAAACCTTGAGCGATTGCTGCGCTTCAAATTCACTGTGGTCATCAAGCCAAGACTGATAACTGCTGATCGCATCGATTAAGGCATCACGCCACTGCTGGTAATCCTGTACCTGCTGTTCCAACGTCATGCTCATGCGTTTTTCCATAAGATTTCCGGACCAATTTGCGTGGCGCTTATTTCCACGACTTTGTGACGACCCTGGCTCCCTTGTTTCAATACCACTTGGCTTACCGGCACCTGAAATGACTGGGCTAAAAATTTAATCAGCGCCATGTTCGCTTTGCCTTCGACCGGCGCGGCTGGCACTTGGATTTTAAGCGCTTCCGCGTGCGGCCCAATCACCCGCAGCGCTCGCGCACCGGGCTGGATATGCAAAGTCAACACGAGACAATTTCTTTTTTCATCGCGCCGAAACCAATGCGCCAATTCACATCAACCCCATGCGAATTTGGATTGCCAGCCAAGGCAAAATAAAATTCAGCAAGACCGAACACAGCAAGACCACCACCATCGGCGACAAATCAATATGGCCAATGGGCGGCACAATTTTTTGGATGCGGCGTGCAAACGGCCGATTCATCGCATTCAGCAAACCCATATACGGGCTATGCGGGTTGGCAAAGCTCACCACGAACAACATAAACTGCAACAGGATCACCATCCACAGCGCAATTTTTGCCAGTTCCAAACAGGCGATCAGGGCAACCCCCCCAAACGCGGGTGCGCTCAAGGCCGTCAAACCGCCTGTCAGGGTAATCACCATCAAGATCAATAAATACTGCACCAACCATGCCAGTGTAAGCGTGGCTAAATCCAGCCCCCACAAGCCCGGCACTACACGTCGCATCGGCTTCACCGCAAAGTCGGTCAAGGTCATGGCAAATTGCGATAAGGGGTTATTGAACGACGCACGCGTAGCTTGCAAGTGAAAACGCAACAGCAGCACCGCCACGAATGCCGTCGCGATACTGTCGATCAGAAAAATCAGGGCTTGAATCAACATGAGGGTGACATTCTTGCAGAATTATTGAAATAGTTCAATGGATTAGCCTTGCTTACCAAGCGCATCGCCCATTTCTTGCGAACGTTGCGCTGCCGCGTACACTGCGTGGCGAATTAAGTTTTTAACGTCTGTCTGTTCCAGCGCTTGAATCGCGCGTTCGGTAGTACCGCCTTTGGAGGTGACTTTGGCGCGCAAGGTGGCCGGGTCATCGGCGCTGCTCCGCGCGAGTTGCGCCGCCCCAAGAAAAGTCGCCAGCGCCAGTTCGCGTCCTTGCTCCGGACTAAGTCCTAGCGTTAACGCGGCCGCCTCCAGCGCCTCGATGAAATAAAACACATAGGCTGGCCCACTACCGGAAACCGCCGTCACGGCATCCATCTGCCCTTCTTCAACCAACCACACACAACTACCGACTGCCGCCAACACTTGTTGCGCTTGCGCGCGCTCGGCTGCGCTGACGCCATCCAAAGCATATAAGCCGGTAACGCCCGCGCGCACTAAAGCGGGGGTATTCGGCATCGCCCGTACCACGCGCGGATAATCGCCCAACCAACGCGATAAATCAGCTGCACGCACACCGGCTGCAATCGAAATCACCAATTGCCGATTTAATAGGGGCTGCAATTCCGCGGCGACCACGTTCAATTGCTGGGGTTTAACTGCCAGTACGATGACATCGCTTTGCACCGCTTCGGCGCTAATCCCTGAATAGGTTTTAAGCGCAAAAGCCCGCGTCAGCGTGGCACACGCTTCCGGATTGATCTCCACCACGCCGACATCGTTCGGATTGAAGCCCTGCTGCACCAAGCCACCAATCAAGGCGCTGGCCATGTTGCCGCCACCGATAAAAGTAATTTTCATGTTAAGTCCTTATTTTTACCGCAAAGGTCGCGCAGGAAAACCTTTCAGATCGTTTTCCTTTGCGTACCTTCGCGTCCTTTGCGTTTCATGCTTTTGCTCTTTCTCCAAAAATAGCGCTGCCCACCCGCACCATCGTTGCACCTTCCGCGATCGCGGCTTCCAAATCATGCGACATGCCCATCGACAGCGTATCCAGCTTGAATCCTTGCCCATTCAATTGATCGCGCAATTCACGCAACAGGCGAAATTGCACATGCTGCTGCGCGACATTGTCGGTCGCTTCCGGAATCGCCATCAATCCACGCAGTTTAATTTTTGGTAATGTGGCCACCGCTCGTGCCAGCGCAAGCACCTCCGCAGGAGCAACGCCACTTTTACTAGACTCACCGCTGACATTCACTTGCAAACACACATTTAGTGGCGGCAAGCCTTCCGGCCGCTGATCCGACAAACGCTGCGCGATTTTCGCGCGCTCCACACTATGCACCCAGGCGAAGTTTTCTGCGACTGATTTAGTCTTATTGCTTTGCAATGGCCCAATAAAATGCCACTCGATCGCCAATTCTTGCAGCGCTGTCATTTTTGGCAAAGCCTCTTGCGCATAGCTTTCGCCAAACGTACGCTGCCCACTCGCATAGGCGATCCGCAGCGACTCCGCGCCCGCCGTCTTCGAGACAGCTATTAACGTAATCGATTCTGGGCTACGCCCATATTGTGTTGCAGCACGCTGAATCCGCGCCTGCACAGCTTGCAATGCTTTTGAGATTGTTGTCATAATGGGCCAGAAGTGGATCAAACGCGCAGCGCCTCAAGCCTGCAGCAATATTGCCGTTAATTCATACGCTATTCGCACGCAGCAAATTTAAGGAAATTATAAATGGAAATTGCCGATCTGCTGGCCTTCTCGGTCAAGAACAAGGCTTCCGACTTACATCTATCCGCAGGATTGCCGCCCCTGATTCGCGTCAACGGCGACATTCGTCGTATCAATGTCGAGCCGCTCGATCATAAAGGTGTGCATGGCATGGTGTACGACATCATGAATGATGGCCAGCGCAAAGCCTACGAAGAAAATCTGGAAGTGGACTTTTCGTTCGAGATTCCCAACTTGGCCCGTTTCCGCGTCAATGCCTTCAATCAACAGCGCGGCGCGGCAGCAGCATTCCGCACCATTCCTTCCAAAGTGCTGACCTTGGAGCAATTGAACTGCCCGCCGATTTTCAAGGAACTGTGCCAGAACGCCAACGGTATCGTGCTGGTCACCGGCCCGACCGGCTCGGGTAAATCCACCACCTTGGCGGCGATGATCAACGAAGTGAATGAAAACGATTACGGCCACATTCTGACGTTGGAAGACCCCATCGAGTTTGTGCATGAAAGCAAGAAGTGCCTCATCAATCAGCGCGAGGTCGGGCCGCACACCCTGTCTTTTACCAACGCGCTACGTTCTGCACTGCGCGAAGACCCAGACGTGATCCTGGTCGGCGAATTGCGCGATCTGGAAACTATTCGCTTAGCGCTGACAGCCGCCGAAACCGGCCACTTAGTGTTCGGCACCTTGCACACCAGTTCCGCCGCCAAAACCGTGGACCGGATTGTTGACGTATTCCCTGCGGCAGAAAAAGAAATGATCCGCGCCATGCTGTCGGAAAGCTTGCGTTCCGTCATTGCGCAAACACTGCTGAAAACCAAGGACGGCAGCGGCCGCGTCGCCGCGCATGAAATCATGATCGGGACACCGGCGATTCGCAATTTGATCCGCGAAAACAAGGTCGCGCAAATGTATTCCTCGATTCAAACCGGCCAAGCGCTGGGCATGCAAACCATGGAGCAATGCCTGTCAGATTTAGTCCGGCGCAACATCATTGCGGAATCGGAAGCGCGCAAATCGGCGCGCAAAGACGCAAAACTGTAATGCAGATAGCCGCAAGAGTTTCTTAGGAGAACGCGATGGATCGGGAACAGGCACAAAAATTTATTCATGACTTATTGCGCCTGATGGTCAGCAAAAAGGCATCCGACTTATTTATCACAGCGGGTTTCCCACCAGCGATCAAAGTCGATGGCCGCATCACGCCGGTATCCAATCAAACGCTCACGCCGCAACACAGCATGGAGTTGGCGCGCTCCATCATGAACGACAAGCAAGCCTATGAGTTTGAGTCCACCAAAGAATGCAACTTTGCCATTGCGCCCCCGAACATCGGTCGCTTCCGCGTCAACGCCTATGTCCAGCAAGGTCGTATCGGTGTCGTATTGCGCCAGATCAACTCCACGATTCCTACGTTCGAGGAACTCAATCTGCCGGATGTGTTGCGCGATGTGTCGATGACCAAGCGCGGCTTAGTGATCTTCGTCGGTGGCACCGGCTCCGGCAAATCCACATCGCTCGCGGCCATGGTGGGCTATCGCAACGAAAACGCGCAAGACCACATCATTACCATCGAAGATCCAATCGAGTATGTGCATGAACACAAAAAATCCATCATCAGTCAACGCGAAGTCGGCGTGGACACCGACGATTGGTTCTCCGCGCTGAAAAACACGCTGCGCCAAGCCCCCGATGTGATTTTGATCGGCGAAATCCGCGACCGCGAAACCATGGATTATGCGATCGCCTTCGCCGAGACTGGCCACTTATGCTTATCCACGTTGCACGCCAATAGCGCCAATCAAGCGCTAGACCGCATCATCAACTTCTTCCCGGAAGATCGGCGCTCGCAATTACTGATGGACTTGTCGCTCAACTTGAAAGCCTTTATCTCTCAGCGTTTGCTGCCACTGCGCGAAGGCAAGGGCCGCGTCGCCGCCGTGGAAATCATGCTCAACTCACCGCTGATTTCCGACTTGATCTTCAAGGGTGCGGTGCACGAAATCAAGGAAGTCATGGCCAAATCGCGCGAGCTGGGCATGCAAACCTTCGACCAGCATTTGTTCGACTTGTATGAAGCCAGCTTAATTAGCTACGAAGACGCGCTGCGCAACGCCGACTCGCTCAACGACTTGCGCCTCAAGATCAAACTGCACGGGCAGGAATCCAAAGATCGCGACATCATGTCGGGACTGGATCATCTCGACATTATGTAGCGCAATCGAACTTACTTCCGGTTCGACCCTGCCACCATATCAAACAAATACAAGCGACATTCAATCGGGCCATTGAATAGCGGAATCTTGCGTGATGGCTTAAGACGCATCAATTTCGGCAAACGCAAATCCGCCGTGAATATCCCGACTTTCCATCCGGCAAAACGCTGTTTCAGCACGCTGCCCAGCTTGGGATAAAGCTCCGCCAGCTCATCCGCCTCGCCGATGCGTTCGCCGTACGGCGGGTTCATCACCAGTACACCACTTTCCGCAGGCGCGAAAATATCCAGAACATCCTTTTCTTCCACACTGGCCACGCCCGTTAAACCGGCGCTCTCGAGATTTTTGCGTGCATCCATCACCGCCCATTTATCGATATCGCTGCCGTAAATTGGCAACTCGCTGGCCGCGACCGGCTTGCCTGCCGCTTCTGCCCGCAATTGTTCCCAAGCTTTCGGCTCGAAATTTTTAAGGCGCTCGAAACCAAATGTGCGCTTGAGGCCTGGTGGTATACGCAGCGCCATCTGCGCCGCTTCTAGGACGAACGTGCCACTGCCACACATGGGATCAAGAAACGGCATGCCGGGCTCCCAACCGCTGAGCCGGAGGATGCCGGCCGCTAGATTCTCGCGCAGTGGTGCTTCACCGGTATATTGGCGGTAACCGCGCTTAAACAGCGCCTCTCCCGAGGTATCGAGATACAAGGTGAATTGTTGCGCATCGAAATAGGCGTGGATGCGCACATCCGGCAGACGCGTATCGACACTCGGACGAATACCCGTTCCATCACGAAAAAAATCGCAGATCGCATCTTTAATGCGCAGCGTAATGAAATCCAAGCTCTTCAATGGACAGCGTTGCGCGGTCACCTTTACGGCGATGGTTTGATGCGGCGTAAACCAGCGATCCCAAGGGGTATTGCGGGCATGCTGATAGATATCGTCTTCGGATCGATAATAGCCGCTGTCGATTTGCCACAGCACGCGACTGGCGACGCGACTTTCCAAATTGACGCGATAGCTCATCGCCAGCGGGCCGCTAAAACGCGCACCGCCATCCGTCGCATGCACTTGTGCAGCGCCCATCGCCGTTAACTCTTGTGCCAGCACGGCTTCCAGCCCACGCGGGCAAGTGGCGAAAAATTGATCCATGTTTTTCCTAATGCTTTACTACGAACGCCGAGTCCTCGGCGAACTGCTATTAAAAAGGTTTGACGACCACTAAAATCACCACGGCAATCAAAATCAATACCGGCAATTCGTTAAACCAACGGTACCAGATATGGCTGCGCGTATTGTGGCCTTGCTTAAAATCCGATAACAATTTTGCGCAATACAGATGATAAGCGATGAGCGCCACCACCAGGAACAGCTTTGCCATCAGCCAATCACCGGCGATGCCGTAACCCAACCAAAGCCACAGCCCGGTTGCCAGCGCCAATACGCCGATAGGCGTCACAAAGCGATAAAGCTTGCGTTCCATCACCTGCAATTGTGTGGAAACCGCCGTATCCTGCGTCATCGCGTGATTCACAAACAAACGCGGCAGGTAAAATAAGCCGGCAAACCAGCTCACGACAAAAATAATATGAAACGCTTTTACCCACAGCATGTCTGTTCCCTGACCTTTGAAATTTAAGCAGAGTATCCATGAATCCCACTGATCGCATCAAGAAGCTTCTCAAAAAACACATCGTCACCCTGATTCTGATTGGCTTGATCGCATATATTTGGTTCCGCCCGCCCGCCACGATCAGCGACTTGAACCAAGCCTTACCCAACCTGCCCTTTACCACGCTGGATGGGCGCCAAGGCAGCTTGGAGAACTTGCGCGGCAAAGTCGTATTGATCAACTTTTGGGCTACCTGGTGTCCCTATTGCCGCAAGGAAATGCCCGCCATGCAGCGCTTTTACCAGGATTACCAAGCCAAAGGCTTTGAAATCCTAGCTTTCAGCACCGACGATGACGTTGCCAAGGCAGTGCAGTATATGCGCGAGGCGGGCTACACGTTTCCCGCAGCCATGGCGGATCCTGCCATACAACAAACGTTTGGCCCCATCAGCCAAATCCCGATGTCCATGATCATCGATCGCGACGGCCACCTGCGACATAAAATTAAAGGCCAAGTGTATTATGGTCGGCTAGAGGATCTCGTGACGCCACTACTTACCCCGCAGCAAACCTCGAGGAGTCAGCCATGAAAAAGCTATTTTGCATTTGCACGCTCGTATTTTCCGGACAGGTTGCCGCGTTCGATTTTGGCGAGGCCCTCAAAAAGGGATTGGACGAAGTCAACACCAGCAAAAGCGCATCAAACACCAGCAGTACTGCCAAGCTCTCCGACCAAGATGTCACGCACGGCCTGAAAGATGCGCTAGCCGAAGGTGCAGGCAAGGCGGTGAGCCTGTTAGGGCGCACGGATGGATTTTTGAAAAACGACAAAGTCCGTATCCCTTTACCGGATTCCCTCAAAAAGGCCGAGTCCGTGATGAAATTCATGGGTCAAGGAAAACGCGTGGAAGAACTTAAAGTTTCGCTCAACCGTGCGGCCGAAGCCGCCGTACCCGAAGCCAAAACGCTATTGGTGGACGCCATTAAAAACATGAACGTGGAGGATGCCAAAGGCGTTTTAACCGGTGGCCAAGATTCGGCCACGCAATACTTTCGTAAAGCCACCGGCGCCAAACTCCATGATCGTTTCCTGCCGATCGTTGGCAACACCGTCAACCAATACAAACTCAGCGAACAATATAACCGTATTGCGGGTACGGCCTCTCAAGCTGGGTTGATCGGCAAAGAACAAGCCAATATGTCCGAATACGTAACCAATAAAGCCCTGGATGGCTTATTCCTGATGATTGCGGAAGAAGAAAAAGCCATTCGCGCTAACCCCATCGGCCGCTCCAGCGATTACATTCGCAAAGTTTTCGGCAGTCTGAAGGGCAACTAAGCACCGCGCATGCTTGTTCGGTTTTAGTGCGACATATCGAGCAATCAGCTAGAATAACGGCTGTTTTTGGCTGATTGCCCCATGTCCACCCGCCTGCGCGAAATTCCATATAACTACACATCGTTCTCCGACCGCGAGATCGTGCTGCGCTTTCTCGGCGCAGAAATGTGGCAGGTCTTAGATACCTTGCGTGGTGAACGCCGCACCGGACGCTCGGCACGCATGTTGTTCGAGGTGCTGGGCGATCTGTGGGTCATTTCGCGCAACCCCTACTTGGAAGACGATCTACTCGCCAACCCAAAGCGGCGCGACGCTTTGATCGGGGCTTTGCGCCATCGCTTGAATGCTATCGAAGCCCGGCGCCAAGGCAATGAAGCCGTCGCGCAATTGCTCGCTGCAGCACATAAAGCCGTCAACGCATTCGAGACTGAATTCGAGCAAACCCACCTATTGCGTAAACGCGCATTGGACAAACTTAGCCGCATTACGCGCCGCGACAATATCCAATTCGATGGTTTGGCGCGCGTCTCGCATGTCACCGACGCCACGGACTGGCGCGTAGAGTATCCGTTTGTGGTGCTGACGCCGGATAACGAAGCGGAAGTCGCGCCCTTAGTTCGCGCACTGATCGAACTTGAACTCACCATCATTCCACGCGGCGGCGGCACGGGTTATACCGGTGGCGCCATTCCTTTGAGCAAATGCTCGGCGGTGATCAACACAGAAAAACTCGACAAACTGGACGCTATCGAGCACCTAACGCTGCCCGGATTAAGCGCGCAGACCCCGACGATTCATTGTGGTGCAGGCGTTGTCACCAAACGCGTGATGGAAGCCGCCGATGCAGCCGATCTCGTGTTCGCCGTCGATCCGACCTCAGCCGACGCCTCTTGCATCGGCGGTAATGTGGCGATGAATGCCGGCGGTAAAAAGGCCGTTCTGTGGGGCACCGCCATCGATAATTTAGTGTCCTGGCGCATGGTTACGCCGGATGGCGAATGGATCGAAGTCACGCGCCTCGAGCACAATCTGGGCAAGATTCACGATGTCGCACTGGCGCGTTTCCGCATTGCCCGCTTAGGACAGGATGGCGCGACCGAACAAGGCACTGAGATCCTGGAAATCCCCGGCGCGCTGTTTCGCAAAGCCGGTCTAGGCAAAGATGTCACCGATAAATTCCTCGCGGGGTTGCCGGGCATCCAAAAAGAAGGTTGCGACGGCATCATCACTTCGGCGCGATTTATTTTGCACAAGATGCCGCAGCATGTCCGGACATTGTGCTTGGAGTTTTTCGGTTTGGTGCGCGAAGCGGTACCCGCGATCGTCGAAATCAAAAACTATATCGAGCAGCATGCCGACATCCAACTCGCCGGCCTGGAGCATCTGGATGCGCGCTATGTGAAAGCCGTCGGCTACGCCACCAAAGCCAATCGCCCACAACGGCCGAACATGATTCTGTTGGCCGATATCGCCTCCGACAATGAAAACGCACTGGGCGAAGCGGCTTCGCACATCGTGCGTTTAGCTAATGCGCGCGGCGGGGAAGGCTTCATTGCCGTCAGCCCGGAAGCGCGGCGCAAATTCTGGCTCGACCGTGCCCGCACGGCAGCGATTGCCGCGCATACCAATGCTTTCAAGATCAACGAAGATGTGGTGATTCCACTACCGCGCCTGGCCGATTACACCGAAGGCATCGAACGCATCAATATCGAACTTTCGATTCGCAATAAGTTGGCTTTGCTGGATGCATTGGAAACTTTTTTAAGCGGCGACCTGCCTTTACAGCGCGATCCCGACACCGTGCCCGACGCAAGCCTCGTCGCCCAACGCTGCGCACAAGGCCTATCACTCATCCGCGAAGTGCGCGCGCGCTGGGATGGCTGGCTGCAAGCACTCGACGCACGCGCCACCAACGCCGACCCAAAAATATTTACCGCCTTGCAAGATCACACGCTGCGCGTCTCTTGGAAGCGCGATATCCGCGAAGCCTTGCATCAACTCTTTACCGGGCGAGAATTTCAGCCGGTGCTGGCCAAGCTGGATGCCATTCATCAAGAAGTCCTGCGTAGTCGTGTCTTCGTCGCCCTGCACATGCACGCCGGCGATGGCAATGTACATACCAACATCCCGGTCAACTCCGATAATTACGCCATGTTGCAAACCGCCAATCAGGCGGTGGAACGCATTATGGCTTTAGCCACGCAACTGGGTGGCGTGATCTCGGGCGAGCACGGCATCGGTATCACCAAACTGCAATTTTTATCCGAACAAGAACTGGCGCCATTCGCCGCCTACAAACAAAAAATCGATCCGCATGGACGTTTCAATCAAGGCAAGCTACTACTCGGTGCCGACCTGCGCCACGCCTACACCCCCAGTTTTAATTTGCTGGAAGTGGAATCGCTGATCATGGAGCAATCGGAGATCGGCGAAATCGCCGACTCGATCAAGGATTGCCTGCGCTGCGGCAAATGCAAACCGGTGTGCAATACGCATATCCCGCGCGCCAACATGCTTTACAGTCCGCGCAATAAAATTCTCGGCACCAGTTTATTGATCGAGGCCTTTTTATATGAAGAGCAAACGCGGCGCGGTATTTCGCTCAAACACTTCGACGAATTTAACGATGTCGCCGACCATTGCACGGTATGCCATAAATGCCTGAACCCATGTCCGGTGGATATCGACTTTGGCGACGTGTCGATCGCCATGCGCAATTTTTTGCGCAATCACGGCAAGAAGAAATTTAATCCCGGCAGCGCCTTGTCCATGATGTTTCTCAACAGCACTGATGCCCGCATGATCAAGTTCACGCGCAAGGTGATGATCGCGTGGGGTTATGCTGCGCAACGTTTGGGCTTTGGTATCGCCAAACAAATGGGATTGCTGCGCGGACAAAACGCGCATCCACCGGCTTCAACCGGCCCCGCAAACGTTACTGCGCAAGTCATTCACTTCGTCAACAAGCCGATGCCCGGCGGGCTGCCTAAACGCACTTCGCGCGCCTTGCTCGGCTTGGAAGACCCACAGACCGTGGCGGTGATTCGTGACCCGCAAAAATCTGCCGATGATGGCGACGCCGTGTTCTATTTCCCCGGCTGCGGCTCGGAGCGGCTGTTCTCCCAAGTTGGCTTGGCCACGCAAGCCATGCTGTACCACGTGGGTAGCGTCACCGTATTGCCACCAGGTTATTTGTGTTGCGGCTATCCGCAAACCGCATCCGGCAATCACGACAAAGGCAGTCAACTCAGCGCAACCAACCAAGTGCTGTTCCACCGCGTGGCCAATACGCTGAATTATCTCGACATCAAAACTGTGCTGGTGTCGTGCGGCACGTGCATGGATCAACTGCAAAAATATCAATTCGAGAAGATCTTCCCCGGCTGCCGTCTGTTGGATATCCACGAATATTTGATGGAAAAGGGCGTGGCTTTGGAGGATGTGCCGGGCGTGAAATATCTCTATCACGACCCCTGCCATACGCCGATGAAACTGCATAACCCGCTGCAAGTGGCCAACAAACTCATGGGCAGCACGGTGTCGCTGACAGACCGTTGTTGCGGCGAAGCCGGGACATTGGCGGTATCGCGTCCGGATATCTCTACCCAAATCCGCTTCCGCAAACTGGAAGACCTGAATCAAGGCTTGCAGCGCATTCACACGACCACCCCTGGTGCCGTAGTCAAAACACTTACCTCCTGCCCATCTTGCCTGCAAGGCTTGGCTCGCTACCAAGACGATACCGGCGTTGATGCCGACTATATTGTGGTCGAACTTGCCAAGCGCCTTCTCGGCGAATCCTGGATGCAAGACTATATCGCCCAGGCCAATCAGGGCGGTATCGAGAAGGTTCTGCTCTAACACCAGCGCGGCATTTTTCGTTCTTTCCATTGACACGCTATGTACCGTGGCAGTTACAATGACATTGTTATATTTTTAGTCGCCTACAGAAAAAGAACCGTTCAATGGCCTGCGAACTCTGCGATACCCCCGGCGGTGACTTAGTCTGGCAAAACGCGCTCTGCCGCGTGGTGCGCGTCAATGACCCGAATTACCCTGGATTTTGCCGCGTTATTTTGAACCGGCATGTCAAAGAAATGACGGATTTATCCGAGCATGATCGGCAAGCACTGATGCAGGTTGTGTTTTCCGTAGAGCAAGCACTTACAACCATCATGCACCCGGACAAGATCAACTTAGCCAGCCTGGGCAATCTGGTACCGCATGTGCACTGGCACATCATCCCACGCTTCCAGGATGACCCGCATTTTCCGAACCCGATATGGGCCGCTCCAACGCGCCCAAGCAGCGGACGAACGGCGCCGGATTTAGCGACACTTCGGATTAAACTTGAAGAGTTCCTCTAAAGCCCATACGATTAACCATAATTCATCCGACGGGAAGGGTGTCATGCTGTCGATCGACCAGCCATCTATCACTGGCGCAAACCGCACCGTTATTTCGGATGCGAAGTCATGCCAGCACTGGATCGAAGCCCTTCCGCTGACTAATGGTTCAGCCGCCCAAACAGAAATTCAACTGCAGCTGGAATTGCTGAATCACACCTCCGCCCTTTCTGGGTTCGAACGTTGGCTAATTTTGGAACAATTACGCGAACCCGTATTGTTTGTACAAGACGCGCTCACGCAAAAGTTCTTAGGCAAGCCCATGCCGTTAGAAGCCGGAGAAATTGCGCTTTGGGAAAAAACTCTGGAATTATGGAAAGACTTTACCCACGGTTATCAGATCTGCCTACAAAACTATCAAGATAACGAGCAAGCCTTAGCCAGTGTTGCCCCAGCCATTTTTCACCGCATCCTGCAGCTCGCCGGGATCCAAATGGCCTGTTATCAACAAATCTACCAAGGCGTACCAGACCGGCTTTGGAAGCAATTGCATAACAGTTATGACCAAGCCGAGAAATTAAAGCTCGCAAAATCCGTCCTCAAAGATCCCTTAAGTCCTTTGCAGGATAGCACTCGGCCCGAGTCCGCTTACCTTCATGCCCTCTTGATGGATCTCGCAGATCCCTATCACCTGCAACCGAAGCAATACGCGCAAATTCATCGCTGGCTGGCGCGCTGGAGTGTACGGATCAGTCTTTCCGCCACCCCCTGCGCGGTCACACACCCCGAATTAAAATTACCAACCCTCATTGTGGATTTGAACCGTCCAACCGGCGTTCAATTTGGCACCCCCTTCGAGAACGGCGCAAGCATACGTCATTTGGATATGAACTTGCTCGCCGCAACGCTGATTAAACGGATCCGGCATCTGCGCAAGGGCGAGCCACCCGAAGAATTAGATATCGGCGAGGAATGCCAGCAACCCAGTTGCGAAGCGCAGTTGATTCACCTCTACCAGCAATGGTGCGAGCCGCCGCAAAATCGCGCCTTCGAACGGCGCGCGAGCGATACCAACGCCCAAATTTCCTTTGGTATCGCCGCCATCCATTTTTTCTGCAATGGCGCAAAACCTTTTCGCCAACCCAATGAACGTCCGCACGAAGATTTCAGCTGGCGCGAAGCGCAAGATTTAAAAATTTTCGGCCAAGTATCAACCCAAACCAAAAAGCTCCAGGCGTCACAGGCAGGCTACTCCGCTGAAAATTGGCAAATCTTGGATGAGTCCGCCTTAGGTTTCAAACTCGCCGCCAATGGTTTACATGCCGCCCGCGTCACTCTCAACCAGCTGATTGCCATCCGCCACCCGCAAGCCAAACACTTCGCGATCGGCACTGTTCGCTGGATGCGATTCGACGCGAATGGCGATTTGAATGTTGGAATACGCACTTACCCTGGCATTCCCATGGCGGTCGGCATTCGTTCACCCGTGCTGATTTCTACGTTGCAAAATAAATTCCTACAGGCTTTTTTACTACCGGAGATACCCGCACTTAAAACGCAAGCATCCTTGATGCTGCCGCATGGCTGGTTCGCCCCTAATAAACAGATCGAACTGTTCATCGACGATCCGCTGAATGTGCGTTTAATCAAATCGATTGAGCGGGGCGCGGATTATGAGCGCGTCTCATTCGAAATCAAGTAATCCTCTCGAACCAGAAGCCTCAAGCAACGGCTACGGACTTGACTAGCCTGGATGCTGGAAATATTACGCTGAAGGTACTGCCATGGCCGACTTCACTGCTGATGGCCAATCGCGCCTGATGTCGTGTCAGTACATGTTTAACGATAGACAACCCAAGCCCGGTGCCGCCCGTCTCGCGTGAACGGCTGCGGTCGATACGGTAGAAACGTTCCGTGAGCCGTGGAATATGCCGCGCCTCAATCCCAATACCGCTATCTTTCACTGAAAAACGACCATCGCCATGCACCACTTCCCAGCGCACCAAAATCTCACCGCCTTGCGGGGTATAACGCACGGCATTGCTGACTAAGTTACCGAGCGCGCTGCGCAATTCGCTTTCCGAGCCGAATAACGATGTGTCCGATAACACTTCCAAGCCAATCTGATGTCGCCCTTGGCTCAAGCCTTGCGCTTCCGCCAACAATTGTTGCAGCAATTGCGACATCGACACGTTTTCTTCTTGCAAAGGATTGGCTGCGCTTTCCAAGCGCGACAGCGTCAGCAAGTCTTCTACTAAGCGCTGCATGCGCATAGTTTGATCGCGCATTAACTCGAAGAAATGCGCGCGTTCTTGCTCGCCTAAATCCGTATAGTCCTGCAAGGATTCGAGAAAGCCCCCGACCACGGTCAACGGTGTGCGCAACTCATGCGACACATTCGCGATGAAGTCGCGGCGCATGGTTTCCACTTGCTCAAAACGCGTGATGTCGCGTGAGATCAGAAGCTTCAGTTCTTCGCCGAACGGCACCAACTGAATCGAGAGAATCGTATTTTGGCTGCGGGTAGACTTCATCACCAACGGTTCGCTGTAATTGTGCGCCGTGATGTATTCGTTGAATTGGCTTTGCCGCAGAATATACGTAATCGGATTACCGATATCGGTATGGGAATTTAAACCGTACTGGTCTGCCGCAATTGGATTAAACCATTCGATTTGGTCGTTGGCATCCAGCATGATCACGCCGTCCGGCATTGCCTCGCCGGCACGCTGAAAACGCGCCAAAGCTTTGGAGAGTTGCTGCTGGCTCACCGATTGCCGCCGCGCCATGTGATACAGCGCGACGAAGGTATCCTCCCAAACCCCGCGGCCTTCGGGCACCGCGCGCACTTGCGGATTTTCCAACCATTGATTGAGTTGTTGCAGTTGCCGTAAATGGAAAACCAGTTGTCCCAGCAAGCCAAAACAAAATAACAGCAATGCCCACACCGATCCGGCGATCGGCCACACAATCAAAGCGGCGACAGCCATCAGGGCAAGAAAACTTAGCAGGCGCGACCAAAATTCAGTCATGGGGCGTCAGGCAAAAAAGAGGAGCCGGTATTATTACACGATTCGCCGCCCTGCTTGTCAGCCCGAAATCTGCCTAAAGCAAGCTAGACACGATGCGATAAACGGTAACCGGAGCCACGTACGGTTTGCACCAAGTTATCGTGCTGCGTCGGTTCCAGGGCGCGGCGCAAACGCCGAATATGCACATCCACGGTACGTTCTTCGACGTAAACCTGATTACCCCACACGTTATCCAGCAGTTGGGTGCGCGAATGCACCCGCTCCGGATGCGTCATCAAAAAATGCAGCAAGCGGAATTCCGTCGGGCCCAGATCGACGGAAGCGCCATTGCCCGTGACGCGATGGGTTATCGGATCTAGCGCCAAGCCCGCCACTTCCACCTGATCATCCGTCATCTGCGGCGCACGACGGCGCAATACGGCTTTTATTCGCGCCGACAATTCGCGTGGAGAAAACGGCTTGGTCACATAATCATCGGCCCCGGTTTCCAGCCCGCGCACTTTATCCTGCTCTTCGCCGCGCGCCGTCAGCATGATCAAGGGGATCGACTTGGTAAATGCATCGGCTTTCAATTTGCGCGCAAACTCAATCCCGCTCATGCCGGGCAACATCCAATCCAGCAAAATCAGATCCGGCATCGTTTCTTTGATCATGCGATCCGCCAGCTCGGCGCTGGTTGCGGTCAAGGCGACATGGCCAGTTTGCTTTAAATTAAACGCGATCAACTCTTGAATCGCGGGTTCGTCCTCAACTACCAACACGGTCGCAGCCATAGCTAAACTCCTAATTTTCAAGCGGGCGAGCACTCTCACCCGATCAGCGAACCAGGCCATATTATGAAGGCAATGTGACCATTTGGTGACAATCCGTAATTAATCCTATTCCCCCTACTCTTCATGGCAATTTCGGCGCCCCCCAGTCTCAGGTATCATGTTGTTTTTGTTTGAGAAGGAATTACCATGGCTGAGTCGGATCAAGCCTCCCATACGCCAACTGAAATCAAGTTGCACCAGAAGTCAAAATTACTCGAAATCGCCTTTGGCGACGGCAGCCGCTTCAATTTACCTTGCGAATTTTTACGCGTTTATTCGCCATCGGCTGAAGTACGCGGCCACGGACCAGGACAAGAAGTACTCCAAGTCGGTAAAATCAATGCGGAAATCACCGGCATCGAACCGGTCGGCACCTATGCCGTCAACCTCGCTTTTGCCGATGGCCATGACTCCGGGATTTATTCCTGGGACTACCTGTATGATCTCGGATCACACCAGGAAGCTTTGTGGGCACGTTATCTGGAGCGCATGAAAGAAGCCGGTGCGAGCCGCGAGCCGACTAGCCCGATGCCCGGCGCCTTTGAAAATCGTCCTAAGAGCAAATAAGGCAAGCATGAGCAAAACCACCCATTTCGGTTTCAAGACGGTCGAAGAATCGGAAAAAGCGCGTCAAGTTGCGCAAGTGTTCCATTCCGTTGCCCAACGTTATGACGTCATGAACGACTTCATGTCGCTGGGGCTGCATCGTTTATGGAAGGCTTTTACCATCGAGCAAAGCGGCGCACGTCCCGGCAATCGCGTACTGGATATCGCCGGCGGCACCGCCGATTTATCGCTGGCCTTCGCCAAGCGCGTGGGGCCGACCGGCCAAGTCGTGCTCACCGACATCAACGGCTCGATGCTTGGCGTCGGTCGCGACCGCATGCTGGATAAAGGCTTAGTGCCGATGGCGGTGCAATGTGACGGCGAAAAAATTCCGTTTCCGAATAATTATTTCGATATCGTCACCGTCGCCTTCGGCCTGCGCAACATGACGCACAAAGACCAAGCGCTGGCTGAAATGCGCCGCGTACTGCGTCCCGGTGGGCGTTTGCTGGTGCTAGAGTTTTCCAAAATCGCCAAACCGCTTGCGCCGCTATACGACTTATATTCTTTCAAAGCGCTGCCATTGATGGGCAAGTGGGTCGCCAAGGACGAAGCCAGCTATCGCTATCTGGCTGAATCCATCCGCATGCACCCAGGCCAAGAAGAGCTCAAGCAAATGATGCAAGAAGCTGGACTAGAACGCGTCGAGTATTTCAATCTCGCCGCCGGTGTCGTCGCTTTGCACAAAGGTTACAAACTCTAATGTATCTCGCTGCAGCGACGCTCAACCATGTGCTCGCGCAAAATGCTTGGGCCATGCAGCGCTTAACGCCGCTGGCGGCAAAATCTTTTGCTGTACAAGCCGTGCCCCTGCCAGCGATTACGTTGACCATCCAGCCGGACGGCCAAGTGAAAAGCGCTGCGCCGGGCACACCAGCCGAAGCCACGCTCAGCGCCACACCCGATGCTTTGCTGCGCTATTTCACGGTTGCGCCGCATGACCCCAACTTGATCCACATCTTCGGGGATAACGCGCTCGGTACAGAAATCGGCCACATCCTCGCGCATCTCAATTGGGAAGCAGAAGAAGATTTATCGCGCTTATTCGGTGATGTCGTCGCGCATCGGCTAGGCGGCTTCGCGCGGCACTGGATCAACTGGCGCAAGCAATCCGCACTGAGCTTGGCTGCGGCCACCAGCGAATATTTCACCGAAGAGCGCCCGCTGATCGCCAAGCGCAACCGCATTGAGCAATTCGCGCATGAGGTAGATACACTACGCCAAGCCGCAGATCAGATTGAAACCAGAATCAAAAATTTATCTAACCGCCAAGACACCAAGAAAAACTAGAAACACCTTGGCGCTCTTGGCGTCTTGGCGGTTAAACTAAAACCCAAATGCGCTTTTTCAGACTTCTCTACATTCTCTACATTGCCTTCCGCTACGGATTGGATGAGTTTTTTCTCGCCCATGCGCGCTTGCAGTGGTTGCGTGGATTGGTGCGCATCGCATTTTTCTGGCGCCCACTAAGCGCGCCACGCGCGGTGCGGCTGCGCTTGGCGTTGGAACGACTTGGGCCGATTTTCGTGAAATTTGGCCAAGTGCTGTCCACTCGACGCGATCTACTGCCACCGGATCTCGCCGACGAACTCGCCAAGTTGCAAGACCGTGTACCGCCATTTGCCGCCGACTTGGTGATAGCAAGCTTGAACCGCGCCTATGGTCAACGCTACGACGACATTTTTCCCGTATTCGATTTAGTCCCCATCGCCAGCGCTTCGGTGGCGCAAGTCCATTTCGCGCAATTGCAGGACGGCACCGAAGTCGCCGTCAAAGTATTGCGGCCTGAGATTCGCCACGTCATCGATAAAGATATCGCGCTGTTGGAAATCGGCGCGGGTTTAATCGAACGCCTGTTCGAGGATGGCCCACGATTACGGCCACGCGCAGTCGTGGCGGAATTCGCCAAGCACCTCCTCTACGAACAAGATTTAATGCGCGAAGCTTCCAATGCCAGCCTGCTACGACGCAATTTCCGCGATGAAAAATTATTGCTGGTGCCGGAAGTGTATTGGGACTACTGCCAGCGCGAAGTGATGGTGATGCAGCGCATGCATGGCCTGCCGGTGAGCCAAGTGGACTTAATGCGCGCACAAGGTATCGACATCCCCAAGCTCGCACGACAAGGCGTGGAAATCTTTTTCACCCAAGTATTTCGCGATGGATTTTTCCATGCCGACATGCATCCTGGCAACATCTATGTCGCACCGGATGGCCGCTATATCGGCCTGGATTTCGGCATCATGGGCACGCTCACCGATGTCGACAAAAATTACCTCGCACAAAACTTTCTCGCCTTCTTTCGCCGCGATTACAAGCGCGTGGCGCGCGCGCACATCGAAGCCGGGTGGGCGCCAGCCGACACGCGCGAGGATGAATTCGAAGCGGCGATTCGTACCGTATGCGAGCCGATCTTCGACAAACCGTTAAAAGAAATTTCTTTCGGCAAGGTGCTGCTGCGCCTGTTTGAGACCTCGCGCGAATTCAATGTACAGATTCAACCGCAATTGGTATTGCTGCAAAAAACCTTACTCAACATCGAAGGGTTGGGACGTCAGCTCGACCCAGACTTGGATTTGTGGAAAACCGCCATGCCGTTCTTAGAACGCTGGATGAGCGAGCAAATGGGTTGGCGCGGCATGCTGCACACGCTGAAAGAAGAAGCGCCGCAATGGGCCATCACACTACCCAAGTTGCCACGTTTATTACACGAAGCGATGACGCGCGACCCGATGGAAAAAATCGAGCAAGGCTTTACCTTACTCATGGCCGAGCAGCGCAAACGCAATACTTGGCTGATGGCCATCACGGCTATATTAACTGTCGTTGCCGCACTACTTGTGGTGAATTTATTATTGCCTATTAGATAAAAACCGGAGCCGTTGACATGGGAAATCAGTTGATTTGGTTTGTAATCTTGTACCTCGCCATCACCATCGGCATCGGCCTGTATGCCGCCACCCGCGTCCACAACACACGCGACTATGCCGTAGCCGGACGCTCGCTACCCATGTATGTGGTAATCGCTACGGTATTCGCCACTTGGTTCGGTTCAGAAACCGTACTCGGTCTGTCTTCCCGCTTCGTCACCAACGGCTTGCGCGACATCGTCGAAGATCCATTTGGCTCTTCCATGTGCTTAATCCTGGTGGGCGTTTTCTTCGCCGCCAAACTCTATCGCATGAATTTGCTGACCATTGGCGATTACTACCGCAAACGCTACAACCGTACCGTAGAAGTTCTCGCCAGCATTGCCATACTACTTTCTTACCTGGGCTGGGTTTCGGCGCAAGTTGTCGCCCTAGGTTTAGTGTTGCAATTGGTCAGTGGCGGCGCGGTCAACGCGCACACCGGCATTTTGATCGGAGCGACGATCGTGCTGCTCTACACGCTCTACGGCGGCATGTTCTCGGTGGCCTGGACCGATTCGTTTCAGATGACCATCATCATCGTCGGCTTACTCTACATCGCCTGGCAGGCTGCCGGTTTAGCGGGCGGCGTTGGTAATGTGGTGGAACACGCATCTCAAGCCAACAAGTTTGAATTCTGGCCACCGCTGCAACTCAAAGAAGTGTTGGCCTTCGTCGGCGCCGCCGTCACCATGATGTTCGGCTCCATTCCGCAGCAAGATGTGTTTCAACGCGTCACCGCTGCAAAAAACGAGCGCATCGCCGTGTGGGGCACAGTGATGGGTGGCAGCTTCTATTTTCTATTCGCGGCGGTACCGATCTTCCTCGCTTACTCCGCCACCATCATCGACCCCGTCGTGACGGAAGGACTGCTCAAAGGCAAAGACACCGCACAACAAATTCTGCCGACCTTAGTCATGAACCACATGCCGATCTTTGCGCAAGTGATGTTCTTCGGCGCCTTGCTGTCCGCCATCATGAGTACCGCCAGCGGCACGCTGCTCGCACCCTCACTGACTTTTACCGAAAATATTCTCAAACCATTTCTTAAACCCAACATGTCTGATAAGGCATTGTTGCGCACCATGCGTATCGTGGTGTTTATCTTCGCCATCGCGGTGACGGTCTTCGCGCTTAACTCCGAATCCAGCATTTATGAAATGGTTGGCAGCGCATACAAAGTCACCTTGGTCGCTGCTTTCATACCCCTAGTGATGGGCTTGTATTGGAAACGCGCATCGACCCAGGGCGCCTTATTCTCAATTGCTTTCGGCGTGACCGTCTGGCTATTACTAGAAGCGTTTAACGCTGAGGGAATATTGCCGCCGCAACTTGCGGGGTTGATGGCAAGCTTCTTGGGTATGATC
>JAHECG010000112.1 GCA_024641855.1 Betaproteobacteria bacterium | reverse complement strand
CGCTATTTCGATGTGGGGATTGCGGAACAGCATGCGCTCACCTTCGCCGCTGGTTTGGCCTGCGATGGAATGAAGCCGGTGGTGGCGATTTATTCGACTTTCTTGCAGCGCGCTTATGATCAATTGATCCATGATGTGGCGTTACAGAATTTACCTGTGGTGTTCGCCATTGATCGCGCTGGCTTGGTGGGCGCGGATGGACCGACACATGCAGGCGCATTCGATCTGTCTTTCTTGCGCTGCATCCCCAATATGACGGTGATGGCGCCGTCGGACGAAAACGAATGTCGGCAAATGCTTTACACCGGATTCACCTTGAATGGCCCATCCGCAGTGCGCTATCCGCGTGGCAGTGGCATTGGTGCGAAAATCGAAACCGAGATGCAGGCCTTGCCCATCGGCCAAGGTCGGGTGTTGCGCAATGGCGAGAAAATCGCGCTGTTGGCATTCGGTAGCATGGTGCAGCCCGCCATGCTGGCAGCGGAAGAATTGAATGCAACCGTGGCCGATATGCGCTTTGTGAAGCCGCTAGATGAGGCGCTGATCAAGCAATTGCTGCAAACCCATGATCTCATCGTCACGCTGGAAGAAAATGTGATCCAGGGCGGTGCTGGCAGTGCCGTGGCCGAATACATGAGCAAGCTGGGATCGACTAAGCGTTTGGTGTTGCTGGGATTGCCGGATCGGTTCGTGGAACACGGCGATCCTACGGTGTTGCTGGCAAGTTGTGGTTTGGATGTGGGGGGCATCGTGGATACGATCAAACACAGTACCCGAGTTCTTTACTCAACTATTGATCTGGCGTATACTGTCGCCAAGTGAATGCCTTCCAGTGAAGACCACCAGTGAACATCAATAGTCAGGATAACTCCATGAATCAATGCGAAACGTTACCGATCGCCGACGTTCAGGCTTCGGCCGATACGCGCCAGATTGCGATCAACCAAGTGGGCATCAAGTCGGTACGGCACCCAGTGCGGGTGGCGGATAAGAGCGACGGCGTGCAACACACCATCGCCAATTTCAATATGTATGTGTATCTGCCGCAGCATTTCAAAGGCACGCACATGTCGCGCTTTCTGGAAATCTTGAACGGCTACGAGCGTGAGATTTCAGTCGAATCGTTTGAAGACATGTTGCGGCAAATGGTGATCAAACTCGAAGCCGAGTCCGGCTATGTCGAGATGACCTTTCCTTACTTCATCAATAAAACCGCGCCGGTCTCGGGTGTGCAAAGCTTGATGGATTATGAAGTCACTTTCACCGGTGAGATCGACAAAGGCGAATATCGCCAGACCATGAAAGTGGTGGTGCCGGTAACCAGTCTGTGCCCATGCTCAAAAAAGATTTCTGATTACGGCGCACACAACCAACGTTCGCACGTCACGATTACGGCCCGCACCAATACCTTTGTGTGGATCGAAGAAGTGGTGCGCATGGCGGAAGAACAAGCTTCCTGCGAGGTCTATGGCCTGCTCAAACGTCCCGATGAGAAATATGTTACCGAGCGCGCTTACGACAATCCAAAGTTTGTCGAAGACATGGTGCGCGATGTGGCTGCTGTGTTGAATAAAGATCAGCGTATCGATGCTTATGTGGTGGAGTCGGAGAATTTTGAATCCATTCACAATCATTCGGCTTATGCGTTGATCGAGCGAGATAAGACGAAGAAATAGTCGCTGGATTCAAAATGCCCTATCTACGGGGTCGCATCCCCGCCATGGCGGGGCCCTGTTCCGCCCTTCGATAGAGCTACTCTTCATCCATCCACAACCATTCAGCGTATGCGTTGATCGAGCGGGATAAGACGAAGAAATAAGCGCGTATTATTTGAAAATAAAAAAGGCGAGGAGATAACTCCTCGCCTTTTTTGTATTGATGAATCGCGTTAGTAGGTTTTAGTCAAAGTCAGCACCGTGCCTTCGCGTTTCATTTGAAGCCGTGACAAGAAGCTATTGCCGAGCAAGGCAACGTCGCCTGGCATGTTGTCTATCACAGCGGCTTCGACTAGGTTCAGTGAAATATCTCCCACTTTCACATTGTCGAGCACCACCCGATAGCTTCTCACCACACCCGAGGCGGTCGTGACGGCACCGCGTTGGGCGCGGTCTAAGTTGATGCCGAGCGCTTGCGCTTGCGCGGTGCTGAAGGCAATCCATGTAGCACCCGTATCGACCAAGAACCGCACGGGGCGGCCATTGATGCTGCCATAGGTTTGAAAATGCCCGCCCCCATCCGCTTCCAGTTTGATGGAAGTATTACTGCCAGAGACCTGTGCCGTAGAAATGCTTTGTCCAAGGCCTATGGTCTGTTTCTTACCGTCGATTTCAAGCGTTGCACCAGCAGAGTTGGCGCTTAACAGTTTGACCCCTTCCGGCGAGGTTTGTCCGACCGACAACACGCGCGGATTTCCGCGGTTGATGCTGAGCATGACTTTGCCATTGAACAGGGCCGAGATTTCGACATCGGTTGCCTGGGCGGTTGCGGAGAGCATTAGCCAAGTGCTGGCCACTGCCATAAAATGAAGCATCATTTTCATTGATAGAACCCCTTATGAAACCCGTTGCCGTTTTCCGCCACTCTAAAACTGAAGGACCTGGTTATTTTGCCACATTTTTGAACAGTCAGAATATTCCATATGAATTAATTAAAGTGGATGAGGGGATGTCTGTCCCAAGTACATCTGATGCGTATAGCGGCTTGGTGTTTATGGGCGGCCCGATGAGTGTGAACGATGACTTACCGTGGATAGCCCCGATCATGGCGTTGATTCGCAATGCGGTGCAGCAGGATGTGCCCGTGTTAGGGCATTGTCTGGGCGGTCAATTGATTGCTAAAGCGCTCGGTGGTCATATCACCCGCAATCCCATCAAGGAAATCGGATGGGGCGAGGTTGCGGTTGTCGATAATCCGATAGCACACCAATGGTTCGATGCTACCCCTTCAAAATTTCCAAGTTTTCATTGGCATGGCGAGACGTTCTCCATTCCGGAAGGCGCAACACGAATTTTAGAGTCGGCCTATTGCCCTAATCAGGCCTACGCCCTTGGCAAACATCTGGGTATGCAATGCCATGTCGAAATGACGCGTGAGATGATCGAGACTTGGTGTGCCGTGGGCCAAGATGAAATTGCCGCTGCGAATAGTCCGGCGGTGCAAACGCCACAGCAAATGGCCCAGGGCGTGGAACAAAAACTAGCCGCATTAAATAGCGTAGCTGCGCAGTTGTATACGCACTGGATACATGGTTTGAAAGCTTGATCGCGATGCGCCTAGTTAAACAGCTTGGTTTGGGTTTCATGCTGCTGCTGTTTTTTGCAGCGGCGCAAGCAGCCTCCTACAACAAAGGGCTATTGTGGAAAATCGAGCGCGATGGGCAAGCGCCAAGCTATGTGTTTGGAACCATCCACTCAGAAGATACGCGCGTACTGAATTTGCCGAAATCCGTGCAGAGCGTATTCGACAGCAGCAAAATTTATGTGATGGAAGCCTTGCTGGATGAGGGTGCGCTGCTAACGATGTCGTCCTCGATGTTATTCAATGATGGTCGCACGTTGAAAGATGTGTTGAGCACGCTGACTTATGCTAAAGCCGTTAGCGCGATGAACGATTATGGTCTGCCGGAAGCTGGGTTGCAGTTGCTGCAACCTTGGGCAGTAGCCATCACGCTCAGTACGCCCAAACCGAAGACCGGCATCGTGCTGGATTTATCCTTGATGCAGCAGGCACAAGCGCAAGGCAAGCAGACTGCTGGCCTAGAGACGGTCGAAGAACAAGTCGGGATTTTTGCGAAATTACCGATGAAGGAGCAAGTGTTGCTCTTGGAAGATACTCTCAAACAACTTTCCAATATCCAGCAGATATTTGCCACGGTGCATCAGACATACCTGGCGCGTGACTTGGCAGGTTTGGAGCGCTTGAACGCAGCGCAACAAGCCTCAGGCAACGCAAAACTGGGGCAGAAAATAATGGTGAAATTAGTGGATCAACGCAATCAACGCATGGTGGTGCGAATGGAACCTTATTTCAAAACCGGTCAAGCGTTCATTGCTATTGGCGCGTTGCATTTGCCGGGTGATGCAGGTGTGTTGAATTTGCTCGCGAAGAAAGGTTATCGCGTCAGCGTCGTGTATTGATCGCTTAACTACGCAAGAGTTGTTCACAACGCGCAACGAGTTGCTCAAGTTGTTTTTCCTGATTGAAGTCCCGATACTTTTCTTGGAAAGCGGCGGCAGCATCGTGGTAACGCTGTTGTGTGATCAAAGCCATGATCCATTCTTGAAACGCTGGCTGTGGTCCTGGGTTGGACACCATAATAGCGGCGCCTAGTCGCGTAACCGCGCTAGCGAACATGAATTGTTCTTGATGCGTTGGAAATAGCAGCAGAGGTGTGCCGGCCAGTAATTGGGCGCTTACGGTACCGAAACCGGCGTTGCAGATCGCAATGTCGGCCTCTTGACTGGCTTGCCCCATATGCAAAGGGGCATCAGAAAACAACATGTGTGGTTGGGAATATTTTTGAATCAGTGCGGGGTCAAGCATCGGGCTGTGTATCACTGATCGTACCGGTAGTGTAGATAAGGCAGCAATAATTTGTTCGCGATGAGCAAATCCAGCCTGCAAATAGACGAAAACTTTTGGCCCAGTTCCATTTGGCCAACTAAAGTGACGGCCTTCATTTAAATTGAGCGCAGACCCAACATATTCTGCTGTTGCTCGTTGGGGGTAATGCTCTAGTTCTTGGAATGTACATAGCAAGTTGGCATCGACATCGAATAGATCACATAAGGCATCGAGTGGTGGGAGTTGCAGTTCATGCGCCACGCCGTTGATCACAGAAAGCGCCAGATTTTCTGTTTCGATCAACTTAGCTTGCGTAACTTCTACTTCAGGACGAATCGTTGGCATCGGCGTCATTTGCGGCGGCACAAAAAAACCGCTGCCAAAAGTCATGCGCTTGAACGGTGCGCCGCGCGAGGCCAGTAACGGTGTTGGGCCGTGATCTACGATCAGCAGATCCGGACGTAATAAGTCCAATTGCTTGCGCCATGCTCTGACCAAGCCAGTAACGCCAGGCTTGGATAGATAGCCGACCTTAAACAGAATTTCGGCATAATTGATGGGGTGAGTGAGACTTTCCAGCCGCAAAAGCCAAAGCGGTGCTTGCAAGTAAGCAAATCCCTCTTGCCCCAGCAGGGGCTCGGCGTGGGTGAGTTCCTTGATCACAAACGTGACATCGTGACCGGCAGCGCGCAGCGCTTTGGCTAGCGGGAGGAATGCCGCCATGTGTCCATAGTTGGCGCCTAATTCCCAAGCGTAAACGATGCGACTCATGCACCGAATCGACGTTAGTCGCGAAAATTATTAAATTGCAGCGGAAAATCCGTGATGGTTTTTTTCGCCAGTGCGATGGCGTCTTGCAAGGTGTCGCGCTTGGCACCAGTGACACGCACGGTATCGCCTTGAATGCTGGCTTGGACTTTGAGCTTGTTGTCTTTGTAGAGCTTGACGATTTTCTTCGCGAGTTCGGATTCAAGGCCGGTCTTGATGGTGGAAGTGCGTTTGACTTTATTGCCGCTGACTTTTTCGACTTTACCGATTTCCATGCATTTGATATCGATGCCACGCTTGATCAGTTTTGCATTGAGGACTTCTTGCACTTGATCGAGTTTAAATTCGTCGTCGGCAAATAAGGTCAACACTAATTCGGCTTGCTCCACGCGTGCATCCGAGCCTTTGAAGTCGAAGCGGTTGGTCACTTCTTTATTAACCTGCTCGACGGCATTTTTTACTTCTTGCTTATCGACTTCGGAAACAATATCAAAAGAAGGCATGGCGACTCCTAGGTGGCTTTTGCGTTTGGTTTCGGTTTTGCTTCGCGGATGGATTTGCTGCTGATGGGGCCCATGGTGCTGTCGTCGAATTCGGCAGCAGCTTCAATGGCGAGTCGCGCCAAGGCTTCGGCATTCATTTTTGGTTGATCATAGGCGGCATACAAGGCACCCATGGCATAGTCGGAACCGGCGCCATAGGCATAAAATTTTGAAAACTCTTGTACCGCTCGATGCGGAGCTACACCAAAAATCCCTTGCGGATTCGCAATCAAAATATAAAAGCGCGAAGTTTCCAGATCGTCTTCTTTATCTTCTGTTGCAATCAAAAAATAACGTTCTTTCATCGCCACATGCAGCTCCTGCCAAGTGCGGAAGATGCTTGGAACCGAGTCTAGGTGCGGCGGCGTTTCGAGTTGGGAAAAGTATTCATTGAGAATGAGTTTGAAGGTGGTGGAACCGGTGACGGCTAAGTAGCTATCTCCCACTTGAAAGATCTTTTCATGGTTTGTGACATAGGCTGCGGACTCTTTGCTGCCGCCCCATTTGGTTAGGGTATCCGCAGCAATGGCGCATTGGCCATTTTTACGTACGACAGCGAGCGTAGTCATGATTTATTTGAAGTGGCAAACATAGTCGAGGGTTTCGACGGTTTCGATATCAAAGCTGCTATTGCCGGGCACGCTGAAGGATTCTCCACCTCGGTAAGTTTTCCATTCATTTTCACCAGCGAGTTTAATCTTGCAAACGCCGCTGTTGAGCTCCATGACTTCCGGGGCACCTGTGTTGAATTTGAGGGTGCTGGGAAAAATCACGCCGCAGGTTTTTTGTGTGCCGTCCGGGAAAATTACGGTATGCGAGACACACTTGCCATCAAAGTAAATGTTGGCCTTTTTGATGATGCTGACATTGTCGAATTGGGTCATGTTTGATCCTTATTTCTGAAACGCAAAGGTCGCAAAGACGCAAAGGAAGCCAAAGAAATCTTTGCGTCTTTGCGGCCTTTGCGTTGAAAATGCATTTACCGATGTTTCCGTTTAGCAGCGATGCGCATACGCAGCGCGTTCAGACGAATAAATCCGGTGGCATCCGCTTGGTTGTAGGCGCCTTGATCATCCTCGAAGGTGGCGATGTTGGCATCGAACAGCGAATCGGTTTTGGAGTCACGGCCGACGACGGTGACGTTGCCCTTGTAAAGTTTGATGCGTACCCAGCCATTGACGTTGCCTTGGGTGTTGTCGATCAAACCTTGCAGTGCCACGCGCTCAGGCGCCCACCAGTAGCCGTTATAGATCAGGCTGGCATAGCG
>JAHECG010000182.1 GCA_024641855.1 Betaproteobacteria bacterium | reverse complement strand
TGACGGTTAAATACCTGGGCTTGGTGGATTACGTATCCACGTGGCGCGCCATGCAAGACTTCACCGCGCAACGCGGCGCGGACACGCCAGATGAGTTGTGGCTGCTGCAACACCCGCCGGTATTCACCTTAGGTCTGGCCGGCAAGCGCGAGCACATTTTGCGTACCAGCGATATTCCGATTATCCCCATCGATCGTGGCGGCCAAGTCACCTATCACGGCCCAGGACAAGTCGTTGCCTATGTATTGCTGGATTTAAAACGGCGCGGCTACGGCGTGCGTGAGCTAGTGCAGCGCATGGAGCAAGCCGTCATCGATTTGTTGGCCGACTACGACATTGCCGCCCAGCGCCGCGATAAAGCGCCGGGCGTGTATGTGGGTGCATGCAAAATTGCCGCATTGGGCTTGCGCATCAAACAAGGCCGGAGCTACCACGGCTTGTCGCTGAATGTGGACATGGATCTTGCGCCGTTTCAGAGCATTAATCCCTGTGGCTATGAAGGGTTGGAAGTCACGCAGTTGCGTGCGCTGGGGGTCGAAGAAGCGGTGGAGGACGTGGCGCGTAAACTTGTGGCGCAGCTTGAAGTTAAGCTTTA
The DNA here is from genome assembly GCA_024641855.1 of Betaproteobacteria bacterium. Taxonomy (GTDB): domain Bacteria; phylum Pseudomonadota; class Gammaproteobacteria; order Burkholderiales; family Thiobacteraceae; genus RBG-16-58-11. The sequence goes on along the minus strand of JAHECG010000182.1, from coordinate 1,407 downwards.
ACAGGCAATTCGTAAGTTATTGCGTACAGATTTTCAACGTTTGAATTCACCGGCCTGCGCAGCTTTATCGCGCAGCGTCCGGTGGACCGCAGGGTTATGCGTCTTTTCTTTGCTCATGCGGAGCGCAGAATGACAAGTTCTTTAATAAAGATACCGTTCATCGTGCAGTCCTTGAAGTGAGCGCGCGCGATTCCCCGTGGGCCAGTGCCGACCAAATACTTCAGTGCCTGAAGCAACTGATAACTTGTAGTAACTAGCTTTAGGTCAGAAAGATTCAGTGCGGCCGGTGAGGTGCTCGCTAGAGCCTCAATGACCTTACGATAAGCGACCGCCTCTTGCTTTTGCATCAGAGGGTCGAGTTCTGGCGACGCAATCAAAAGACGCCACTCGTCAGCGTCGTCGTAGTAGTACCACGCGGCAAACGTCGGTGACGTTCCGGCTTCATCCAGTTTTGTGATGAGCGCTACTGCGTCGCTGATTAGGCTTTCTACCAGTGCTTTTTCACCCATTGGAATACTCCGTGATTTGGTTCGTGAACTGCTTGGATCATTGAAGCGGCTGCGAAGGGGTCCCAGAATGCGTATCGGCTTTCTTCGGACCAGTTGTTAGCGATGGCCCAGTATGCAGCTAGTTCTGTATCTGCTTTCGCGTCTGCGTCGAAGACAGGGCGAAGACCTGCGGTGCCAAGCAAACTATCCAACTTGTGCACGTAGATGGCATTGATGAATGCCTTGTCTGGGATCGTATTTGGTTGAATAAGCTTCGCGATACATGCTTTGAGAGCAAGCTCAACGGCATAGCCCGACAAGTAGTACGCAGAGGAGCAGCGATTTGCCTGTAAGAGGAAAATCGCATCTTCAAGGCGCAAGAGGGCAAGCTTCTCCAAATCAGCCTTGGTCATCATGGTGAGGCGTGTCCTTGAGACGCATAACAGTTATTCACCAGACCCGCCGGTCTGTATTATTAAAATTTGCAGAGCGGAAAAGAACGACATATCTGTTTGATTCATATAAGGCCCTCTGCAAAGCTGTCCGCATATTAGTCAATAATGCTGACCGGTGCTAGAACCGGCTTATCAAGCGCTGCAATGAACACCTGAAGCATGCCCGGTCTGAGATGAGCAATCACGGAATCAAGCGCCCAGAAACTAGCTTTGTTGCTGGGTGCTCCAAGCAACGATGCCAGCCATCATGCCCTCATCCCCAGCTTCGGTGACGAAAACTTGCTGTAATCCCAGTTCGCGTGCAACTTCCGCGATGCGTTCGTGCGGCACGAACACCGGTGTTTTTTTAAGCCACTGCTGGCCTAGTCTGCCAACTAGATCGAACAGGTTGCGCAGCACTTCGCTACTGGTGACGGTGATGGCGTGCAATTCATTTCTGGCCCAGAGGTAGAGCAGTTTGCCGT
>JAHECG010000181.1 GCA_024641855.1 Betaproteobacteria bacterium | reverse complement strand
CCATTCAAACCAATTTTTAATATTTCAGGGTTCACTTTCAATGCGCATCATCTCCGCCAATCTCAACGGCATCCGCTCCGCCAGCAACAAAGGTTTTTTTGAGTGGATGCATAATCAGCATGCCGATGTGGTGTGCGTGCAAGAACTCAAAGCGCATGCCACCGATCTCACACGGGAAATGTTGCAACCGGATAAATTCTTCGGCTACTTTCACTATGCGGAAAAAAAAGGCTATAGCGGCGTAGGACTGTACGCAAAAAAACAACCAGACCGTATTATCGAAGGATTAGGGATTGCCGATATCGATAGCGAGGGCCGCTACCTGCAAGCCGATTTCGGCAATCTCAGCGTAGTTTCGCTGTATGCGCCTTCAGGCTCCTCCTCAGAAGAACGCCAGCAAGCCAAATTTAGCTTCATGGCGCATTTTATGCCGCATCTCAAAGCGCTCAAAGCCAGTGGGCGTGAGGTCGTGATCTGCGGCGATTGGAATATTGCGCACCAAGAGATCGATCTCAAAAATTGGAAAAGCAATCAGAAAAACTCCGGCTTTCTGCCCGAAGAGCGTGCTTGGATGACCGAGATATTTGATCAAGTTGGCTATGTCGATGTGTATCGCCGTTTATATCCAGAAGCCACCGATGCCTGTTACACCTGGTGGTCGAATCGCGGTCAGGCCTATGCCAAGAATGTCGGGTGGCGTATCGATTACCAAGTCGCCACCCCGGGTATTGCGGCGACGGCTAAAACGGCGGTGGTGTACAAAGAGCAGAAGTTTTCCGATCATGCGCCATTGATAGTGGAATTTGAGGGCGATTTTTAACGTAATGCAATTTAAGCGACCATCACTGAAACGCTTGGCGTTTTTGTTGCTCGTCATCACGCCACTTGTTGCGTGGATGTTTGTGAAGCCAATTCGAGTTGTGGCGCCGCAATTGATGAACGTTTCATGTTTAAGCACGACCATTTGTGTTGATGATGTGGCGAAATATCCAGAAGCAGAGCGTTTATATGCTGAGGCCGCGCATTTCGTTGCTGCCACGGTGGGGCCTGTAGAGCGTACGCCAAAAGTCATATTCTGCGCATCCATGGTTTGCGCACAGTCATTTGGTTTGGGTGCCCGGTCTGCGGTAACGATCGGCAGCTTTGGGACAGTGATTGGCCCCCGTGCGTGGCAGGCACATTATGTGCGCCACGAAATGATTCATCACTTGCAAGCTGAGCGTATAGGCATCATACCGCTGCTGTTCAAACCATCTTGGTTTGTCGAAGGCATGGCCTATACGCTTAGTCAGGACCCACGAGTGCCTCTCGCCGAACCTTTCGAAGACTATCGAAAACAGTTTCGTGCCTGGTATGCATCAATCAATCACCAGCAGCTTTGGGGGCAAGCCAGAAAATTGTAAGGTTCAAACCTACACTTTTACTGATCGGATTTTTGTTCTAAATCCTTACGCTCTTTCTCGAATTGTTGTAATTGCAGTGCTTGCTCGCGTTGATATTGTTGCAAGCGTAAATCCAGCGGCACTCTTTGTTGTTCGGCAGACTCATTTTTGAGGTTTTGTTCGGGCACCTGCATTTGCTGCGTCTGCCGTTGATGCAACTCAAACTGACGTTGTTGCTGACTTTGCTGGAGCATTTCCAGCTTTTGTTTTTGTGCTGGGCTGAGGCGCGGATTGAGTCTTTCCGCCTGTTGCTGTTGTTTGAGCGCTTGTTCCTGCTGCTGTTGCTGGCGGTCGAGCAACAGGCGATTAAATTGCGCGTTTTGCGCTTGGGCTGGCAGCGCTGCAAACCCGAGACTGCAGATCAACAACAGACATCTTGAATGGATGGAGAGCATCAGCGCTTCCTTTGCAGTATTGCCTTTAACTATTCAACGGTGCGCTGACTTCTTGCACCAACACCCAGGGTGCTGTCACTACCGCCCAAAAGTCTGGTTGGCGTTGATTCCAATCTTGCGCATCTTCGATTGTGGCGCGGTTGATTTGCCCGGCATCCATCCAGCGCGCAACGGTGTCTTTATCATCATTGGCGATGTGCGTTGCAACTTCGACCAG
>JAHECG010000029.1 GCA_024641855.1 Betaproteobacteria bacterium | reverse complement strand
TCGATCGTCACGCGCAGATTGCGCATGTCGTTCATGGCGTCGAATACGCGGAATACGTCTACGCCGTTATCGGCGGACTTTTGTACGAAGGCGCGTGCGACGTCGTCGGGATAGTGGCGATAGCCGAGCAAGTTCTGGCCGCGTAGCAGCATTTGAATACGCGAATTCGGCAGATTTTGGCGTAAGGTCTTTAAGCGCGCCCAAGGATCTTCGCGCAAGAAACGCACGCAGGCATCAAACGTTGCGCCGCCCCAAGCTTCCAGCGACCAGAAGCCTGCATTGTCTAGTTTCGACAGAATCGGCAGCATGTCTTCGGTGCGCATACGGGTTGCGAGTAAGGACTGGTGGCCGTCGCGTAATACGAGTTCGGTAATTTGGATCTTTGCCATTTGCTAAAACACCATCTCTTTTATAGACCTTCGTGAGCCGCAATCGCGCTAGCGATGGCGACCGCCAATAATTCCTTGGGCCGGGGCGTTTGGTATTGCGTCAGTTCGGGGTGGGTTTCCACGAAGCTGGTGTCGAACTTGCCGGCGCGAAATTCATCATTTTGCAAAATCTGCTGGTAATAGGGAATCGTGGTTTTGACGCCATACACCACCATATCATTCAAGGCGCGGCGACCTCGGGCGATGACGCCTTCCCAGGAAAGGTTCCATACCGTGAGCTTGGCACACATCGAATCGTAATAAGGCGGAATGACATAGCCGGAATACATTGCGGCATCGGTACGCACGCCGGGGCCGCCCGGTGCGTAGTAACGCGTGATACGGCCAAAGCTGGGCAAAAAGTCATTTTGCGGGTCTTCGGCATTGATACGGAACTCCATGGCAAAGCCGCGATAGCTGACATCGGTTTGCTTATATTGCAGCGGTAGTCCACTAGCAATACGGATTTGCTCTTGCACGATATCTACGCCGGTAATGCTTTCCGTTACGGTGTGTTCCACCTGCAGGCGGGTATTCATTTCCATGAAGTAGAACTGATTATCCGAATCGAGCAGGAATTCAATCGTGCCAGCATTGACGTATTTCACCGCGCGTCCTGCTTGCACCGCGAGCTTACCGATATATTGGCGCTGCAATTCGGTGAGCTGGGGCGAGGGCGCAATTTCGATCAGTTTTTGGTTACGGCGCTGAATCGAGCAATCGCGCTCATATAAATGGATCACATTACCAAAGCTATCCCCGAGTACCTGTACTTCTATATGGCGAGGGTTGACCACGGCTTTTTCCAGGAAGACTTCCGGCTTGCCGAAGGCTTTGCTGGCTTCGGACACCACGCGATCATAATTCTTAAGGAGTTCTTCTTCGCTATTGCAGCGCCGAATGCCGCGACCGCCGCCACCATTAGTGGCTTTTAGCATGATTGGATAGCCGATTTTCTTGGCTAGGGCGACGGCTTCTTCAACCGAAGCCAAATTGCCTTCGGAGCCGGGGATAACTGGGATACCGGCCTTGATCATGGCGTGGCGCGCAGCGATTTTGTCACCCATGCGGCGAATCACCGAGGCATCCGGACCGATGAATTTGATGCCGCGACGGGCGCAAACTTCGGCTAACTGCGGGTTTTCAGACAGGAAACCATAGCCGGGATGCAGGGCATCACAACCGGAAGCGACGGCTAAATTGACGATATTATGTGCGTTCAAATAGCCCAACACTGGATCTGAGCCCAGGTTGTACGCTTCATCCGCTTTTTTAACGTGTAGCGCATGGCGATCGGCATCGGTATAGATCGCCACCGACTTGATCCCCATTTCGGAGCAGGCGCGCACGATGCGCACGGCGATTTCGCCCCGGTTGGCTACTAGGATTTTCTTGAACACGCGTAAACTCTCGTTTTGACAGCTAAAGCCCAAAATTGTATCATGCGCGGCTTATGTCTGAACAGGTTGTGCCAGATCCGCTGGAGTTTGCGCGGAGTCAGAAAAGTATCGAGGGCGACATCGCTTTGCCGCGGCTCGAACAGCTTCAGGACATGCTGGCGTCAACGGATGGCGCCGTGCATTTTAAGGTCACCGGTTTTGTGAATGAAAGTGCTGCACCAGGCTTGCGCTGTGAAGTGCAGGGCACGCTGAAATTGTTGTGTCAGCGTTGTTTGGGACCGATGGATTATCGTTTGAAAATCGATTCATCACTGTTGTTGGTGAAAGAGGATCAAGCGTTGGATATCGATGATCCAGAAACGCCGGATTGCATACCGATTCAACGTGATCTGTCGGTTGCAGCCTTAGTGGAAGAGGAAATACTGCTGGCGTTGCCGATGGCGCCGCATCATGCTGATGATGTCTGTAGTGGACGTCCAGCGGCCGATACCGGCAAGCTTCACCCGTTCGCGGCTTTGGCACGGTTGAAGACTATTAAGTAATGATTGTTTTAAGGAGTTAGCATCATGGCAGTACAACAGAACAAAAAATCCCCGTCCAAGCGCGGTATGCACCGCTCGCACGACTTCCTGACCAACCCACCGTTGGCCGTGGAACCGACGACGGGCGAGGCGCATTTGCGCCACCACATTAGCCCCAGCGGCTACTATCGTGGCAAAAAAGTCCTGAAAACCAAGGGCGATTAAGCGCTTTCCGCAAGCGCCATCTGCGCTAGCGATTCAATGCATATCTCTGTAGCAATCGACGCCATGGGGGGCGATCACGGCCCCCATGTCACGGTTCCGGCTGCGCTCGCCGTGCTCGACCAGGATCCTGAAGTCAATATCATCCTAGTGGGCTTGCGTGACGCCTTGGAAGCCGAACTCGTCGCGCAAAAGCGCAGCGTCGGCCCTCGTTTACGTATTCATCATGCTTCAGAAGTTGTCACCATGGATGATTCCTTGGTGGCGGCCATGCGCAATAAAAAAGATTCCTCGATGCGCGTTTCCATCGATCTCGTAAAAACGGGCGAAGCGCATGCGGCGGTCAGCGCCGGCAATACCGGTGCTTTGATGGCACTGTCAAAATTCGTATTAAAAACCCTGCCTGGCATTGATCGCCCAGCCATTTGCACCGTGCTCCCCACATATAAAGGTCGGGCCTATGTGTTGGACTTGGGTGCCAATGTGGATTGCAGCGCAGAGGATTTGCTGCAGTTCGGCATCATGGGCGCAATGCTGGCTTCGGCAGTCGAGGATTTACCGCGCCCCAGCGTCGGCTTGCTGAATATCGGCGCTGAAGCGATTAAAGGCAACGACGTGGTGAAGCAGGCGGGAGAATTGCTACGCCAAAGTCATCTGAACTTCTACGGCAATGTGGAAGGCGACGATATTTATAAAGGCACCACCGATGTGGTGGTCTGCGATGGATTTGTGGGCAATGTCGCACTCAAAACTTCTGAGGGAATTGCGCAGATGATGGGTGCTTTCCTCAAGCAAGAATTTAAACGCAGCTTGTTGTCCAAAGTCGCTGCCGTGCTGGCTTGGCCGGTACTGGCACGCTTCAAGCAACGCGTCGATCATCGCCGTTATAACGGTGCCAGTTTATTGGGCTTACGCGGTATCGTGATTAAAAGCCACGGCAGCGCCGATGCATTTGCGTTTCAGTTTGCGTTGAACCGCGCGATTGAAGAATGCCGTCGCGGCGTATTACGCCGCATTTCCGAGCAGATTGCGCTCGAGCAACCACCTACGACTATTTCAGCATGACCTACGCACGCATTATTGGAACCGGAAGTTATTTGCCGGAATACATTCTGACCAACGCCGAGTTGGAAAAGCGCGTTGATACCTCAGATGAATGGATCGTGACGCGCACCGGTATTCGCGAACGCCATATCGCCGCTGAGAACGAAACCACTAGTGACCTTGCGACTGCGGCTGCGCGTGCCGCCATCGAAGCGGCGGGGATCGAAGCGAATCAACTCGATATGGTGTTGGTCGCCACGACCACCCCGGATCTTATATTCCCTAGCACCGCTTGCTTGGTGCAGCATAAATTAGGTATTACCAACACCTGCCCTGCCTTTGATATCCAAGCGGTTTGCAGCGGTTTTGTGTATGCCTTGTCCACGGCAGACCAATTTATCCGCTCCGGAATGTGTCGAAATGTCTTGGTGATCGGTGCCGAAACTATGTCGCGTATTACCGACTGGACCGACCGCACCAATTGCATTTTATGGGGCGATGGCGCTGGCGCGGTGGTGTTGCAAGCGAGCAGTGAGCCGGGGATTATTTCGACGCATATCCACGCCGATGGCCGACAAGAAAAATTGCTGAAAGTACCGGTGGGCCCTTCGACCGGATACAAGGAAAAACTCGCGATTCAAATGGAAGGCAATGCCGTATTTAAAGTTGCGGTGAATACGCTGGATGCGATTGTCGACCAGACCTTGAACGAAAATGGCATGAAAAAGACGGATATTGATTGGCTCGTGCCGCACCAAGCCAATATCCGGATTATCCAAGCTACCGCGAAAAAGCTGGCGATGAGCATGGATCAAGTGGTAGTCACGGTGGCTGAGCATGGCAACACGTCAGCGGCCTCCGTTGCCTTGGCGCTCGACACTGCTGTGCGCGATGGCCGCATTAAGCGCGGAGAGACTGTTTTGATGGAAGCCTTTGGTGGTGGTTTCACCTGGGGTTCGGTGTTGGTGAAGTATTAAGCTAATAACAAGGTTGTTATAGATGAAATTTGCATTCGTTTTCCCTGGTCAAGGTTCACAGTCGGTTGGCATGATGTCCGGATTTGATGACGTTTCTATCGTACGCGATACTTTTGCCGAAGCATCCGATACGCTGAAATTAGATTTATGGAAAATGGTTACGGAAGGCCCAGTCGAGTTGCTGAATGCGACCGTAAATACCCAACCGGTGATGTTGACTGCCGGCATTGCAACGCATCGCGCGTGGCATGCATTGGGTGGAGACGCGCCTGCGGTCATGGCTGGTCATAGTCTAGGGGAATACACTGCCTTAGTGGCTGCCGGTGCGCTGCATTTCACAGACGCATTGCCGCTGGTTCGATTCCGTGCACAAGCCATGCAAGAAGCAGTGGCTGAGGGCGTGGGTGCGATGGCTGCGATCTTGGGCCTAGAGGACGATGTGGTGCGCGCTGTCTGTACCGAAGCCGCACAGGGCGAAGTGTTGGAAGCAGTCAATTTTAATTCGCCTGGGCAAGTCGTAATTGCAGGCAATAAATCTGCGGTCGAGCGCGGCATGGAATTAGCGAAAGCCAAAGGTGCTAAACGTGCGCTGCCACTGCCAGTTTCAGTACCGTCGCATTGCGCTTTAATGCTTCCTGCTGCCAATCGCTTGGCTGAATACTTAAAAACAGTTGCAGTGACGAAACCTAATATCCCGGTATTGCAGAACGCCGATGTCGCGAGTTTTGACGATCCGGATGCCATCAAAGCAGCGCTAGTCAAACAATTGCATTCCCCGGTACGCTGGGTTGAAAGCGTGCAAAAAATGGCCGAGATGGGTGTTCAAGTGGCTGCGGAATGTGGCCCTGGCAAGGTATTGGTTGGCTTGAATAAGCGTATTGTGGCTGATATGAAGCCGTTGGCTCTGACCGATAAAGCGGTAATAGAGTCATCAATAATCGATTTAAAACAATAGTATATTAAATATACTTAAAGTAATTTGTTATTGATGGAGGGTTGACATGTTGGAAGGTCAAATCGCATTAGTTACTGGAGCGAGTCGTGGCATTGGTCAGGCTTGCGCTATCGAATTGGGCCGTCTAGGCGCAACCGTTATTGGCACCGCAACCAGCGATAGCGGCGCTCAAGCCATCAGTCAGTACCTGACCGACAATCAAATTAAAGGTCTTGGTTTAAAGCTCAATGTGAACGATGCTGCCGAAATCGAGCAGGCAATGGAGAGTATCCGCGCCCAGTTTGGTGAAGTCGCGATCCTGGTCAACAACGCCGGTATTACCCGCGACAACCTGCTGATGCGCATGAAGGAGTCCGAATGGGACGACATCATGGAAACCAACTTAAAATCGGTGTTCCGCATGAGCCAAACCGTGCTGAAAGGCATGATGAAGGCGCGTTATGGCCGCATTATCAGCATCGCCTCTGTCGTTGGCGCCATGGGCAATGCGGGCCAAACCAATTACTCGGCGGCTAAAGCGGGGATTATGGGTTTTTCCAAATCCCTGGCACGCGAGGTTGGTAGCCGTAATATCACTGTCAATTGCGTTGCACCAGGCTTTATCGACACCGACATGACGCGTGCGCTCAAAGATGAGCAACGTCAGGCGTTGCTGAATCACATTCCGCTTGGCCGCTTGGGCCAAGTCGAAGATATTGCCGCAGCAGTCGGATTTCTAGCTTCAAGCAAGGCCAATTACATCACCGGTGCAACTTTGCACGTAAACGGCGGAATGTACATGGATTAATGTGGTTTGGTCTGTTGCCATTTATTTGGTAAAATACCGCCGCTTTTCTACTACACCAAAGGAAGGGAATTAGATGGAAAACGTAGAGCAACGTGTCAAAAAAATCGTCGCCGAGCAATTGGGCGTAAACGAATCCGAAGTGAAAAGCGAATCATCGTTTGTGGATGACTTGGGTGCCGATTCATTGGATACCGTAGAACTTGTGATGGCGTTGGAAGAAGAATTTGATTGTGAAATTCCTGACGAAGAAGCCGAGAAAATCACCACCGTTAAACAAGCGGTTGACTACGTATCCGCTCATCCTAAGTAATTAACGCTTTAAAATCCCCCTCATCATTTGGAGCTAGCTTGTCCAGACGCAGAGTAGTCGTCACTGGCTTAGGCATCATTTCACCGGTAGGTAATACGGTGGATGACGCTTGGTCCAATATTGTGGCCGGTTATTCCGGGATCACCCGGATTAGCAAATTCGATGCTGGTGTATTCGCGTCGCAGATTGCTGGCGAAGTCAAAAATTTTGACGTCGCACAGTACCTCTCGGCGAAAGAAGCGCGGCGCATGGATATTTTTATCCACTACGGCCTGGCGGCTGGAATCCAAGCGATCAAAGATGCAGGGCTGGAAGCTAAGCCATTGAACGCAGAGCGGATTGGTATCAATATTGGCTCTGGCATCGGTGGTCTTAAATTTATCGAGGACACCCACACTGAATTTATGACGAACGGCCCACGCCGGATATCGCCATTTTTCATCCCGGCTTCGATTATCAACATGATTTCCGGCAATCTGTCGATCATGTATGGCTTTCAAGGGCCAAATTTTTCTTGTGTGAGTGCCTGCGCGACAGGCAATCACAGCATCGGCGAATCAGCGCGGCTGATCGAGTACGGTGATGCCGATATTATGGTCTCCGGCGGCGCCGAATCGACGGTTTGCCCGCTCGCGATTGGCGGTTTTGCTTCCGCCAAAGCACTCTCTACGCGCAATGATGACCCGGCAACAGCCAGCCGTCCCTGGGATACCGGTCGCGATGGTTTCGTGATGGGAGAGGGTGCAGGCGTACTGGTTTTAGAAGAGTACGAACACGCCAAAGCGCGCGGTGCAAAGATTTATTGCGAACTAGCCGGTTATGGCATGAGCGCCGATGCCTACCATATGACGGCACCGACGGAAGATGGCTCGGGTGCGGCACGCTCAATGCGCAATGCCTTAAATAATGCCAAAATCAACCCAGATGGCGTGAGCTATATCAATGCGCACGGCACTTCGACACCGCTCGGCGATGTCGCTGAAACCCGCGCCATGAAGCTGTGTTTTGGCGATCATGCCAAAAAACTTGCCGTGAGTTCAACCAAATCCATGACCGGACATTTATTGGGAGCTGCTGGCGGGATTGAATCGGTGTTTAGCGCTTTAGCCATTCGCGACCAAATAGCGCCACCGACCATTAACCTGCTCGATCAGGATCCAGAGTGCGATTTGGACTATGTGCCCAATACCGCACGCAAGATGCCAATTGACGTAGTGCTATCCAATTCTTTCGGCTTTGGCGGCACCAACGCTACGCTGGTTTTCCGCAAAGTTTAAACGCGACTCTTCCGCTTTAAATTGACTTCGTTTGAGTCTTCCTGGAGACTCAAACGACCATTTCCCATGCGCATACTGCGCTATTGTCTATCCTTAAATAGTCCAATTCGGATAACGTCATCGTTAAATAAATGCTGCGCTCGGATTGAAATTCGGCCCAAATGCCTTATTTAACATGCAATGACTATTAATTAAGGATCTGCCATGCGCTTCGATAAACTGACGACCAAGTTTCAGCAAGCCTTCTCGGACGCCCAAAGTGCGGCGGTCGGCAATGACAATCCCTATATTGAGCCGCAGCATTTATTGCTGGCTTTGCTCAATCAAGAGGATGGCGGCACATCATCGATTCTGGCACGTGCCGGCGTTAATGTGACGGCGCTCAAACAAGCGCTGACCAAAGGAATCGAGCGTTTGTCCAAAGTAGAAGGGCATGGCGGCGAGGTTTCGATCTCGCGCGATCTTAACAACCTTCTCAACGTGACCGACAAAGAAGCGCAAAAGCGCAATGATGCTTTCATCGCTTCGGAGATGTTTTTACTCGCGCTAGCGGATGACAAGGGCGATACCGGTCGTCTATTGAAAGAAAATGGCGCTAACCGCACCTCTCTGGAGCAAGCCATCAATGCGGTACGCGGTGGTGAATCGGTACAAAATCCGGAAGCCGAAGGCAGTCGCGAGGCGCTGAAAAAATTCACGACTGATCTTACTGAACGCGCACGCCAAGGCAAACTGGATCCGGTGATCGGCCGCGATGAGGAAATCCGACGCACGATTCAAGTCCTGCAACGCCGCACCAAGAATAACCCCGTCCTGATTGGCGAACCAGGTGTCGGCAAGACCGCCATCGTTGAAGGTTTGGCGCAACGCATCGTCAATGGCGAAGTACCGGAGACCCTGAAAAATAAGCGTGTGTTGTCATTGGATATGGCAGCGCTGATCGCGGGTGCAAAATACCGTGGAGAGTTCGAGGAACGCCTGAAGTCGGTGCTGAAAGAATTGGCGCAAGATGAAGGCAGCACCATCGTCTTCATCGATGAGTTGCACACCATGGTCGGCGCCGGCAAGGCCGAAGGCGCGATGGATGCCGGTAATATGCTGAAGCCAGCATTGGCGCGCGGCGAATTGCATTGCGTCGGCGCGACTACGCTTGACGAGTATCGCCAGTACATCGAAAAAGATGCAGCACTGGAGCGGCGCTTCCAGAAGGTGCTGGTGGGCGAGCCTTCGGTGGAAGACACCATTGCTATCCTGCGCGGCTTGCAAGAGCGCTATGAATTGCATCACGGTGTAGACATTACCGATCCGGCCATCGTCGCTGCGGCTGAACTTTCGCATCGCTACATTACCGATCGTTTCTTGCCGGACAAGGCCATCGACTTGATCGATGAAGCCGCTGCGCGCATCCGCATGGAAATAGACTCCAAGCCGGAAGTGATGGATCGGCTGGAGCGGCGCATGATCCAGCTCAAGATCGAGCGTGAGTCGGTGAAGAAGGAAAAAGACGAAGCCTCGCAAAAACGCCTGGGATTGCTGCAGGATGAACTCGCACGCCTGGAAAAAGAATTCAGCGATCTGGACGAAATCTGGAAAGCAGAAAAAGCCCAAGTGCAGGGCACGCAGCATATCAAAGAAGAGATCGACAAACTGCGGGTGGAAATGGATGAAGCCAAGCGCAAGGGTGACTGGCAGGCCATGTCCGAGCTGCAATACGGCCGTATCCCGCAACTCGAAGCACAATTGAAACAAGCGCAAAGTGTCGAAGCACAAGAACAAGCGCAGCCGAATAAACTGCTGCGTACCCAAGTCGGTGCGGAAGAAATTGCTGAGGTGGTGTCGCGTGCAACCGGTATCCCCGTGTCGAAAATGATGCAGGGTGAGCGCGACAAACTGCTGAAAATGGAAGACGTGCTGCATCAGCGCGTCGTCGGGCAAGACGAAGCCGTGCGCTTAGTGGCGGATGCGATTCGTCGCTCACGTTCTGGCTTGGCGGATCCGAATCGCCCTTATGGTTCGTTCCTGTTCCTGGGGCCGACCGGTGTCGGTAAGACTGAATTGTGCAAGACGCTAGCTAACTTCCTATTCGATTCGGAAGAACATTTGATTCGCATCGATATGTCTGAATTCATGGAGAAGCATTCAGTGTCACGCCTGATTGGTGCGCCTCCGGGTTATGTCGGCTATGAAGAGGGTGGACATTTAACCGAAGCGGTACGGCGCAAACCGTATTCCGTGATTTTGATGGATGAAGTGGAAAAGGCGCATCCAGATGTATTCAACGTCTTGTTGCAAGTGCTGGATGATGGTCGCTTGACCGACGGCCAGGGCCGTACCGTGGACTTTAAAAATACCGTGATCGTGATGACCTCAAATCTCGGTAGCCACATGATTCAGCAAATGGCAGGCGATGATCCGCAAGTGATCAAGCTCGCGGTGATGGGCGAAGTGAAAAATCATTTCCGCCCGGAGTTCCTCAATCGCGTTGATGAGATCGTGGTCTTCCATGCCCTGGGTGCCGACCACATTAAATCGATTGCCAAGATCCAATTGCAATACTTGGCTAAACGCTTGGCGGCCATGGAAATGGGCGTTGAGGTGACGGATGCAGCGTTGGCCTTGATTGCTGAGGCTGGGTTCGATCCGGTCTACGGCGCGCGTCCTTTGAAGCGTGCCATCCAGTCACAGATCGAGAATCCATTAGCCAAAGAAATCCTTTCCGGGCAGTTTGCTGCGAAGGATACAGTTTTGGTTGATGCGCAGGCAGGGCATCTTGTCTTTGAAAAGGGTAAAGTCGCGCAAGCGGCTTGAAACCACGTAGCATAAAAGCGGCCTCCGGGCCGCTTTTATGCTTCCTCATAAGAAGTTCTATCTAAAGTTTGTATCGGGTTGAGCCGTTTTATACGCCATGAAACAAGAACTAATACAAATTCTTGAAGCCCATCCAGAATCCTATCCACAACACATGCAGCGTGGTTATGCTCGAGTCTTGGATAAAATTTCAAATGCCTGGGGAACAGATGCGCTCGATGAAATTTTCTTGGAGTTGTTAGTCGCGGATCATGAAAATCGTCAAGGCTTTCCCCCAGAAGTTGCCCGTGAAATATTTTCCTTACACTTATTGTATGAAAAATATAAACACCAGGAATTGGAGCAGGAAGATCCTTGGGCGCTTGAGCCTGAAATGACGAGCGAAGAATCGTCATGTTTCATTGCGGAATTGAAAAGCCAAGGCCAAGACCTAACACTAGCCACGCTATTCAAAGCAGTCGAACAAGGCGAGACTCGAAAGGCCTTCGACTGTATTCGTGCCGGAATGGATGTGGATATACGGCGCAAGGACGAATGGACTCCATTGATGGTTTCACTTTTTAATGGCCAAGAAGAAACCGCTATGATGTTATTGTCGCGTGGTGCCAATGTACGCGCGAAAGTCCGCAATGGTTATGAACCGATCCATTGGGCTGCTTTGAATGGTTATGAACGTGCGATTCGTTTCATCATCAACAAAGGGGGCAATGTGAACGCCGAAACGGAATATGGATGGACGCCATTGTTACAAGCGGCAAGCCACGGTCATGTCGGGATCGGTCGCTTGTTGATTAACAAAGGTGCCATGGTTAACGCGCAGGAACATGAAGGTTGGACACCTTTGCATAAGGCTTGCGCCAACGTTCATGTGGAAATGGTGCAGTTGTTGGTACGTTGTGGTGCCGATACCCGGATGCGTGCAACCAACGGTACAACTGCACTTGAGCTTGCTATTAAATCTAAAAATTTCGATCTTATCGAAGCACTTTCTATTGAGCCGGATAAATCCCCTGCCGTATAGCTTGCGTTGTATTCAATCCGCTCCCATTGTTTGTTGGCCCCTAATGATAAAATCCTGTGTCTTGTCTAGCGAATAGCGACGTGACACCGATTCAGTGATGACATCTATCAAACACACGTAAATGTCTATCGGCTTTGAGCGTACGTTAACCAGGAAGTCTTTAAACCGATGAATCTGCTCCCATTTTCCATTTCCACTTTGCCCAAAATCGAATTTGGTGCCGGCGTGATTTCCAAAGTACCGGCCCTCGCGGGCAGCTTCGGTAAACGTGCGTTACTCGTTACCGGTGGAAAGTCATTTCGCGAATCCCCGTATTGGGAAACTCTCCTACAAGGAATGCACCAACAAGGGCTAATGTGGGAAAGCATGCAAGTTTGCACAGAACCTTCACCGCAATTAATCGATGATGCCGTTAAGCAATTCAAGAGTGCGAATATCGAAGTTGTAATCGGTATCGGTGGCGGCAGTGTGCTAGATACGGCCAAAGCAATCGCTGGTTTGCTGCTGCCGGGAAATTCTGTCGTGGACCACTTAGAAGGCATCGGCCCTGAGTTACCCTATGCAGGACCTGCCATTCCTTTTATTGCGGTACCGACCACAGCCGGCACCGGGGCCGAAGCGACTAAAAATGCGGTACTGTCTGTCCATGGCACCGAGGGTTATAAAAAATCCTTTCGCGATGAGAAACTCATCCCACGGTATGCCGTTGTAGATCCTGACTTACTGATGTCTTGCGCTCCGGATCTCATTGCTGCCAATGGCATGGATGCGTTGACGCAATTGCTCGAGTCTTATGTTTCAAAGCGCGCTAATGCTTTTACCGACGCGCTTGTCGTGAGCGGTCTAACAGCCGTTCGGGATAGCCTAATCATTTGGTATCAAGGTACAGGTGATCAAGCGCAAGCGCGTGCTCGCATGGCCTATGCCGCGATGCTCTCCGGTATTACGCTAGCCCAGGTCGGATTAGGATCGGTGCATGGTTTGGCAGCACCCTTGGGCGCATTTTTCCCGATTCCACATGGGGTGGTGTGCGGTACTTTGGTCGCGGAAGCGACGCGCATGAATATCGATGCGATGGAAGCGCGTGCAGTCGATAATCCTGCGTTGGCTAAATATGCCCAGGTGGGACGGTTGTTTCGCCAACGCACCCATCTAGATGATGTCGGTGCTCGTGTGTTTCTGGTCCATACGCTGACGCAATGGACCAAGCAATTGCAACTACCAGGCTTATCTACCTATGGTGTTAGCGAATCTCATGTGGATCATGTGGTTGCTCATTGCCGTGGTTCTAGTATGCAAACCAATCCTATCCGCTTGAATGATGCTGAACTTAATGAGATTTTGAAAAATTGTTTGTAAGTCGCGACGGGAAAACCGCCGTGAGTGCCGAAAATCAGACAAATTTTTATCGTTTTGCTAGTGATATAATTAAATTATCGATATTAATCAATTAGATGAAATACATACCCAATGTGGCATGCAACCTGCTTAATGATTCAGCATGGTAAACGTCAACGGGAGGATTAGCATGACTCAGGTAAACCAGGATTTACAATTCTCAGTATCGCTGTATGACTGCGAAGAAGGTGATTGCGTAAAAATCGAATTGTTAGATGACCAAGGTACGGTGATCATGCTAAGCCCTCAGCAAGCGCGTGCTTTTGCCTCAGAATTAATACAAACCGTCTATCGTGCGGAAGTCAAAAATAGCCTAAACAAAAAGAAGCAAGCTGCTCCCGTAAAAAAGACTGAGAGAGCGATCGACCGTTACGGATCGCAACCACACCCAGCATAAAAACACGAATCGATAAAACTCAGCTTAATAATATTAATGCTGGGTTATTTAAAATTGAGCAGCCTGCAGGCTGCTTTTTTTTGATCCAGAGATCGTCTTGGCGTAGCGATGCAGTTAAGTGCATAATTGACGTCTTTCGCCCGCTTTATTTTCCCCCGTATCATGGCCAACAAACTCGTATTCATGCTCTTAACAATTGACCCGGACGCGCCGCACTTGTGTGGCACGCCATTTTTTCAGGCGACTGCGGCGGCGGCCATGGGGTTCGAGGTGGAAATGTATTTTGCAAGCCGCTCCATGCGGCTATTGGTACAAGGCGTGGCAGATCATATATACCCATCCGATAATCGTGCCAAATCCGTTTATGGGTTCATGCAAGACGCGGCTGAGCAAGGCGTAAGATTTTATGCTTGCAAAGGGGCTATGGATGCCTTTTCGGTGACACCAGAACAACTGATCCCAGAGGTTTGTGGGCTGGGTGGCGCCACGTCGTTCATTGGTCGTGTGATGGATGAAGAATGGAGAGCGCTGACGTATTAAGCGCTACCCGATTGCGTAAACCATGCTTTTAAAGACTGACCAGCCAGGCTTGGGCAGCCCTGGTAAAATAGTCCTATGAGTTATCAAGTTCTGGCCCGTAAATGGCGCCCTAAAAGTTTTGCCGAGTTGGTTGGGCAAGAGCATGTAGTTCGGGCATTATCCAACGCCATCGATCAAAATCGCTTACATCACGCATACTTATTGACCGGCACACGGGGTGTGGGCAAGACCACAATCGGTCGCATTATCGCCAAATGCCTGAATTGTGAAACCGGTCTGACCTCACAGCCGTGTGGCGTTTGTGCAGCCTGTACGGAAATTGATCGCGGTCGTTTCGTCGATATGATCGAACTGGATGCTGCTTCCAACACCGGTATCGACAATATGCGCGAAGTACTGGACAACGCCCAGTACGCACCGACCAGTGGACGTTTTAAGGTGTATCTCATCGACGAGGTGCACATGTTGTCAAAAGCAGCGTTTAACTCCATGCTAAAAACGCTGGAAGAACCGCCTGCACATGTAAAATTTATTCTAGCAACGACTGATCCACAAAAAATTCCCGTCACTGTTTTATCGCGTTGCCTGCAATTCAATTTAAAGCAAATGTCACAAGCGGCGATTGTCGGACATTTGGAGAATGTGTTGCGGGAAGAAAACGTGACTTTTGATGTCGCAGCTTTACGCTTGTTGGCACGCGCAGCACAAGGCTCTATGCGCGATGCTTTGAGTTTAACCGATCAAGCAATTGCTCATGGCGCGGGACAGATTCAAGAAGTTGAAGTGCGTGCCATGCTCGGCGCAGTGGATCAAACTTATTTATTTGAATTGCTGGATGCGCTGACGCGCCAAGATGGTGCGGGCGTTCTTGGAATTGCCGATCGCATGGCCGAGCGTAGTTTGTCATTTGATGCGGCACTGCAAGACTTAGGGGTGCTATTACATCAGATTGCCTTGGCGCAAACGGTGCCAGAAGCGCTTACAGACGATGTTTCGGAAAAGTCGCGTATAGAAACCTTAGCCAAAGCTTTTGGGCAGGATGAAGTGCAACTGTATTATCAAATCGCACTACATGGACGCAAAGACCTATATCTAGCGCCAGATGAATATGCCGGCTTTAGTATGACGCTACTGCGTATGCTGTCGTTCCGGCCTGAGGGACTTAGCCTCGCGGGAGAGTCAACCAACACGACGACGCAAAAAAAAACTAATGTAGAAACGCAATCCGCGCCAGTGCGTGCCGCAACGACCAACTCGGTCAGCCACGAGAGGCCAGCAGCTGTAGCGCAACCGGCTAGGTTTACTGGCGACTGGGTCAGCTTGGTCAATAATCTCAAACTGGGCGGGATGGCAAAGATGCTGGCGCAGCATTGTGAGTTAGCGCAATTGGAGGGTGATCTCGTTGCGCTGACATTGGCGCCGGAGCATAAGCATCTTGCCGAGAAGCCCTTCCAAGAAAAACTCAAGTCATCCTTGAGTGAGTATTTCGGCAAACCCATGCGGGTCACGATCGAAATAGGCGCAACCACCGGACCGACCCCGGTACAAGTGCAACAGAGCGAGAAAGCGGCACAAGACAAACGCGCGATTGAATCCATCGAGCAAGATCCATTTGTGCGCGACCTAGTGGAACAGTTCGACGCAAAAGTAATCGAATCCAGTATTAAACCCTTACAGACCTAGCAGGAGAGAAAGATGATGAAAGGCGGCTTGGGAAACCTGATGAAACAGGCCCAAATGATGCAAGAAAATATGAAAAAGATGCAGGAGCAATTAGCTTCTGTTGAAGTCGAAGGCCAGTCCGGTGCCGGCATGGTCAAAGTCATCATGACTTGTCGTCATGATGTAAAGCGCGTGTCCATCGACCCCAGTTTATTCGGCGACGAAAAAGATATGTTGGAAGACTTGGTCGCAGCTGCAATGAACGATGCTGTGCGTAAAGTCGAAGCCACTTCCCAAGAAAAGATGGGTTCATTGACTTCCGGTATGGGCTTGCCGCCAGGGTTCAAGATGCCGTTTTAACAGCGGAAGGAAACTAAACTGATCGTGTCTATTTCCCTGCGCACGCAAGTATGAAAACACCATCTACCCTTGATGAACTCATTGAAGCGCTACGCTGCCTCCCCGGCGTAGGGCCAAAGTCCGCCCAGCGCATGACTTATTACTTGCTGCAGCATAATCGCCAGGGTGCTGCGCGTTTGGCGACTGCTTTATCGACTGCGCTTTCCAAAGTGCAGCATTGTCAGAAATGCAATAGCTTCACCGAGGAAGTGTTGTGCGATTTATGTGCTTCGCCAAACCGCGATGCGACCACCTTGTGCGTCATCGAAATGCCTGCCGATTTAATGATGATGGAGCAGACTCAAGTTTATCGTGGCTTGTATTTCGTCCTCATGGGGCGCCTGTCGCCGCTTGATGGCATCGGACCCAAAGAATTATATTTGGATCGTTTAATCAAACGTGCTTCCGATGGCATCGTGCAGGAAGTCCTACTCGCCACCAATTTCACGGTTGAGGGCGAGGCCACTGCGCATTACCTCGGCGAATTACTGAAAGAAAAGGGCATAAAAGTTACACGCATAGCACGCGGTGTGCCGGTTGGCGGTGAGTTGGAGCATACCGATACCGGAACTTTGGCGCAGGCGGTGTTGGAGCGGCGCGAAGTCTCATAGGGTTTGTCGTGCCTAGCGTAGCCACAAGCGCTTTCCAACATACTGCTAGAATAAAGGCAGAAAGGGGATGCAGCGATGCAAACTTTACTCGTGGTGAATCCTAAAGGCGGTAGCGGTAAAACTACGCTCGCCACTAATTTAGCTGGTTTTTTTGCCTGGCGGAACGATAAAGTTACGTTGGGCGATATGGATCGCCAGCAATCTTCCCTGCATTGGCTCTCGATTCGCTCCGCCGAGCTCCCGGCCATTCATGGCTGGGATGCGCGCGAAGATGATTTAGTCAAACCGCCTAGTGCCGATTGCCTGATACTCGATGCGCCCGCCGGCATTCACGGTAAAGAACTCGGCAACGCGCTCAAACATGCAAACAAAATCCTGGTACCAGTGCAACCCTCATTGTTCGACATGTGGGCAACTTCGGAATTTTTCGACACGCTAAAAGAACACAAAGCGCTACGTCATCATGCGGTGGATATTGGTGTTATCGGTATGCGGGTCGACCCGCGCACGCGTGCAGCCGCTACGCTGCAACATTTTTTTGAAAAATACGAATTGCCGTTAATTACCAATTTACGGGATGCGCAGGTCTATATTCAGGCCGCTGCCATGGGAGAAACGTTGTTTGATCTGCCGCGTTCGCAAAGCGAGAAAGAACTCGAACATTGGTTGCCGTTAATTGATTGGGCGCGAAAGTAATATCTATTCCGGCGCGTTCTTTTGAATGATTTCAGAACAGCCAGTCCGGATTAAACAAAGGAGTTCTGAATGGATAGGCAATACGGCGTTTTATTTTTGTTCCTCAGTTTTTGCATAAGTGACTTTGCCATTGCTAGCGATACTTCTATCTGGTCAAAGTTAAAGCAAGGTGGTTACGTTATTTTAATGCGGCATGGGCCAGTCGACACGATGACGCATAGTACCAACCCCAATGCGGAGTTTGAAAATTGTGTTGGCCAGAGTAATTTATCGCCACAGGGGCAACAAGAGGCGACTCGGACGCGGCGCGCTTTTAAAAAACATCTCACCCCAATCAGCTCAGTCCTGGCTGGCCCCTATTGCCGCACCCAAGACACAGCGCGTATCGCCTTTGGCAAAGTGCAAGTCTGGGATGCACTGGATTTGCAAACGACGTTACCAGATGAGGAATCGGCTAAACGGACAGCCGAAGTGGCTGCGCGTATAGGGGAATATAAAGGACGAAAAAATTTAGTGCTCGTCACCCACAGGCCAAATATAGATGCCTTGACGCTCGAATTGATCGAGCCAGGCACCTTGTTGGTTCTGCAGCCTGGCGGCGGCTCAAATTTCACTGTGGTAGGACGCATCGCGGTTGAGGATCTATCAAAATAACGCCTTTGCGGATCTTTATTCTCATATGAATCAATTTAGTTTAATCGCAGTTTTCTTGGTTGGCTTGTTGGGTGCCGTGCATTGTTTTGGTATGTGCGGCAGTATCGTGGGCGCTTTGACGCATCAATTGCCAAAAGATCGAACACGCTGGCCATTCCATTTGGCCTACAGTGTCGGCCGGATTTCCAGCTATGCGCTGGCAGGCGCGTTGGTGGGTAGTATTGGGCAGGCTGGTATGTTGTTCAGGGATGTGGCGCCTATCCAACATTTGTTATTTAGCCTTTCAAGCATCATGTTAATTGTGCTGGGCATGTATCTTGCCGGCCTGTGGAACGTGGCGCAACTATTGGAACGGGTGGGGACGTTACTCTGGCGTAGGATCCAACCCCTAGCTCAGAGATTGTTACCCATTCGTACCATTCCGCAAGCTTTGATGGTGGGTGGATTTTGGGGTTGGTTGCCCTGTGGCATGGTCTACAGTGTGCTCATAGTCGCGCTGGCCAGCGCCAGTGCTGAACGTGGTGCTTTGATCATGTTGGTTTTTGGTATCGGCACTTTACCGAGCCTTTTGTTGATTGGACTTTTTTGGGAACGTTGCCGCACTTGGGTACAAAGCCAGCCAATCCGTTTAATCGCGGGTCTACTTATTGTAGCCATGGGCTGCTACGGGCTGTTTACGGTGAGCACCACATTGGTCACACATGGTTGGTATGGAAGCTGTCATGTCCCAGTTTGATGGGATGTTAAAAATTAAGGCTTATGCTTGAGAAAAATGTGGCTCGAAAACTGTGATTGTTGAAGTGTTTTGGCTCTTTCTGGTTGATGTCCTGCTATATTGACCTAATCATTCAGAACATAGTGTCGCGTTATTTTATTTAAACACTTCCCGCTCAGCTTGGGTTTTTGAAAGTCCTTTTAAACTTCCTATTTTCTGTTTTAACAGTCTATGTTTAACTAATTGCAAAACAAACCGTTATGCATAAGCAGACAAATTGCTTTTCTTCATCTTTTTTTAAGATTAACATGATTTTTTCAAAGATATGAATGTCTTCATATAGGTTTAGTTTTTAGCTTTAAATATTTGATTAAATTGATTTAGATTTTTATTGTTTATTTTTATATTCAACTTATCTAAATTATTTAGCTTGAAGTTAACATAAGATAATGTTAATATCCTTATATTAATAAGCCCAAGCAAACAGCAGAAAATCAGGAAGAATTAAGGAATTGAAATGCCCGATTCGAACCTATCCATGCTGTATTCAAGTATTTTCGTAAGCAATGTTCGCCTATTAGCGTTGGAAAATCGTTTAGGTAAAGGGCACCGAACGGTTTACCGATGAAATCTCACGATACAAATTCTGAGCAGTGTTTCCATTGTGGTCTCCCGCTGCCTACTGGTGCGTATTATCCAGTTTCTATTAACGATATGCGCCATGAAACTTGTTGCCATGGTTGCCAAGCAGTCGCGCAAATGATTGTCGATAGCGGTAATGAAGGTTATTACCACCATCGTACAGAATTTCCTGCCACAGCAACCGTGCAGGATCCCGAGCAAATTCTGCGTCAACTTCAATTATTTGATCTTCCGGAAATACAACGTTCATTTGTCAAAACTGGAGCAGGGGATGTGCGCGAAGCTGCTTTGATATTAGAAGGCATCGTCTGCGCCGCTTGTATCTGGCTCAATGAGCGTCACGTAATGCAATTACCAGGCGTGTTGGCAATTGAAATCAATTACAGCACACGACGTGCGCGCGTGCAGTGGGACAATAGTCAAACCCAGCTCTCGGAAATTTTGCAGGCTATTCGTGACATGGGCTATTCAGCCCATCCCTTCGATCCATTTCAGCAAGAACAGATATTTATGCGCGAACGCGCACTCAGTCAACGGCGTCTAGCTATCGCTGGTTTGGGCATGATGCAAGTAATGATGTACGCAATCCCAGTTTACGTCGCCGACCCCGGTTCGATGACTTGGGATATTGAAGCCCTAATGCGCTGGGCTAGCCTGATGTTGACGTTGCCGGTGGTGTTTTATTCCGCGTGGCCTTTTTTTCGAGGTGCTTGGCGCGATCTGCTACGTCGTCATCTTGGTATGGACGTACCGGTTGCGCTGGGTATCGGCGCTTCGTTTATCGCTAGCCTGTGGGCAACTTTTACGCATGCTGGGGAAGTGTATTTCGATTCGGTAACTATGTTCGTCTTTTTCTTGCTTGCTGGCCGCTATTTAGAAATGAGCGTGCGTCGTAAGTCTGCGGCCGCTGTTGAGGCCATGGTCAAGTTGATTCCTGCAGTCGCGACGCGCTTCTGCGATTATCCTGCGCAACATACAACCGAAGTTGTACCTGTGTCGCAATTAGCGGTCGGGGATGTGTTATTAATTAAACCCGGCGAAGTGATCCCAGCAGATGGTTTAGTCCTAACCGGTAGCAGTGAGGCTGATGAATCTTTATTGACCGGAGAATCCATTGCGCTCGCAAAAGTCGCTGGGGATCATTTGGTTGGCGGTGCGATCAATGTCTCCAGTCCGTTGCAGATGCGTGTAGAGAAAGTGGGCGCAGATACGCTGCACGCAGGAATTGTGCGTTTACTTGATCGTGCGCAAGCCGAGAAACCTAAAATTGCGTTGTTGGCAGACCGCGTGGCTTCGTGGTTCGTGCTAGCTTTGCTCGTGATTGCAGCTGCGGTTGCACTTACTTGGATCACGGTGGATGCCACACGCGCTTTTTGGATTACGGTATCGGTATTGGTGGTGACTTGTCCTTGTGCACTTGGCTTGGCGACACCCGCAGCATTGACCGCTGCAACTGGGCGACTGACCCGCTTGGGCTTGTTGATTACGCGTGGGCATGCGTTGGAAACATTAGCCAAGGTCACGCATGTAATTTTTGACAAAACCGGCACCTTAACTCATGGTCGCCCGGAGTTGCTGGAAACGATTGTGTTAGGCAGTTGTTCGATGGATCGCTGCCGCGCCATGGCCAGTGCACTGGAAGCCATGTCCGAACATCCGATTGCGTGTGCTTTACACGATGTCGAAGCGCCGATGCTGCAAGTGCAAAATATCATCCACCAAACTGGAGCGGGTTTAGAGGGCGCAATCGAAGGTCAGCGTTTACGGTTAGGAAGTCCTGAATTTGTGGCCGAACTGCATGGCCAATCCTTACCCTCGCAGTTCGCATTACGAGATGGCCAAAGCATGGTCGCCTTAGGGGACGAACAAGGCTGGCTTTGCATATTTATACTCGGCGACCAATTGCGTGCCGATGCTCATCAAGCGATCGAACGGCTTAAACTTTTAGGTATTGAGGTTAGCCTGCTTTCCGGCGATGGCGCACCCATCGTACGGCACGTGGCTGAGCGTTTGGGTATTACCTGTTTTACCGCGCAACTACTACCTCAAGGCAAATTAGATCGATTACGTCAATTGCAGCAACAGGGCGAAATCGTTGCGATGGTGGGAGATGGCGTCAATGATGCACCCGTGCTGGCCGCCGCGCAGGTTTCGATCGCCATGGGACAAGGGGCTGAAGTTGCACAAGCCAGTGCCGATATGGTGATGATGACTGGCCAACTGGTTCGTTTGGCCGATGCGATCAGTGTTGCACGGCAAACAGCGCGCATCATAAGGCAAAACTTACTATGGGCAGTGATCTACAATTTAGTAGCGATACCGGCAGCGGCATTCGGTTTGGTCACGCCATGGATGGCTGGCCTCGGCATGTCGTTTTCTTCCTTGCTGGTGGTGTTAAATGCCCTGCGTTTAAGGCAGGTAAAGTACGAGCGCGTTAACATGCTATCGCCACGCCCGCTAGCACCGGCGACGCTTGTCACTGAAGGACATTGAGATGGAAATATTGTTTGTATTAATTCCCGTCAGCGTAGTCATTGTGCTCATCATTGGCGGACTTTTTTTATGGGCCGTGAAATCGGGCCAATTTGAAGATATGGAAGGGCCGGCGCATCGCATCTTGATGGATGACGATACGCCGACTCAGCCGAAGCGTGTTCAGTAATAATTTTTTAAACTTTGACTGCTTGAATTTACAAGGAGAGGATCGTTATGGAAGCAAGCACTTATAACTATAAGGTCGTACGGCAATTCGCCATTATGACCGTGGTTTGGGGCATCGTCGGCATGTTAGTCGGCGTGATTATTGCCTCACAACTCATTTGGCCGGAATTGAATTTCGGCATTCCTTGGTTAACTTATGGCCGCTTGCGTCCATTGCATACCAATGCCGTTATTTTTGCCTTTGGCGGATCGGGGCTATTTGCGGCTTCTTACTATATTGCACAGCGAACATGCCAGGTGCGCTTATACGCAGAGAAGCTCGCGAGCTTTACCTTCTGGGGTTGGCAAGCCGTGATTGTTTCGGCAGCGATTACGCTACCGATGGGCTTAACTTCTTCTAAAGAGTATGCAGAGCTGGAATGGCCGATCGATATTCTGATCACGCTGGTCTGGGTGGCTTACGCGATCGTGTTTTTTGGAACGTTGGTCAAACGCAAAACCAAATACATCTACGTTTCCAACTGGTTTTTCGGTGCTTACATCATTACCATTGCGATGCTGCACATCGTCAACAATCTTGAAATTCCGGTGACTTTATTTAAATCGTATTCGATTTATGCCGGTGTTCAAGATGCCATGGTGCAATGGTGGTATGGCCACAATGCAGTCGGTTTCTTTTTGACTACGGCATTCCTTGGCATGATGTATTACTTCATTCCGAAGCAAGCAGCACGGCCGATTTTCTCCTATCGTCTGTCGATCGTTCACTTCTGGTCGTTGAACTTCATTTACATGTGGGCTGGCCCGCATCACTTGCAATACACCGTGTTGCCGGACTGGGTGCAATCACTTGGCATGGTGTTCTCCTTGATGCTGTTAGCCCCTAGCTGGGGCGGCATGATGAACGGCGTCATGACTTTGTCCGGTGCTTGGGACAAGCTGCGTACGGATCCCATCTTGAAATTCCTGGTGACGTCACTAGCCTTTTACGGCATGTCCACCTTCGAAGGTCCGATGATGGCAATTAAGACGGTGAATGCTTTGTCGCACTACACCGAATGGACCATTGGCCATGTGCATTCCGGTGCCCTAGGCTGGGTAGCGATGATCACCATTGGCTCGATGTATTACCTGATCCCACGCCTGTTTGGACGCGAAGAAATGTACAGCGTCAAGTTGATCACAACGCACTTCTGGGTCGCGACCTTGGGTGTCGTACTGTATATCGCTGCGATGTGGATCGCCGGCGTGAGTCAAGGTTTGGATTGGCGTGCTTCCAACCCGGATGGCACCTTGACCTATACCTTCGCGCAAGTCGTGAAAAATATGTATCCGTTCTACTTTGTTCGCTTAATGGGTGGGTTGATGTTCTTCAGCGGCATGCTGATCATGGCCTATAACGTGTGGAAAACCGTCAGCATCGGCAAAGTGGAAGAAGCGCAAATCCCACAAGCCGTTCACGCGTAACCAGATTCTTAAGGAGTAAAACATGGAATCGTTTCATCAAAAAATTGAAAAAAACATCGGCTTGCTCGGTATCCTCACCGCGGTGGTGATCAGTGTCGGCGGTATCGTTCAAATCATGCCGCTGTTTTTCCAGAAATCCACCACCCAACCCGTTGAGGGCATGAAGCCCTATACCGCGCTGCAACTCACGGGGCGTGATATCTACATCCGAGAAGGTTGTGTAGGCTGCCACTCGCAAATGATTCGGCCATTCCGTGCGGAGACTGAGCGTTATGGGCATTACTCGGTCGCCGGGGAATCGGTCTATGACCATCCGTTTCTCTACGGTTCAAAACGTACCGGACCGGATCTGGCGCGCGTTGGTGGTCGTTATTCAGACGAATGGCACCATACGCATTTAATGCATCCGCAAGACGTGGTACCAGAATCCAATATGCCTTCCTACCGTTGGCTCGACACAACGCCAGCAGACGCACGGGATATCGAGGCCAAGATGAAAGCATTGCGTACTGTCGGCGTGCCCTACACCGATGCTGATATCGCTGGCGCCAAAAAGGAACTGGAAGGCAAAACCGAGATACAAGCCTTGATCGCTTTTTTACAAGGTTTGGGAACATCTCTTAAGGATGCGAGGTAAGCATGGATAGCGTAATCATCGGCATCATTGTAACGGTGATATTTTTCATCACCTTCATTGGCATCTTTTTCTGGGCATGGAGCGATCGACGTAAAAAAGATTTTGAAAGCGCCGCAAACTTGCCTTTTGAGGAAGATGTAATGCCTAAGAATAACGCGTATCCACGCCACTAAATCTATTCGAGACGCCCTTGATCGGCGTCTGGTTAAGGAGAAAAAAATGAGTGATTTTATCAGTGAATTTTGGAGCTATTTTGTGGCAGGCATCACCGCTGCCAGCGTGATTTGGATTGCTTGGTTCGTGAAAGGTCAAACGACAAGCAAGCTGGCCCCTGGACAAAAGGCTGAAGTGATTCAAAAAGCTTGGGATGGCGATTTGCAGGAACTCAACAATCCCTTGCCTCGTTGGTGGTTGTATCTGTTTTATATAACCATTGTATTTGCCATTATTTACCTGGTGCTGTATCCGGGCATGGGGAGTTACAAAGGAATATATGGTTGGAGCTCGCGCGGCCAATTGCAAGAAGAGCAAAATTTGGCGGCCCAAAAATACGGCCCCATTTTTGATAAATATCTGAAGCAGGACTTAAAGGCGGTTGCTGCAAATCCAGAAGCACGTGAAACGGGCAAGCACTTATTTCTAACCTATTGCTCGCAATGCCACGGCTCCGACGCCGGTGGCGCGAAGGGCTTTCCGAATCTGACCGATAGCGATTGGCTGTATGGTGGAGACCCGGACACGATCAAAACCACCATTAGCAATGGTCGTGGTGGCGTTATGCCCGCTTGGGCGCCAGCTTTGGGTGAGCAAGGAGTGAAGGATGTCGCCAATTATGTATTGTCCCTATCCGGGCGTAAGCACGATGCCAAGCAGGCGGCTGCCGGGAAGGAAAAATTTGCCACGCTCTGCACAGCTTGCCACATGCCGGACGGCAAAGGCATGCAAGCCTTGGGCGCACCTAACCTGACCGACAACGTTTGGCTCTATGGTGGTTCTGAAGCCAGTATCGTTGAAAGTATCTCCAACGGCCGCAATGGTCATATGCCTGCGCAATTGGAGAAGTTGGGCGAAGCCAAGGTGCATCTGTTAGCCGCTTATGTCTTCAGTTTGTCGCAGACGAAACCATAAAGAAATCGCTGCAATAATATTTCTTATGATCAAGTAAAGGTTGAATCAGAGTGGCTGTAGAGAAGCAAAGCGTCATACCGATCACGCCAGCAGTGGAAGTAGAACAATCGCTGCTAGCAGTGAAGCAAACAATCTATCCACGTGCAGTTACTGGCTGGTTTGCCAACTGGCGTATTGCTTTGGTGTTGTTTACGCAATTGCTTTACTACGGTCTACCCTGGTTAACCTGGGATGGACGTCAGGCGGTGTTGTTTGATCTGGCTGCGCGTAAGTTTTATATCCTGGGGCTAGTACTCTGGCCTCAGGACTTTATTTACTTGACGGGCCTGCTGATTATTTCCGCTTTTTCACTGTTTTTGTTTACCGCAATTGCGGGACGTTTATGGTGTGGTTATGCGTGTCCGCAAACCGTCTACACCGAAATCTTCATGTGGATCGCGCGCAAAGTCGAGGGTGATCGTCCGAAGCAGATCAAGCTCGATAAATTGCCGTGGAACGCTGAAAAGATCACCAAAAAAACCGTTAAACATTTGCTGTGGCTAGGCTTGGCATTATGGACGGGCTTTACTTTTGTGGGTTATTTCGTACCCATCAAAGAACTCATCGTATCTTTCGCTCACTGGACGCTGGGCTCCTGGGAGATCTTCTGGATCTTCTTCTATGGCTTTGCTACTTATGGCAATGCCGGTTTTATGCGTGAGCAGGTCTGCATTTATATGTGCCCTTATGGCCGCTTCCAAAGCGTCATGTTTGATGCCGATACGCTGACGGTCACCTATGATTTAAATCGTGGTGAGCCGCGTGGATCGCGCTCCAAATCGGTTGACCGCGAAGCCGCCCAGCTAGGTGATTGTGTGGATTGCGGTATCTGCGTGCAGGTGTGCCCGACGGATATTGATATTCGCGATGGCCTGCAATATGAATGTATTGGTTGTGCGGCATGTATCGATGCCTGCGATCAAGTGATGGATAAGATAGGCTATCCACGCGGCCTGATTCGTTACACCACGGAAAATGTCATCGATGGAAAATATAAGGATGAGAATATTCTGGCGCACGCTTTGCGCCCACGTACTTTAATTTATAGTGCGGTGTTGCTAACCATTGTCAGCACTTTTGCCATCACGCTATTTAATCGTGTGCCGTTACGTGTCGATGCCATTCGCGATCGGATTGCCATTCGCGAAACGGCTGAGGGTTTGATTGAAAATGTCTATCGCTTACAAATTATCAATATGGATGATAAGGCCCATCGTTTTGCTATTACCGTGAGCGGATTGCCGGGACTCAAAGTGGCTGACAAAGTCTCCGATATTGAGATCGCCTCCTTGCAGAACCAAGATATGGTTGTGCATCTTCAACTGGATCCTAGCCAGTCCAAAGCATTATCCAGTGCGGTGCGTTTTACTATTCAAGCAACGGATAAACCGAAGTTGCAGAAAACCATTAAATCAACCTTTTTGAGCCGTTAAGGTAACACTATGAATATTTCAAAGAGTCAACCATGGTATCGAGAGCCTTGGCCGTGGATATTAATTATGCTGCCTATGACGGCTGTTGTCGCGAGCATGATCACGATCTGGTTAGCCATCAAGAGTGCCGATGGGTTGGTGGAGGATGATTATTACAAACAAGGTATCAGTATCAACAAGACCATGCATCGTGACCTAGCGGCGCAAGATTTGCACCTGGGCGCAAATCTCAGCATGGGTAGCGATGGAAGAACGATTAGCGCTCACCTTATGGGCAAACTAGACGGTATGCCGGACAAGTTACAACTCTCTCTATTGCATCCGACACAAGCTCATCGGGACCTGCATATCAGCCTACAGGCTTGGGAAAAAGGTAACTACAGTGCGGTAGTTCCCAATTTGAGTAAGGGGCGTTGGCGGGTGGTTTTAGAGGCCCCTGATGGCGGCTGGCGCCTTACCGGTCAATGGCTTGCCGACCAGCAAATAATCCATTTGGGGGAAGCGGAAAAGTCGGAGTAAACTAGGGGAAATTCAAACACAGTCAGTAGGGGTAAGGAGGGGTTCGATGGAGCGCACAATTCAAATACTTTGGCCGTCTTTTATCGTGGCAGGCATCATGGATATCCTGATGTTTGCCTTTTTTGATCCCATGGAAATCATGTATCAGGGAGCAGCGCTATTCGATTCTCGCTTAGCAGCTTATTCCTCGGTATTTTTCATCTTTTGGCTGTTTGGTGCTTCGAGTAGCATCCTCACTTGCTACTTCCAGTGCTCAATCATTTCGCAGTCTAAGCGTTTCTGCAAAATTCCTAAGACACATTCCAATACCTGATTCCAGGCTTAAGCTGGCGCATCTGATTTGATGCGCCAGACGTTTTTTTAAATTTTCGTTGTGATGATCCAGTAAGCGGCTGTCATTCCTGCGTCAAAATTTTGGATCAACCTGCCCTGTATGAATAGGAGGGGAGCTATGGTGCGCAATCTGCCACCATCTTAAGTGCCCCTAAAAACTTTATTCAATTCTACGTACCGCTCATTGTTTAAGCGGAGCAGCCTGTAATAGATCTTTAGAATCCTGAGGATTAAACCACTGCAATTTCTTCTGTAGCGAAACTACACTACCGATAATGATTAGAGTCGGTGCTTGTAGTTTTGCCGTTTCAGCTAGTTCTGGCAGCGTGTTTAGCGTACCGGTAACTACGCGCTGCTTCGAAGTCGTACCTTGTTGCACGATGGCGGCGGGCGTGTCGGCGCTAAGGCCATGCGCAACCATCTTTTCGCACAGCGTCGGTAGACCATGCAGGCCCATGTAAATCACCACGGTCTGATGAGGACGTGCGAGCATTTCCCAATCCAAGTTCATGGTGCCGTCTTTCAAATGGCCAGTGACGAAGATGCAGGCTTGAGCGTGGTCGCGATGCGTCAGCGGGATACCGGCGTAGGAAGCTACACCGGAGGCAGCAGTGATGCCGGGCACGACTTGGAACGGTATGCCATGTTGCGCCAAGGTTTCGATTTCTTCGCCGCCACGACCGAAAATGAAAGGGTCGCCGCCTTTCAAACGCAATACACGTTTACCTTCTTTCGCCAGACGTACCAACAATTCATTGATCCCTTCTTGTGGCAGGGCATGGTCATTACGTTTTTTTCCGACGTAGATACGGTCAGCATCGCGACGTACCATATCTAGAACAGCGGGTGTTACGAGGTTATCGTGCACCACAACATCGGCTTGCTGCATTAAACGCAAAGCGCGGAAGGTGAGGAGATCGGGATTACCTGGACCGCCACCAACGAGATAAACCTCACCCAAGGGATTTTTATCTTCCGTTTGCGCTGCGATCATTTTTTTCAGCGCATCACGAGCCGCTTGATCTTGACCAGCAAACATCATCTCAGCGATCGGGCCCTGGAATACTTTTTCCCAGAATATGCGGCGATTTTCTGAACGTGTAAAACGTTGCTTGACGGCATCCCGAAATTGCCCGGCGAGTGTGGATAGACGTCCATAGGCAGTAGGAATCAGACTTTCTAAACGTGCGCGCAACATGCGTGCCAGCACGGGTGATGCGCCACCAGAAGATACCGCAATGACAATCGGCGAGCGGTCGATGATGGAGGGCACGATGAACGAACATAACGCTGGCGTATCGACCACATTGACTGGTAATTGGCGTGCCTTGGCTGTTTCTGAAACGATCTTATTGACGGCATCATCTTCATGCGCGGAAATGACTAAGTTCATGCCTTCTAGTAAGGATGCATCAAAATCGCCCACATGATGGGTGA
>JAHECG010000180.1 GCA_024641855.1 Betaproteobacteria bacterium | reverse complement strand
TGATGGCGACGTCTGCTGCGCCGTAATAAGCAAACATCTCACCCATGCTGTCGCCTAACACCACTTGCGTTGCTGCGCGTAGCGGAACGTTTTCACTACGGCGTTGAAAGGGAATGCCGCGTGTAGTGAGCAGCGCCGCCACGCTATCGAAGCGTTGTGGGTGACGCGGCACGATCAGCAACAATTGATCGGGTGCCGCCGATGAAGTCAGCGCATCCAGCAGGAGCGCCTCTTCGCCTTCGCGGGTGCTGGCGGCAAGAATGATTTTTCGTTCTGTTCCCCATTGTGCGCGTAGCTGATCGTTTGTTGGTGGCGGCACGACATCGAATTTGAGATTGCCGGTGACAACGACGTTGGGCGCACCCAATTGCGCCAGGCGTTCGGCGTCGGCCGATGTCTGCGCGCAAATCAGCGGTAGCTTGTTTAGGGCTTCCTTTGTCAGGGTGGAAAGCCGCGCATAACCGCGCGCCGAGCGTTCCGAAAGTCGGGCGTTGATCAATGCGAGAGGGATGTGACGTTGTTGGCAGGCGGCAATCAAATTTGGCCATAGCTCGGTTTCCATGATCAACCCAAATGTCGGGTTGAAATGGGTTAAAAACCGCTGCACGGCACCGGGCAAGTCGTACGGTAAATAACATTGTTGAACGCGTGCGCCGAATAAAGATTGGCCGGTCTCGCGCCCGGTCGGGGTCATGTGGGTGAGCAGGATTTTGTGTTCAGGGTAGCGCGCTTGTAGTGCGGCAATGAGGGGCATGCAAGCACGCGTTTCGCCGACCGAAACGGCGTGTATCCAAACCAAAGGGGGTTGTGGTGCGATTGAATACCAACCGAAGCGCTCGCGCCAATGCTGTAAATAAGCGGGTTGTTTACGTCCTCGCCACAGCAGGCGTAACGGAATAAAAGGCGCCAATAAATATAAGGCCAGCGAGTAGAAAAACCGTGGCTTAAGCATGCAGAAACCGGTCAGCGGCGGCTAACACTTCGGCAGCGCTCGGGGGCGCGCCATCATGGCCTAAGTTGCAGATAGGGGTGGCGGCATAGAGTCCGTTTTTGCTTGGGTCAGAGCCGCAATAAATGCCGATAGTCGGTGTGCCGACGGCGGTTGCGAGATGCACTAGGCCGGTATCGACACCGATGACGAGTGCTGCTTTTTTTAGCATTACGGCCGCTTCTTTCAGCGAGAGGCGTGGCGCAACGACCGCTTGCGGCATGGCGGCCGCCAGGCGAGTGGCGTATTCGTATTCTTTCAGACTGCCCCAGGGTAGAACGGCGGTAAATCCGCGTTGCTGTAATGCGTGGCCCAAGGCAACCCAGTTGGCTTCCGGCCAATATTTTTCTGCGCGGCTGGTGGCATGTAATAACACTGCATAGCGGCTATCGGGCAACCAATGCAGAGCGATGTTGGGGGTAGAAATGCCATAGTCGAGCGGCAGGTTCGGTGCCAGTTCGAAGGCTTGTTGCGTTAGCGCGCGGTAGCGCACCACCGCATGCGCATTCGGATCCACTTGAAAGGTCACGTCATAACAGCGCGCGGCCAGCGCTTCGCGGGCACTGCTGGCATTCAAACCTAAACGTTTGCCGTGCGCTAGGCGTGCGAGCAGCCCGCTTTTCAATAAACCTTGCGTATCGAGGATGAAATCGTAATCGGTCTGTGCTAATCGAGCGCGGAAGGCGCGTATTTCGCGCCAAGTTTGCGGGCGGTACAAGGACTTGCGCCAGCGCCGGATGGCCACCGGGATGACTTGTTTGACCTGGGGATGCAAAGCCGGGATATCGGCGAAACTTTCTTCCACCAGCCAATGTAATTCGGCCTCGGGATAGCGCGAGCGAATGTCGGCAACGATGGGCAGATTGTGAATCACATCGCCCATGGACGAGGTTTTGATGAGGAGAATGCGTGTCATAGCGGTATAAAATCGCGATAAGCTTACACGGAATCCGCTAAAATTACCCCTTTTGAATCCTCTTTATGGTCAGTCGAGAGCCGTTTTCCGCCGTCATCATTACGCTGAACGCTGCTGCACAGTTGGAAGCGTGCTTGCAGAGCGTTGCGTTCGCGGATGA
>JAHECG010000028.1:9964-29593 GCA_024641855.1 Betaproteobacteria bacterium | reverse complement strand
TTTTTCCTGGCCGAATACGCCAACATGATTTTAGTGGCCACGCTCACCGTGCTGATGTTTTTGGGCGGCTGGCAATCACCGTTGCCGGTGGCTTGGTTGCCGGAGAATGCAATTCTGCATTCCTTGCTAGGCGGCGGTTTCCAGTGGCTGATTGCCAAAGTCCTGTTCGTATTGTTCTTGTTCTTATGGTTCCGTGCCACTTTCCCACGCTATCGCTACGATCAGATCATGCGCTTAGGTTGGAAAGTGTTTATTCCCGTCACTTTGGTTTGGATCGTCATCATCGGTGCGGTGATGCAGACTCCCTACGCATACCTGGTTCACTGAGGCAGCGAACATGATGACGCAAATTAAAGATTTCTTTAAAAGCTTTCTGCTGATCGAGTTGCTCAAAGGCATGGTGCTGACGGGTCGGCATTTGTTCGCGCGCAAGATTACGATTCAGTTCCCGGATGAGAAGACGCCGATTTCACCGCGCTTCCGTGGCTTGCATGCTTTACGCCGTTATCCAAACGGCGAAGAGCGTTGCATTGCCTGCAAACTGTGCGAGGCGGTGTGCCCGGCTTTGGCGATCACCATCGAGTCGGATCAGCGTGATGATGGCACACGCCGCACCACCCGTTACGACATCGATTTAACCAAGTGCATTTTCTGCGGATTCTGTGAGGAATCCTGCCCGGTTGACTCCATTGTTGAAACCCGTATTTTTGAATATCACGGCGAGAAACGCGGTGATTTGTATTACACCAAGCCAATGCTGCTAGCCGTTGGCGATAAATATGAAGACATGATTGCTGCGGATAAGGCTGCCGATGCGAAATATCGTTAAAAACTTGAAACGCAAAGGCCGCAAAGAACGCAAAGAAACTCTGCGTAAATGTTTTGGCTTTGCGTCCTTTGCGTCTTTGCGTTGAAAAGGTCTTGAAAACAAGATGAACTTTGAGAGCTTCGTTTTTTACTTTCTTTCGGCCATCCTGCTGTTCGCTGGGGCGCGCGTGATCACTGCGCGTAACCCGGTGCATTCAGCATTGTTCCTGGTGTTGGCATTCTTTACCGCCGCAGGACTTTGGATGTTGTTGGAAGCTGAATTCCTCGCCATCACACTCGTCCTGGTCTACGTCGGTGCGGTGATGGTGTTGTTCTTATTCGTGGTGATGATGCTGGATATCAACCTCGACAAATTGCGTGAAGGATTTTGGGATTATTTGCCGTTGGCGGCTTTCGTCACAGTATTAATGATGCTGGAAATGGTGGTTGTCTTGGGCGGTAAGCATTTTGGTTTGACGCAAATGCCGAATCCGGCCGCGCATGCTGCCGACTACAGCAATACCAAGGAATTGGGTCGTTTGTTGTATACCGAATATGTGTATCCCTTCGAATTGGCTTCGGTGATTTTGTTGGTGGCTATCGTCGCGGCAATCGCGTTGACCTTGCGTCGTCGTAAAAATACCAAACATCAAAATCCTGGCGATCAAGTGCGCGTTAAACGCCAAGATCGCGTGCGCATGGTTTCCATGCCTGCCGAAACCGCAGACAAAATAACCAAGGAAGCATCATGATTTCCTTATCGCATTATTTGATCCTGGGCGGTTTGTTGTTCGCGCTGAGCGTGATGGGTATTTTCCTGAATCGAAAAAATATCCTGATTTTGCTGATGGCGATCGAGTTGATGTTGCTCGCCGTCAATATGAATTTTGTCGCCTTCTCGCATTATTTGGGCGATACGGCAGGGCAGGTCTTTGTGTTCTTCATCCTGACAGTGGCTGCGGCCGAGTCGGCCATTGGACTAGCCATATTGGTGGTGCTGTTCCGCAATATGAAAACGATTAACGTTGATGATCTGGATCAGTTAAAAGGTTAAACCTAGAAACCGTAGTTGACCGCTACTTTGAAAATTGAATGCCATGATTCTAACTTGCTACTTTGATTATTTTCGGACCACCCGTTTGGGAAGCACGCTACGCGGCGGATGGCGTGGTTTTGCGGGCGCATGGCGGCGTTGCTCCGCCTCGCAATGGAATAACCATTCCTCGTTGTCGCGTCTTGCCCTACACCCGCAAAACCACGCCCTCCACCCCGTCCAACCACGGTTTCTAGGTTAACCATGCCACAGATCAGCATGCAAACACTTTACATGATTGTGCCCTTGGCGCCTTTAGGCGGCGCTATATTCGCTGGCTTGTTCGGCTGGCTATTTGGCCGTACGTGGTCGCATCGCATCACGATTCTGGGCGTGGCTGTTTCCTGTCTCGCTTCGTATTTCGTGTTTCAAGATGTGCAGCAAGGGCATACCTATAATGGCAGCGTTTACACTTGGCTGACCAGCGGCGGCATGTCCTTCGAGATTGGATTTTTGATCGACAAACTCACCGCCATGATGATGCTGGTGGTGACGTTCGTATCGTTGATGGTGCATATTTATACCATCGGTTATATGGAAGAAGATCCCGGTTACCAGCGCTTCTTCGCTTACATCTCCCTGTTTACTTTCTCCATGCTGATGTTGGTGATGTCGAACAACTTCGTGCAGTTGTTCTTCGGCTGGGAAGCAGTCGGTTTGGTTTCTTATTTACTGATTGGTTTCTGGTACACCAAACCGACAGCAATCTACGCAAATCTGAAAGCCTTCTTGGTTAACCGCGTTGGCGATTTTGGCTTTCTGCTCGGTATCGGTCTGGTCTTGGCATTCGCGGGCAGCTTGGATTACGCGACCGTTTTCGGTAAAGCCAATTATCTTGCGAGCCAGAGCATTGCGCTGTTCCCGGGTACCACGTGGTCACTGATCACCGTGATCTGTATCCTGCTATTCATCGGGGCGATGGGTAAGTCGGCACAGTTTCCACTGCACGTATGGCTGCCGGATTCGATGGAAGGCCCGACGCCAATCTCAGCATTGATTCATGCCGCGACCATGGTGACTGCCGGCATCTTTATGGTGGCACGCATGTCGCCGCTGTTCGAGTTATCCGACACTGCACTTTCCTTCGTAATGGTGATCGGCGCGATTACCGCACTGTTTATGGGTTTCCTCGGTGTCATTCAAAACGACATCAAACGCGTGGTGGCTTATTCGACGCTATCTCAGCTCGGCTATATGACGGTAGCGTTGGGTGCTTCCGCTTATTCAGTCGCTGTATTCCACTTGATGACGCATGCCTTCTTTAAAGCGCTGCTGTTCTTGGCGGCGGGCTCGGTCATCATTGGTATGCACCATGATCAAGATATTCGCCACATGGGTGGTTTGCGTAAATACATGCCGATCACCTGGATTACGTCCTTGGTAGGCTCGCTGGCGCTGATTGGTACGCCATTCTTTTCTGGCTTCTACTCCAAGGATTCGATTATCGAAGCGGTTAAAGCATCGCACCTAACGGGTTCCGGTTTTGCCTACTTCGCGGTAGTCGCAGGGGTGTTCATTACGGCTTTCTATTCTTTCCGCATGTACTTCCTGGTATTCCATGGCAAAGAACGTTTTCACGCGCATCAACATCATGATGAAGAGCATGGTCACGGCCATGGACACACGCCGCATGAAACACCGTGGGTAGTTTGGCTACCATTGGTGCTGTTGGCTATTCCGTCCGTGGTGATTGGTTATATGACCATTGGCGCAATTGTTGAAGGTAACTGGTTTGGCTCCGCCATCTATGTTTCAGACGCGCACCACGCGATGAAAGAACTCGCAGAAGAATTCCACAGTGCTTACGCAATGGGCATGCATGCGTTTGGCACCTTGCCATTCTGGCTGGCGCTCGCCGGGGTGGTATCGGCTTATCTCTTGTACCTCGTGTTCACCGACATCCCGGCCAAGATTGCTGCACGCTTCTCGCTCATTTACGCGATCCTGGAACACAAGTATGGATTTGATGAATTCAACGATTGGTTCTTCGCCGGTGGCGCGCGCAAAATCGGCAGCGGCTTGTGGACGCGTGGCGATGTCACTGTGATTGACGGTTGGATGGTAAATGGAACGGCTAAATTGGTGGGTTGGTTTTCAGGCTTGTTGCGCCAGTTCCAATCGGGTTACATCTACCACTACGCATTTGCAATGTTGATCGGCGTATTCGTGCTGATCACCTGGTTTGTTAAGGTTTAAGGAATCGTATGTTGTTAGGAATGCCGCTTCTGAGTCTCGTCATCTGGTTGCCGATCTTTTTCGGCGTGGCGGTATTGGTCACGGGGGATCGCAACCCCTTCGCAGCGCGCTGGATGGCGTTCATCGGCGCACTGTTGAGCTTTGCGGCAACCATTCCGCTGTACACCCAATTCAACCTCGCTGCTGTCGGTATGCAGTATGAGGAAATGCGACCCTGGATTGAGAACTTCAGCATCAACTATCACTTGGGCGTGGATGGCATCTCGATGCTGTTTATCATGCTCACCAGCTTTACCAATGTACTTGTGGTGATTGCCGGCTGGAAAGTGATCGAGAAGAATGTCGCGCAGTACATGGCCGCATTTTTGATCATGGCGGGTTTGATGAATGGCGTGTTCGCCGCCTTGGATGCGATCCTGTTTTACGTGTTCTGGGAAGCGATGCTGATCCCCATGTTCCTGGTGATCGGTGTGTGGGGTGGGGCGCGCCGCGTCTACGCCAGCATCAAGTTCTTCCTGTATACATTGCTCGGCTCTTTGTTGATGTTGGTGTCGTTCATTTACCTCTATCAAAAAAGCGGTAACTTCGAGATCCTGCAATGGCATGCCTTGCCCTTGAGCCTGAAAGAACAAGTCCTGATTTTCCTTGCACTGTTCTCAGCCTTTGCGGTGAAAGTGCCGATGTGGCCGGTGCATACCTGGTTGCCGGATGCGCACGTGGAAGCGCCAACCGGCGGTTCCGTGGTGCTGGCAGCGATTATGTTGAAACTCGGTGCCTATGGCTTCCTGCGTTTTTCCTTGCCGATCGCACCCGATGGCAGCCATGCCATGACGGGATTCATGATCACCTTGTCGCTGATCGCCGTGGTGTACATCGGTTTAGTCGCCTTAGTGCAAACCGACATGAAAAAGCTCATCGCTTACTCTTCGATCTCGCACATGGGCTTCGTCACCCTAGGTTTTTTCCTCTTCAACGCATTGGGGATGGAAGGCGCGCTGGTGCAAATGATTTCGCACGGCTTTATCTCCGGCGCCATGTTCCTGTGTGTGGGCGTGATGTATGACCGCGTGCATTCCCGCAATATTTCTGATTATGGCGGCGTGGCGAATAAGATGCCGATGTTCGCTGCGTTCTTCGTGTTGTTTGCCATGGCCAACTCTGGATTACCCGCGACCAGTGGTTTTGTGGGCGAGTTCATGGTCATCATGGGCGCCATTAAAGTGAATTTCTGGTATGCGTTTTTAGCCGCGACCACCCTAATTTTCGGTGCGGCTTATACCTTGTGGATGGTCAAGCGGGTGGTGTTCGGGCCGGTTGGAAACGATCATGTGGAACACATGAAAGATATTTCTGCGCGTGAATTTCTTGTCCTGGGTATCTTGGCTATCGCCGTATTGGCCATGGGTATTTACCCCAAGCCCTTTGCAGAAGTCATGCATGTATCTGTAAACAATCTGCTCACCCATGTGGCGGCGAGCAAATGCGGCGCCGCGTGCGCCTGGTAAGGATGAGCTAGACATGAATTTCGCCCTAACCGATCTATTGCCTGTGCTGCCGGAAATCTTCGTACTCGGCATGTTGTGCTTCATCCTGATTCTGGATCTATTCCTGGCGGACGATTTGCGCTTCATCAGTTATGGTCTGACCTTGCTGACTTTGGCAGGTGCCGCGATCATCACTGCCGCGACATTCAATCAAACACCGGTATTGGCCTTCAGCAATATGTTTGTCGACGATGCCTTATCCGACATGCTCAAACTCATGTTGTATGGCGCGGTTGCGACAGTCCTGATTTATGCGCGCAGCTATATTCAGGCGCGCGGTTTGTATCGCGGCGAATTTTTTGTGCTGATGTTGTTTGCCATGCTCGGCATGATGGTGATGATTTCCGGTAGTCACTTCCTGACGCTGTATCTGGGTCTGGAATTGTTGTCGCTCAGCCTATATGCCCTGGTTGCCTTGCAGCGCGACTCCCGCGTTGCGACTGAGGCGGCGATGAAGTATTTCGTGTTGGGTGCGATTGCCTCGGGCATGTTGCTGTATGGATTGTCGATGATCTACGGCGCAACCGGCACCTTGGAGATTGCCAATGTGGCAACGACTTTACCCAGCGTCAATCATCTGAATACCGTGCTGGTGTTCGGTTTGGTATTCACCATCGCTGGCTTGGCCTTCAAACTGGGCGTAGTGCCGTTCCACATGTGGATTCCCGATGTGTATCAAGGTGCGCCGACTGCGGTTACCTTATTCATTGGTACCGCACCAAAAATTGCCGCTTTTGCTTTTGTGATGCGCTTACTGATCGATGGCTTGGGCGGACTGTCGGCAGACTGGCAACCCATGCTGGCCCTCATGGCCTTGCTGTCGATGGCTATCGGCAACATCACCGCCATTGCGCAAACCAATATCAAACGCATGCTGGCGTATTCCACCATTTCGCACATGGGCTTCTTGCTGCTGGGCTTCCTCGCGGCAGGTACGAATGGCTATAACGCGGCCATGTTTTATGTATTGGTTTATGTGCTGATGAGCCTGGGCGGCTTCGGCATGATTTTGCTGCTGTCGCGCGCCGGATTCGAGGCGGATCAACTGAACGACTTCAAAGGTCTGAATCAACGCAGTCCCTGGTACGCCTTTCTGATGTTGCTGCTGATGGTGTCGATGGCAGGTATACCGCCGACGGTTGGCTTCTATGCCAAACTCTCTGTGCTGCAAGCCGCACTGCAAGCTGGCTATCTGTGGCTGGTTGTCGCCGCGGTGTTGATGTCAGTGATTGGCGCCTTTTACTATCTACGCATCGTTAAACTCATGTACTTCGATGAGCCGATCGACACCGCACCGATCCAAGCCAACCCAGACATGAGCGTACTCTTGAGCGTCAACGCCCTAGCCGTACTGGCGCTGGGCATCATGCCGCAGTCGCTGATGACGCTGTGCGCAAACGCTATTAGAAATATGCTGTAGCCAAGCGCGCTCGACCGAGCGCGCTGTGTTTATCGAATGCCGGAGTAAATCATGGCGCGATTGAACGACTCTGTATTTTCACTGACACAACGCATCGCGTTGCTGCTCTTGCTTGCCTTCGGTGGATTAGCCTCTGCCAAAGAAGCGATAACCGTACCTCAAAACTGCCTCGAAGGATGCGTCACTCCTTACGGGGAAATCCTAGGCGAAACCAGGGATGGCTCGAAAGCGTTTTCCAATTGCCAAGGCAAGTGTGTCGTCTTCGATCCGAATCATGACAACGAAACCTACACTGGTATCAAGTGGCAGTGTGTGGAGTTTGCGCGGCGCTGGTTGATTCACAATCGCGGCCTGACCTTTGGCGATGTCGATGTCGCCGCCGATATTTGGGCGTTGGATACCTTCACGCGCTTAAGCGATCAAAGCCAAGTTTTTACCGAGCGCTATGTCAATGGTTCAAAAACACTGCCGAAACGTGGGGACTTGCTGATTTATGCCAAAGAATATTTGGCAACCGGACATGCTGCGGTAGTGTTGGAGGTTGATCTAAAGAAAAATCGGTTACGTGTCGCTGAGCAAAATTTTAAAAATCAAAAATGGCCTGGGCAGTACGCAAGGAGCATCGACTTAATCGATAAGAATGGACACTACTGGTTACTGGATGCTTACTTATTGGGTTGGAAGCGCGCACAGTAACGGTTTATCTTCCAACGTCGCTGGCCGATAAACTTTCTTCTTCATTGATGTCGATCTCATTCACATAGGCCCAAGCGCGGATGAAGGCGGGCTCTAGCTCATCAACGCTTTCCTGAATTTTTTCCCATTCTTGCGCTTTTGCGGCAAGCTCTAAATTGCGTGCAATTTCCCGTAGATCGTAAGCGCCGATGTACGCCGATGCGCCTTTGATTTCATGCGCACGGGCGGCAACTTGCGCATGATCTTGAACTTCGCAAGCGCTGGCAATTTGCTCGATCAGGCTTTGCGTACTTGAAAGATACAGCGTCAGCAACTCATGCTGAGCGGCAGTGTCGTTGCGGAACATGTTTGCAACTTTTTTCAGGTCGACCGGTGGATTATTGTCGGCAGATAAACGCTGAATTTCTTGCACCGCATCTTCTTGCGCACTGGCGTACCGTTCGGTAAAGCCAGGCACCCAACGCTTTAGCATTTCTTCTAAATCTTCTGCCTTAAGCGGTTTGACTAAATAGTCATCCATACCACCGCTGATGGCGCGATCATGTCCTTCTT
Source organism: Betaproteobacteria bacterium (assembly GCA_024641855.1). GTDB lineage: Bacteria > Pseudomonadota > Gammaproteobacteria > Burkholderiales > Thiobacteraceae > RBG-16-58-11. Next base: position 21,285 of record JAHECG010000028.1, on the reverse strand, counting down.
TGCGGGCATTGGCCGACATGGCGATGATCGGTGTACGTTGCGCACGGCCACTCATCAATTCGCGGTGCCGAATTTCGATGCTGGCTTCGAACCCATCCATTTCCGGCATTTGGCAATCCATTAGCAGCAAGTCGTAAGGTAGGCGCTGCATGGCATCGACGGCCTCTAGTCCGTTGGCGGCGACATCGGCGCGAATGCCGAATTTGCGCAGCATATACACCACTACTTTTTGGTTGACGACATTGTCTTCAGCAACCAGCACGCGTGTTGGCAAGGTCACCAGACGTGGGACAGACACCGGTACTGTGTTCGAAATTTGTGGTTCTTGTGTTAGAACCGATGCCAATGCATTGGATAAGCGCGCGACTTTAATCGGTTTGGTAAGTTGTATTTTTATGCCATTCGCTACTAAATCTTTAGCGTGGTAACGCTGCGCGATTCCTGTGAGCAAGATAGCCTGTGTGGTATTAATCAGCGGATTGGTGTGGATGGCTTTCGCGAGAGATATGCCATCGGCTTCCGTAAGACGATTGTCGATGAGAATAACTTGAATCGGAAGGCCGCTCTTTTGTGCGCCATGCAGCTTGGAAAGCGCTTCTTGATAACTAGCCGCAGTCTCGTGCACCATGTGCCAAAAATTTAGTTGATGGATCAGGCTTTCACGTAGCGCGATATTGCCACTGGCGATCAAGACTCGAATACCCTGAAAAATTTCCGTAGCTTGCAGTGGCACATGGCTGGCGTTTTGTTTTTGCACACGTGTGGTGAACCAGAAAGTACTGCCAGCACCGGGTTCACTGATGACCCCAATCCCGCCGCCCATCATTTCCGCTAGTTGCTTGGAAATCGCCAAGCCGAGTCCGGTGCCGCCATATTTGCGCGTGGTTGAGCCGTCGGCTTGGGAAAACGCCTGGAATAGACGTTGCTGGCTTTCATCGGTAATACCAATACCGGTATCCGTGATGGAGAAGTGCAGTTGTGCATTCGCCTCTTCCAAATCCAGCAAGCGCACACGCACCACGATATCGCCACGCTCAGTAAACTTCAGCGCATTATCGATCAGGTTAGTGAGAATCTGTCGTATGCGGCCAGGGTCACCCAGCATTGCGTTAGGTAGGATCGGCGGAACATCGCAGACCAATTCCAAACCTTTGCTTTGCGCGCGCTCGGCGAGCAGTTCAGCAACTTCATATACAGTATCACGCACATTGAACTCAACGATTTCCATGCGCATTTTGCCGGCTTCGATTTTGGAGAAGTCGAGAATATTATTGATAATCGCCAGCAGTGATTCCGCAGAGGAGCGCACGGTATCAGCGTATTCGCGCTGCGATGGGCTAAGTTTGGTGTCGAGCAACAGGCCGACCATGCCGATGATGCCATTCATCGGGGTGCGAATTTCATGACTGACATTTGCCACAAATTGCGATTTAACCCGAGAAGCTTCTAGCGCCGTTTCATACGCGGTTTTGAATCGATCTTCGTTGCGTTTGCGCTCGGTAATGTCGCGCATGATGGCCTGCACCACGACTTTACCGTTCAAGACCATGGAGTGCAGTGAGATTTCACTGGGGAATACATTACCATCGCGCTTTAAGCCTTGCCATTCGAAATCGCAGTGACCTTGTTCCATGGCGCGTTGAATATGCGCACCGGCGAATTCTGCGGATGGCAACCCATTGAGCTGAGTCGGGGGGCCAAGATCCGTGGGCCGCTGACGACAAAATTCAGCGACGCTGGGAATTTGAAACATCTCTAATGCTGCCTGATTGCAATCGATAAAGCCCTGTTCGTCGAGTAACACGATACTGTCCGAGTTTGTGGCAAACAGGGTTTTGTATTTAATTTGCTCGCGTTCGATCGCATCCGTTTGTTGCTTGGTACGTCGCAGGACGAACACGGCAATGGCCGTGCCGATACTCGCTAGGCTGATCCCCATGAGAATCATCAGCAATTGCGTATTGCGGTAGGCATCCGCCGCCTCAAGCGCCGCCTTATTGCTGGCGTCACGTTGCAGTATCAGCATATTGTCTAGCTCGGTGACGAGCTGTTGCTGTGCGGGAATGGCGTCATCATGTAAGGATTGCAGCGCTTCCGTGTTGCGATCATCCATGGCGAGTTCCAGTCCATGCACCACCTTGGGCTGCGCGATGGTGGCATAGTTGCGGATATGGCTCAGGATGCGTTTCTCTTCGGGGGTCGAGAGCATCATGTCCATGGTTCTGCGGGCATTGGTGAAGTTGGTTCCATAGCTATAAAACTTCTGCAACTCTTCATCTTTTTCGAAGCGATCCTGCGAATTAACGATGGTGTGCATGGAAATAATGCGCTGCCGCAGCGAATCACGCATGATGCTGGCAAGTTCAATCTTCTTATTATTCTCATTGACGATGCGTTCGAGACGGCCATTAATCGAGGCCATTTGCGTCAGGCCGACCACGGCCAGTGAAATCATCAACGCCAGCACTACGGCAAAGCCGGTACCAACGGAAAACATCATGTATTTTGAAAACATTGCGCTTTGAAATGAGTGGGTATGAATCTGGATTTAATACTGCTTGCGCTTGGCTGGCAAGCGGCATTCTAAATGCAGTAATTTTGCGTCAAATTAATTAATAATGCCACTTAATAAACAATGCATTGCAGATAAAACTTAATCATTTGCATTAATATAATTAAACCGCCAAAGCAGCATCGGCCGTCAAAATGAAAATGTGCTGCGAGAATTTAAATCGCACGAAAACGTATTAACGTGTTTAAGCGTCCTTCAAACCAAGCATCGAAGGTAACCAAATGCGGTGCAATGGAAACTTTGAAGCCGCTTTGTTTGTTGGGCGTAATATCGACAAAGCGTAATTTATTGGTTTTGACGACCACTTTCATACTGACATGCATGGGGTAATAGCCGTCCAAAAACTTACGCATAAAGGGGCCGTTGGGAATATGCAGGTTACCATCGGGTTGCTGGTAGAGCACCTTGCTTTTGAGCGCGACACAGATTTTTGCGTTTTTGTGCACGTTCTTTAATTGCACCGATCCGCCTTCAACCCAGGCTTTTTCGATACCGCTATAGGACAGGATGCGTAAATCACGAATGCGATCCTCGCGGAAAACGATTTGCGTCGCCGGAACCCGATCTAAGTCAGAGTGACATTGACGCAAATTGGCCCAACCGTCCCGTACCGTTTGGTCGTTGATCGTAAGCACATTTTCATGATGATGTACCTGCTTGGCCGGTGGCGCTGACAGAAAGTTGAGTTCACCCTCGTTGACGTCGGCGGCGCTTGGATCGGCTGGGGCGTTAAACCAATCTTCCAGTTCTTGTTGCGACGGCTCCTGCGCAAAAACAAAGTTGGTTGAAACCAGCAAGGCTAGCAATAGCATGAGTTGCGCCATAGATACGCTCAATTTAGGATGAGGTAGTAAGACTATGGCCCCGTCAGTTCAAGCTGTCAAACAGCGAGGCGCAAAGGGATTTTATTCTGAGAGTGCGTAACGACGGGCGCCATTAAAGCGCTTGGACCAGTAGCGTTCGGTTAAATCCGATACCATGACATCGCCGGTACTGGAACTACTGGCGTGGATAAAACGGTTGTCGCCAAGATAGATTCCAACATGAGAAAACGCACGGCGCAGCGTATTAAAAAACACCAAATCGCCTGGTTTGAGTTCGCTCTTGGTGATTTGTGCGCCGACTTTGCTGATAGCGTGGGCGGAACCGGGCAGAGACAAGCCAGCGACTTGGCCATAGACATAGCGCACAAATCCGCTGCAATCGAAGCCGGAGTCGGCGTCGCGTCCACCGTATTTATAGCGCGTGCCGTTGAGACTAAGGGCATACAGCAACAGGTCTTGGGTTTTATCCGGAGAGCCTGGGCTAACGTTTACTTCGCTCACGCTAACTTCAGTCGCAGGCGGAGCGCTAGCGCTTTCTGGCATATCCATTTCGGCATTGGCGAAAGGGCTAATTGCCAGCAGAATAGCGGTTATTAGTGTAAATGAGGCACGCATGACGCGTATTTAAGGAGAAATGACGCAGCTTGTAAAGTGAAACCTATGACAACCGATTCGCCCTGTGCCATATTCGGCTAAACTTAAAACATGTAAACCCACCAGGAGATACGATCATGAGTGATATGGAAAACGCATCAATCAAAGAAGAAGTGGCGGTTGCGGCAGAGCAGGGCAAGGATTTGCATACGCTGGTGCGGGATATCACTTTACGCGCCTTGTCGCGGCGTTCCCTGTCCGCGAGCGAGATCATGGAGGTTGTGCGTGCCGTGACGGAAGGCGTAACGCTGGGTTTGGGGCGTCGCGCCGGAGAAATCAAGGACGCCGTACGCGACGCGCTGGGCGGCTTGGACGAAGCGCTGAAAAAAACTGCGGAAGCCACCACGCTGGCGGCGCAGCAGTTAATCTCGCAAGGCAAAGAATTCGGTGCGCAAGACTTAAAGCCTGCGATGGATGAACTGAAACAGATGGAAGAAATGTTTCTGAGTACTGTCTCCAAAGTCACCGAAGCCGCAGGCGGTAGAATCAAAGAAGAATTTTCTGCGCAACTGAGCCACGCCCGTCGTAGCGGCACCGATAGCGGGCGCATGATCGCCGGAACGGTCGAAGAGTTCAGCAACCGTGCCGGTGCAGCGCTTAAAACAGGTGCCGTGCAAACGGCCGGTGCAACGCTGGAAGTCAAACAGCGCTTGACCTTGCTGGCTAGCGGAATCTTGGCCGGTATGGCCGATGCCTTACAAGAAAAAGCCAAACCTGGGGAACGGAAAGCACCTTAATGCTATTAGAAACGATTAGTTTGGTGCGGGATTTACCGCGCCTGCACGAAATATCCTCAGTTCTTATCCGTTACGGTGCTGGCGATATGGTTCGGCGCTTGGGCGTGAGCACCATGCTCGAACGCGCCGGACGCGTATTGCATTGGAAGCAGTCGGTTGAAAATCAAAACTTAGAACCTGCGGTACGCTTTCGCCAAGCCTTGGAAGAATTGGGTCCGACTTTCATTAAGTTGGGCCAAGTGCTGGCAACGCGGGTGGATTTATTTCCGCCGCACTGGATCGCCGAATTGGAGAAACTGCAAACCAGTGCACCGGCTTTGCCGTTCGAGGACATGCTGCCGCAAATGCGTTTGGCACTGCAGGGTCGAGATCCCCGTGATGTGTTTGATGAGTTGAATACCACCCCGCGTGCAGCAGCTTCTATTGCGCAAGTGTACGAAGCCAAGTTGAAAGATGGCACGCACATCATCATCAAAGTGCGTCGTCCCGGCATCGAAGACAAGATCGAAGCAGATTTGCGCATCATGGCGCATATCGCACGCTTGGTCGAAGTAGAGTTTCCCGAGACGCGGCGCTATCAACCGCGGCAAGTCGTGCAGCAATTCGCCAAATCGATGCGGCGCGAACTTGATCTCGCGGCGGAGGCACGCAATATTCAACGCTTCGGCGAAAAGTTTGCCGAAGACGAAACCGTGTTTATCCCGAAAGTGTATTGGGATTACATCGGCCATACCATGAATGTGCAAGAGCGCATCGAAGGTATTCCCGGCAATAAAATTCCGAAGGCCATCGAGGCTGGGTTAGACCCGCGCATTCTGGCCGATCATGGTGCCAATGCCGTACTGCGCATGATTTTGATCCATGGCCATTTCCATGCCGACCCTCACCCCGGCAATGTGTTTTACATGACCAACAATCGCGTCGCGCTGGTGGATTTCGGCATGACCGGCATGCTCACCCATGATCGCCGAAATCAGTTGGCCGATTTGCTGATGGCGATTTTGGGCAAGGATGAAATGGCCCTGCTGGATGTGCTGCTGGAATGGACCGGCGACTCGGTGGTGAATGAAACCAAGCTCGCCGCCGACGTTATCGAATTCATTTTCAATTACGCCAGCGTGCATCTCAAGGACATCAGCTTCGGCAATTTGCTGAACGAGTTGACGGCGATGATCCGCGAACACCATTTGGTTTTACCTTCGGATTTGACCTTACTGTTTAAAACCTTGGTTACGCTTGAGGGCTTAGGGCGTCAGCTCGATCCAGAATTCGACATGGGCGATCATGTCGCGCCCTTCGTCAAAGAAGTGCTGAAGCTACGCTATTCGCCGGATGCGGTTTTGAAGCGTGGCGTACACAACGTCAAAGACATCGCTTCGATCTTGACCGGCTTACCGCGAGACCTGGCGAAATTCTTTAAAGAATTACGGCGTGGCCGGGTGCGGCTCGATATCGATGTGAAGCGACTGGATCACTTCGGTCAACAACTCGACCGCACTACCAATCGTCTCACACTGGGCATCATGACGGCTTCCTTGGTGATCGGCTCATCGATCGTGATGACGATTCAGGGTGGGCCGAAAATTTTTGGCATGCCGGTGTTGGGATTTTTGGGGTTCATCATTGCGGTGTTTAATAGTCTTTGGATTGTGTTTTCGATTTGGCGGTCGGGGAAGAGTTGAGTAGTGGCGCGCTGCGCGCGATTGTTTGAGGTCGGTCATGCCCCGACGGGGCCCTTACTTTTTCTTGCTTGCCCAAGAAAAGAGTAAGCAAAAAGAAGGGCACTCCCTGCATCGCCCACTGCGTGGGTTCCCTGCGTTGCTCGTCACGCCGGGCGGCGGATTCGAACTCGCGCGACCCGCTGCGCGGCCACGCGCTCAAACATGAACCCACTGAAACCCCCGGCGCGACTGCGCTACTCGGCGACGCAGCAAGGGGCCCCGAAAACCGAAACATCTCTTGCGCAGCAACTGCGCTTCGCAAATTGGTCAGGAGTATTGGAACGATGCATAAGATCACCAAAATACTATTGATGCTGTTCTTACTGGGATTCGGTCAGTGTAGTTTCGCCCAGGAAAAAATCGAAGTCATCACTCTCAATTACCGTAGCGCGGCAGAGATATTGCCGCTGATCCAACCTTTGGTCGGCCAGGATGGTGCGGTCACCGGCCTGCAAAATCGCTTGGTGATTCGCACCAGTGCGCAAAAAATGCAGCAGATTAAAAGCGTCATCGCTAGCTTGGATAGCAAGCCACGACGCTTGATGATTACCGTGCGGCAGAACACTACGCGCGATGCCTTGGCGCAAGAAGCGAGCGTGTATGGCTCGGTGGGTTCAGAGCATGGGCGCGTGTCCATCCCCCAGACACCGGGTAAAGCCGGGGCGAAGATTGAAGTTGGTAGCCGGCAGGATCATGTCGGCGCCAAAATCACTTCCACGCGCGATATCGAAAACAGCGCCGATGTGCAAAATATTCAAGTATTGGAAGGCAATGCGGCGTTTATTCGTGCCGGGCAATCCGTGCCTGTGCAGTCGCGCACGGTGGTGCGCGGTCGACACGGCACGACCGTGGTCGAGGATACGCAGTACCAAGATGTCACCAGTGGTTTTTATGTGTTGCCACGCGTGTCCGGAACGCAAGTCACGCTCGAAATCAACCCGCAACGCAATACGCTGGGCAACCAGGGCGCGGTGAATGTGCAGCAGGCATCCACGGTCGTTTCAGGACGCCTCGGTGAATGGATCGAACTGGGTGGGGTAGGGCAGCAGAGTGAATCTAGTGGCAGCGGTACGGTTTATTCGACGCAGGATGTTAGTTCGGATAAGCGCAGCATCTTCGTTAAGGTGGAGGAAGTTCAGTAGATTTTGAGGTTGATCGAACTCTATATTAGTTCGCTACTTTTATAGCAGCGCAGAACGTGAAAGCTAACCTGCCGCCGGAGCGCGCAGCGCGGAGGGAACCTGCAAGCGCAGCTTGCAGGCGGTCAGGTTGAGCGGCGGGTTAGCCTTTGGTGAGCACATTCTGGCACTCAGTCACGCAGGCTTCGCAAATACAAACAACTCCAACGACCATACGACCTACCTCCGATTTCTCGCGGCCACAGAACGCACAATATAAAGTGGCTCGTGGTTCGTCTTCGACGGGGCGCGGCTCAATTGGTGTAGCGGCATCCTTGGATTCTATAATTCGAATTGCCACAACATCACCCACGCCAAGAGTGTTTACTGGGGTAAACCAAGAAACAATGTCCTTGGGGCGATTCATTTTCTCAGTACCCCCAAAGGAAGTTAATTCAATGTTGGCAAGCTCTGGGATGTAATTTAGTGAGACAGACATCATACGAAGTTGCTCGTGGCCCATCTTGGGAAGAGCTTTGCCATTTACAGTGATTTCAAAACACAGCATCTGTAACTCCCTGTTGAGGGCTAACGTTTGAGTTGAGGGGCTGGACGCCGCAGGCGGCCAGTCCCAGTGAGCGTAGCGAACGACTCGAACGATGGGTTAGCTGCCATAGGCTTCAAGGTCCACGAGCAACTTGGCGGTGTACTGTTCAAGGTCTTGTTCTTCGTACGCGTACAAATCATGTTTGGCGGCATGATCGCGAATAAATTGTGCAACCTGTTTTATCAACGCTGTTTGTGCAGGAGTAAACGGATTGTCCTTTTGTGCGTGTATAACCTGCTGCAGCTCACGAAGCAAATACAGGATAAACGCTGTATCTGGGTCTTCGGTGTTGAGTGTTTCAAAGAGATACTCAAAGTGTGCCCTCAGGTAGTACGCCAAGTAGGCTGGGTTTAGGACAGACCACTCTTCAAGTTGGTATGCCGCGCCAGCGGCCACATTGTTTTTCAGCCCCTGAAGGTATGCATGCACATCCTGCCAAGTTTTACCGCCATAAAACGCAACAGCATATTCCTTTTCGTATTGGTCAAAACCATCCAAGAGCACAAGATCGGTAAGCGGCGGCCGCTTGTCGTGTCCAAAACTGGCGGAGATGTTTGCGTGGAGTGTGTGCACTTTGGCAGCTAACAGTTATTCAAGAGACCGGCATGGGTCCGGACATTTTTTAATATAGAGACAGGCATTATTGGGCTATATAGTTTTGATTCTTAAATGGATGTTTGCTGCTCTGTCCGATTATTACGTTATGCAAAAGGAGACCGGCGGCTTTGGTATTATGCACCAGTTTTGGCCGACCTTCGCTGTGTTAAAATCGCCGCCTACCCCGATGTTTGATCTTGAATGTCCGATTTAGAAACCCTTTTCTCCGCCCAGGGCGTTTTTGCCCAAACCATTCCCGGCTATCGTCTGCGCCCGCAGCAATTGGAAATGGCGCAGGCGATCCTTGAGGCGATTCGCTCGCAGGATAAGCTCGTGGTCGAGGCGGGTACTGGCACCGGCAAGACTTTGGCCTATTTGGCTCCGGCTTTGTTGGCGGGTGGCAAGGTCGTGATTTCTACTGGCACCAAAACCCTGCAAGACCAGTTGTTCCTGCGCGATATTCCGGCGGTGCGTGATGCCTTGAAATTGCCGGTGACCGTGGCAATGTTGAAAGGTCGCGCCAATTATGTGTGTCGCTACCACTTGGCGCATGCGCAGATCGATGCGCGGCTGTATCACAAGGAAGACGTTCTGCATTTGCAAAATATTGCGCGCTTTGCTGAAACTACTGCGACAGGTGATAAGGCGAGCTGCACCGATGTGCCGGAAAATGCGGCGGTGTGGGCGTATGCCACTTCTACGCGCGACAATTGTTTGGGCCAGGATTGCAGCGACTACAAAGAATGTTTTGTGATGTCGGCACGCAAGGCGGCTTTGGCGGCTGATGTGGTGGTGGTGAATCACCATTTATTTTTTGCCGATGCGATGTTGAAGGATGAGGGTGTGGCTGAACTCTTGCCCGCCGCCAACACGATTATCTTGGATGAAGCGCATCAGCTACCGGATACCGCCGGATTGTTTTTCGGCAGCACTATCAGCAGTGGGCAATTGATGGAGCTGGCGCGCGATGCGCGGGCTGAAGGGTTGGTGAATGCCAAGGATTTTGCGCCCTTGCCCGAAGCGGCCTCGGCTTTGGAAAAAGCGGTACGCGATCTGCGTTTGGCATTTCCGCAAGAAACGATGCGTCTGCCCGTGGTGCGTGCCGAGCGCTTCAAGCAATTCGATCCGGCGTTAACTACATTGAAAGAGAAACTCACCGATCTGGAACATGCCTTGGCCTCGCAAGCCGAGCGTGCGCCGGGTTTAGATAACTGCTGGCAGCGTGCACAGGTTTTGCGCGCATCGCTCGCCGAATGGCGTGTTACGCCGCAAGCCGATAGCCAGAGCAACGCTGTGCGCTGGGTGGAAGTATTTCACCATGCGGTGCACCTCAACACCACGCCATTGTCGGTTGCCGAAACGTTTAAATCGCAGTTGGACAGTACGCCACGCGCTTGGATTTTTACTTCGGCGACTTTGGCGGTGCGTGGTAATTTTCGTCACTACCAAGAAGAAATGGGCTTGGATGCCGCCAAGACCGCGCATTGGGATAGCCCCTTCGATTACGCCAACCAAGCCTTGCTGTATGTGCCGCAAAAATTGCCCGAGCCGAATACCGATGGTTATACCCAAGCCGTCGTCGCTGCCGCATTGCCGGTATTGCAAGCCAGCGGCGGGAGGGCGTTTATGCTGTTCACCAGCTTACGTGCGATGCGCGAGGCGCATGGTTTATTGCAAACTGCGTTTGCCGATGCGAATCTGGATTTCCCGCTGCTGTTACAAGGTGAAGGTTCGCGCACCGAGTTGCTGGAGCGTTTCCGTAAATTGGGCAATGCCGTATTGGTGGCCTCGCATAGTTTCTGGGAAGGGGTCGATGTACGCGGTTCGGCGTTGTCTTTGGTGATCATCGACCGCTTGCCGTTTGCGGTGCCGGATGATCCGGTGTTGTCGGCGCGCATCGATAAATTGAATAACGAGGGTCGCAATGCTTTCATGGAATATCAGTTACCGCAGGCGGTGATTACGTTGAAGCAAGGCGCGGGGCGTTTGATCCGCGACGAGACGGATCATGGTGTGTTGATGATTTGCGATCCGAGGCTGCTCGGCAAACCCTATGGTAAGCGCATCTGGCAGAGCTTGCCGCCGATGAAGCGTACGCGCGAACTGAATGAGGTTGAGGCGTTCTTTGCTGGTTTGCTAAAACCTTGAAAAGCATTGCACCACAGAGAACACAGAGCACACAGAGATTAAAGCTTTCGTTCTTGGCCGTTCTCTGTGATCTTTGTGGTAAATGGATTTGAATTTTTAGAATGAAAATTACTGGGATACTTATTGTCTTGATGTTGCTGAGTGCGCCGGCGCAAGCTGGCGTCTCGGGGCGCATCGTCTTGGGCGCACAGCCATTGGCGGGTTTTCAATACTATGCCGGCAAGCGCGTTTGGGATGATTTGAAGGTGGGAGATCCGTTGACGCTGATCCGCGAAAAAGATAATCCCTACGATGCCAACGCAATCCGCGTGGAATGGCATGGCGAAAAACTCGGCTACGTGCC
>JAHECG010000028.1:0-9864 GCA_024641855.1 Betaproteobacteria bacterium | reverse complement strand
TTGGCCCTCGACCGCTACGGGACGCACAAAGAAACCTTTGAGCAAGTCATCAATATCCGCAAATGGCTCGCTACGGGCAACGCGGAATGGGTCATAACGAGAAACGTTAAACATGGTTTTTCTCCTTATCGAATCTGTGTATTGGTTAATTAAGTCACAGTCGGTCATTAGGTCGACTGTCCTTCCTCATATTTGGTCAGCCAACATAATTTCAATACCGTGTCTGTGGTAGCTAAAGCGGTAAAGTTTCGCTACAAAGTGTCGATACCTTATTTGATCAGGCTTTATTTTTATAGCAATCGTATTTAATTGAAAAATAAGGGATTTATCGCAAGATGAGTTTATCTGTCCAAGCGGTAGTGACACCTGCCTATACGGGATCGGCAAGCGCACGATCTGAGAACGCACCCCGCAGCGGGCCTGAAAATACTGGCGTGGCGACAAAACCTTCGGCACAAGCGGCTGCGCAGACCGAGCAGGATGCAAAAGTAATTGAGCAATTGAAAGCGCGTGATCGCGAGGTGCGAGCGCATGAGCAAGCGCATGTGGCCGCAGCCGGTGGGCTAGCGCAAGGCGGGCCAAGTTATACCTTCCAATATGGGCCGGATGGCCAAGCCTATGCGGTAGGCGGGGAAGTAAATATTGATACTTCTGCGGGTAGAACCCCGGAAGAAACAATCGCGAAGGCGAAACAGATTCGCGCAGCAGCGCTCGCACCGGCTGATCCTTCCGGGCAAGATCGTGCCGTTGCGGCTGCGGCGGCACAATTGGAAGCGCAGGCGCAACAAGAAATAGCACAAGCCGCCTTATCCGGACTAAATCCAGATCAGGAGTCGCCGCAGGAAAATACCGGTGAAGTCGAATCCGCGGAATCTTCTGGTGCCAGCGGCAGCAACGCCACCGCTAATACCAACGCGCGCCAAGCTGCGGCGCTGTATGGCGCCATTGCTTCGGTAGCCGCAAAAGGAGCGCTGATCAATGTATCGGCTTGAAGCGCAACGGTATGGCTAAAATAGATATTGAAAATCAAGGATTCGCGATGACGCAGTTTAGATCTCAGGCGGATAGCATCGCCGAATCGGAACTGCCGGCGAATATTGGGCGCTACCAGATTATTGAAACGCTTGGCACGGGCAGTATGGGTGTTGTGTATCATGCGTTGGACTCACTCATCGGACGTCCGGTTGCGCTGAAAGTCATCGACCGAGAAAGGTTCTTTACGCAGAATGCGCGCTTCGAGGATTTATTTCTCGCCGAAGTGCAGGCAATCGGTCGTCTGGATCATCCGAATATTGTCATCATTCACGATGCTGAGTTGGGCAATAGCAAGGCCTATTTCGCCATGGAATATATCAAAGGCCAAACGCTCAAAGAATTACTCGATGCAGAAATTAAATTGCCGATTGATCGTGTGCGCGACATCGTTTTTCAAGTGGCGGAAGGTTTGTTTCACGCGCATCAAAACAATATCGTACATCGCGATATTAAGCCGGCAAACATCATGCTGGGTGTGAATGGCAACATTAAAATTATGGATTTCGGTATCGCCTTTCGCGATACGCCGGACGCTTTGCCGGATACGAGCATAATTGGTACCCCCTATTACATGGCGCCGGAGCAATTTCAGGGTGTGACATTAGATCATCGCGTCGATAGCTATGCTTTGGGCGCTGTTCTTTATGAGTTGTTGACCGGCACTCAGCCATTTAAAGCAAAAACCTTTGAAGCGCTACGAGAAAATATCCTCACGCAAATGCCGACGCCACCCAGCGTGTTGAACAATAATCTGAATCGAAATTTCGATCGCATCATCGCCCGTGCCTTGGACAAATCACCGGAAGCTCGTTATCAGAATGTGCGGGAGTTGGCGCATGATGTGCTACAGGCAGGCAAGTCAGAATTGAACTGGAGCAAGACGCAATACGGTCAAAATACGGGTTCCATCGGGAATATGCTGGCACGGTTGAAACAAACCGTATGGTTGTTTAATGGTTTACGCACCGATGAAGTCGTCGAGTTTTTGCAGCAAGCCGATAAAACCGTCGCCTTCGCGGGGCAACAAATTATTCGCGAAGGCCGCCCCGGCGAATTTGTATATATTCTGCTATCGGGGCGTGTCAGTGTGGTTAAACAAACCAACGATCGTTCTAAGGAACACGCGCTGGCTACACTCGAGCCGGGCCAAAGTTTTGGTGAAATGTCTTTGGTTGAACAAAGCCGCTGCTCGGCCTCGGTGCGTGCGTTAGAGGAGTGTACGTTGCTGCGTGTTAGTCAGGCTGATTTTTGGAAAATGCCGATGGTGAGTGCCAAGCTCTACAAAAATATCGCGGCCTTATTGTCTTCTCGTCTACGACACAGCAACGAGATGTTGTCGATAGATATGCGTCAGGGCTGAGCGCAATTCACCGCTAGCGCGATTGCGAAAAACCAGTGTTAAGGGCTTTTTCGCAAGGTCTGCGCTAATGCAGCGACATCGCACCTTTGCTGGGTATCGATGAAAATGGCGCGCTGCAATTCGATGGGGCTCAGTGTTTCGCGTGCCGCAATTTGTCGTTCCAATACAGCTAAATCTGCCTCCGCTGCATCCGTGCCGGCTTGATGCCGTGCCTGAATACGTGCGCGTAAAATCGCTGTGGGTGCTGTGCAAGAGAGTGTCCAAGTATTGCTGTTAAGTGCATAAAAAGGGGCGCGTTGTGCAGCGCTGAGAAAAGTCGCATCAAGTATGACGGAGTATCCGGCAGCTAGTGCATCACGTGCGATTTCCGCCAAGCGTGCATACGTGCGTTGTGTTGCGTCCGGCGTATAAATCCCACCCTCCATTGAGGCATTGGTGCGGGTGAGTGGGCTGAAGCCGAAGAGCCGCTTGCGCTCGACATCGGAGCGAACATGGATGGCGGTGAGTTGCGCGGCCAAGTCACGCGCTACCGAACTTTTACCCGAGCCGGATAAACCATGCATCAATACGAGGAGGCTAGGTGGCTTTTGGCTGAAATCTTGCGCCAGGTCGAGATAGCGATGGAAATCTTGCCAGGCGGTGATCCGTTTCTCAGGTGTGGTCTCTGTTTCATGGGCTACCAATACGGCAATCTTGGCGCGCACCATGGCACGAAATATCAGGTAATAGCGCAGTACGTGCAACCCCGCGAAATCGCCTGTTTGCTCTAGATAGGTATTGAGGAAACGGAAGCCAAAGTCCGGTCGGCCTTGGCACGTAAGATCCATGACGACAAAGGCGACTTCACTCATGACATCGTTCCAGCGAAAGGCATCATTAAATTCGATGCAGTCGAAAGGCATGATTTCATCATCGATCAACACCATGTTGCCGAGATGTAAGTCGCCATGACATTCACGGATGAAAGCTTGGCTTTTTCGCTGTACGAAGAGCGGCAAGGATCGGGCGAAAAAATTCTCGCTGATTTGTGCAAGCCGGTCGAGCTGTGCGCGATCTTCCGCGCTGGAAATCAAGGGCGCGATCTGGGCAAAGTTCTGGCGCGTGGCGGCGTGCAGGGTGTCGGGTTCGCCATACGCCTGGCTGGGATCAGCGCCAGGTAGTGTGGCATGAAAGGCGGCGAGGCGTTGTGCCAAGCGGTCAAGTTGTGTCGCTTGCAAGGCATCGCGTTGCAGTACTTGGCTGAGTAAATTTTCTTGGGGAAAACGGCGCATTTTGACTGCGTATTCAATAGCGACGCCGTCGCCATCGATGTGCGGCGTGTCGATCGTTCCTGTAATGGTAACTACACTCAGGTAAAGATCGGGCGCCAATCGACGATTTAAACGCAGCTCTTCTTCGCAATAGTGTCGGCGTGCTTCGAGGGTGGTGAAATTCAAAAAGCCGAGGTTATAGGGTTTTTTAAGTTTGTAGGCGTAGTCTCCGACCAGTAGAACGCAGGAAATATGGGTTTCTATGATTGAGAACGCATGGGTTGGATGGTCGTACAGCGCTGGATTTTTCAGATGCGCAATGAGCAACTGAAATCGCGCGGCGACATCCGATGGGGCGTGCTGTATTGGATTCGTGCTCATGTGGGATATAGCTGCGGTAACAGCAGGGGAATTTTCATGATCGCCTCAAAACCTCAGTACAATTTCACTGTAGTTGGCGAGCTTTGATTTTGTAAGCCCCTAAATAGGGAGTATCACACGTGCTTCCAACCCGCCGCCAGTACGCGGCAGAAACTCGATAGTGCCGCCATGCATGAGGGTAATCTGGTTTACGATCGCTAATCCCAGTCCGGCGCCGGTATGGCCGCTGCGTGCTGCGTTTAAACGACTAAACGGTCGCAAGGCGCTATCGATCTGATGGGATGGAATGCCGGGGCCCCGATCAAGCACCGATAAGCATATCTTTTGACCAAGGTGTTCGGTGTGGATCGTGATGTCGCCGCCGCCATGGCGCAAGGCATTGTCGATTAAATTGGAGAGTAGTCTTTGCATGGCCAAGGCGCGTACGTTTAAGGTTGGGAGGGCACTGAGCTCGAGTTTGAGTGGTTTACCGCTGCGCGCATATCGTTCGCCAATATCGTTGATGCGTTGATTCAAGTCGACTGGGGAGCAAATTTCATTTTCCGCGCCACGGGCGAAAGCCAAAAACTGACCGATGATCGCATCAAGATCAGCGATGTCTTGCACCATGCCTAGGCGTTGCGTTTCATCGGTTTTCCCGGATTGCAATTCGACGGCAAGACGCAAGCGTGCAAGCGGCGTCCGCAAGTCATGCGAGATGCCAGCGAGCATGACGGTGCGTTCTTGATTCATGCGTACTAGGTCTTGATTCATTTGGTTGAAACTGCGAATGACGGAGCGGACTTCTTCCGAACCGTCCTCCACCAACGGGGCGGGTTGGGTGCCTTGACCGATGCTTTGTGCGCCAGCAGCTAGGGCTTTCAAGGGGCGATTGATCCGCCAAGCGATAAACCATGCGCCGAGCAAAGCCAGGGCAATGCTGACCCCGACCCAAACGATGAGTTTGGAAGGTAAGGTGCGTTCCACCGGGATGCGCGGTAGTGCTAGCCAGTAAACATCCGTTTCGATGGTAAATCGTACCCATAGTCCGGGGATACCGCGTCGGCCAACTTCAACACGGGTATCTGGCCCTAAACGTTGCGCGATCTCCTCTGCAATCATTTTGGCAAACGGTCGCCGTGGCGCTCGCCCTGGCGCTTCATCCGTTTGATCAGGATAGATGCGAATGCCTTCTTGGCGCAGCAGTTCGGTGAGTAGAAAACGCCGCTGATCACGCGGTACGGCAATCAGTGCGGTGCGGGTTAAGTTAACAATGCTGGCAGCTTGTTGCGCAATTTGTTTGGCGCGTGGCTCGCGTTCATTAAGACGGGTGATTGAAATTCCGATTAGCTGACTGCATACGATCAAACCTGCAATCAGGAAAAAACTACGCCACAGTAAGGAGCTGGGTAGCAGTTTCATGATTGAGGTGTACCTTCGGGCACAAATACATAACCAAAACCCCAGACGGTTTGGATCAGGCGCGGCTTCGCGGGATCTTCTTCCAGTAATTTACGTAAGCGCGAAATCTGTACATCGATGCTACGGTCGAAAGCTTCATGCTCACGTCCGCGTGCCAATTCCATTAATTTGTCGCGTGACAGCGGTTGGCGTGCGTGAGCGGTCAGTGTTTTTAGCAGGGCAAACTCGCCACTGGTTAGATTGACGGCTGCGCCTTGTTTGGTGAGTTGGCGGGTTGCGAGATCGAGATGAAACGATCCAAACGCAACGCTGCCTTGTTCCATGTCCGGGGCACCAGGAGGGGCTGGAGATTTCCGTCGCAATACGGCGTTGATGCGTGCCAACAGTTCCCGTGGGTTAAACGGTTTGGGCAGATAATCATCCGCGCCCATTTCCAAACCGAGGATACGGTCGATTTCATCGCCTTTCGCGGTCAGCATCACAATCGGAATAGTGTGGTTGTTGCCGCGCAGGCGACGGCAAATGGCGAGTCCATCCTCACCCGGCAGCATGAGGTCGAGCACCATCAAGGCATAGTGGTTACGTGCTAGTTTTTTATCCATTTCAGTGGCATCTGCCACCAAATCCACGCTAAAGCCTTGCTCGCGCAAATATTGCCCAAGCAGATCGCGCAAGCGCAAATCATCGTCTACCACTAAAAGGCGTTGGGGTAATGTGTTCATGGACGCTATGCTAATGGTTAGCGCGTTTTGGGAAAAGGCTTATGTATCGAGATGTTGCGGCTTTGAGCGCTAGTTACAATTTTTTACATTTTAACGTGCTGGCGTAACACTTGATTTACACCCTCGGCCTAAGCTGCAAATCATCCGGATCAGTTCAACCGGAAAATTTTATTAACGCTAGGAGACATCGATGAAAACCACTTTTAGTATTCTACTTGCTTCACTTGTTATTTTGACCGGCCAAGCCAATGCCGAACCACGCCATCCACATGACCCTAGTGTGAATGCACGTCAGCATCGCCAAAATCACCGTATTCAACAAGGTGTGCATTCCGGCGAACTCACTAAGAGTGAAGTGCAGGGTTTACGCGAAGAGCGCCGGGATATTCGCCAGGAAGAGCGTGCATACAAAGCCGATGGCAAGCTCACGCGTGATGAGCGCAAGGATCTCCACCAAGATCTGAATGACTTATCCAAGGACATCTATACCGAAAAACACGATGATGAAAAACGTCCTCGGGCTCGTCGCTAGTCATCGGTATTGTGCTTTGTAAAATTTTTTCGGGAGAACATCATGCAAAACATTTTTAGAAATATTCTGATTTTAACTGTCTTTGGCGCAGTTTTTAGTGCCAATCTTGCGGCGGCTGAGGAAGCAACACCTCGGCAACGTCCAAGCCCCGAGCAGCGTGCGCAGCGGCAAACACAGATGAAAGAGCGCTGGAACAAATTGGACGCGAATCATGACGGCAAAATTAGTAAAGAGGAAGCGCAGCAAGGCGCGCCCAAGTTAGCCGAGCATTTTGACCAATTGGATGCCAATGGTGATGGCCAATTAACCCACGAAGAAATGCGTCAAGCGCATCAAGCGCGTCAGGCACAACGAGGTGAGCGAGGACCAGGTAAAAAAGCGGCAAAATCTGAGACTGGAACCTAAGGTTAGGTGCGCGCCATGCGCTGGCTCATCTACTTGCTGATGCTATGGACCGGTTTGGCCCACGGTGTTGGCATGGGCTATGACGAAGCACGGCATTTACTCGTACGGACTGGGTTTGCACCCGCCGAATCCGAGATACAGTTATTTGCCAGGCTGACGCGCCAGCAAGCGGTCGATCGTGTGCTATCCAATACAGCAACGGAAGCCCATGTTGCGCCGCCAGCCTGGGTAGCTGAACCGCTTCCACCACGGCGAGAAATCCGCTCCATGGAAGATGAGCAACGCCGCATGCTGTTTCGTGAATTGGCGCGCAAAGGCTTTGAGCTGCGCGGATGGTGGTACCAGGAAATGATAGCAACACCATCGCCGCTGACCGAGCGCATGACGCTTTTCTGGCACAACCATTTCGTCTCTAGCCTGGAAAAGGTTAAAGGGGCGCAGTTGTTGTATCGCCAGAATGTATTGCTGCGGCAATATGCACTCGGCAATTTTGGCGGACTCTTGCACGCCATCGCCCGCGATCCGGCGATGGTGATCTACCTGGATAGCGCATCCAATCGCAAAGGTCAGCCAAACGAAAATTTTGCGCGTGAAGTGATGGAGTTATTCACCTTGGGCGTGGGGCATTACACCGAGCAGGATATTAAGGAAGCAGCACGGGCATTTACCGGTTGGAGTCTAGACCGTGGTTCTTACGAATTTCGTTTCTATCCGTTTCTGCATGATGGTGGAGTGAAAACCGTGCTGGGTCGTAGCGGCAATCTGGATGGTGATGAGGTACTGGATGTTCTGCTGGCGCAACCGGCGACTGCGGAATTTGTGGTGACTAAACTCTGGCGCGAATTTGTTTCGCAGCAGCCGGTACCTGCTGAGGTGAAAAAGCTGGCAGGTGTTTTTCGTACAGCACATTATGAAATTAAACCGGTGCTGCGCAGCTTATTCTTATCCGATGCTTTTTACGCTAAAGAAAATCGCGCATCCCTCATCAAATCGCCGGTGGAGTTGTTGGTTGGAACCGTGCGGCAGTTCCATATTGAAGGTTTGGATCCGCGCTTGTTCGCTTTGGCGGGCCGACAACTGGGTCAGGATATTTTAGCGCCACCCAATGTGAAAGGCTGGCCTGGCGGGGATGACTGGATTAACAGCACGACATTGCTCGGTCGTAAGCAGATCATGGCGCGATTATTTCGTGCGGAAGAAATGCCGCGCAAGCAAGTTGTCTTGCAGATGGCCCGGAATGATCGCGATGAACGTATCGCCCAACGCATGGAAAATTTGAGCGGTGGCGTTGTCGATGTCGAACGGTTCTTTGCTGAATTCAGTGGCAGTGAAAGTCATCGGCGTACCCAAGCTGAAAAGTTATTGTTGGCCATGCCGACTAGCCAACCGTTTAACGACGAAGAAAATGCTTCAAGGATCGAGTTCATACGACATCTCACACTCGATCCCGTGTATCAATTGAAATAGCGGGCCATCGTTAAGGAGCGCAAGATGCAACGACGTGATTTTCTCTGCGCACTCGGCCTGGTACCCCTGGTATCGGCGTTGCCCAACTTAGCTTTTGCCGCAATGCCCAATGCCAATTACCGGAATCTACTGTTGTTGGTCGAGTTGAAGGGGGGCAACGACGGGCTTAATACCCTGGTGCCTTATGCCGACGCCAACTACTATCGCCTGCGTCCACGCATTGCTATTCGCCGCGATGAGGTATTGCAACTGGATGAACGCCTGGGCTTACACCCGAGCATGCAAGCGCTGCTGCCCTTGTGGCAAAACCGTGAACTGGCCATTGTTCAAGGCGTGGGTTACCCGCAACCGAATCTTTCGCATTTTCGCTCGATTGAAATCTGGGAATCCGCTTCGCAATCCAGCGAATATCTGGCCGATGGTTGGTTGACGCGGGCCTTTAAGGCCAATCCGGTACCGGCTTCATTTGCCGCCGATGGCGTGGTGATCGGCGCGCAGGATATGGGGCCACTGGGCGGCACGGGCGCGCGCGCCGTTGCGATCAACAATACACAACAATTTATGCGGCAGGCGCGCTTTGCCGATAGTGCAACATCCAAACCAAACAATGCGGCGCTGGCGCATATCCTCAAAGTGGAGGGCGATATTGTGCAAGCGGCCAGCGGCTTATCTGGCGAGCATGCGTTTAAAGCTGAGTTTCCAAAAGGGCAGTTTGGGAATGCGCTGAAAACAGCCGCAAGCGTGGTTGCTGGCAAATCGGGCGTAGCGGTGGTGCGCGTCACCCTCAATGGTTTTGATACTCACAATGGTCAGCCAGGTACCCAGCAGCGTTTATTGAAGGAACTGGCCGAGGGCTTGGCGACTTTCAAATCCGCCATGCAGGAAATCGGGCATTGGGACAACACGTTGATCATGACTTACGCCGAATTCGGCCGGCGCCCGCAGGAAAACGGCAGCATGGGCACGGACCATGGCACCGCCAATGCGCATTTTGTGTTGGGTGGGAAAGTGCGGGGCGGCTTGTATGGTCAAACACCCAGCCTAAGCCAGTTGGATGGCGGCAATCTGCTGCATGGCGTCGATTTTCGCAGTCTCTACGCTACCGTGATCCAGAGCTGGTGGGGGCAGGATGCACGCGGCATTTTGAATGGAAAATTCCCTGCATTGGACTTGCTGCGCGTTTAGGGGAAAACCCGCTCTAGGCTTTATAATCGGCCTTATGCGTGTTTTAGCTCTCGACACTTCGACCGAATACCTATCCCTGGCTTTGCTTATCAATGGCGAAACCCTGGTGCGTGAAACGCACGCAGG
>JAHECG010000179.1 GCA_024641855.1 Betaproteobacteria bacterium | reverse complement strand
TGATGCGCGGCGATGGCACGCGAGATCTCCTCGCGCTTGGCGGCGATGGGCAATTCTTCCGGATAGCTGATAGTCGGAATGCGCGCGAGTCGGGCCTGATGTTGTTCTGGCTTCATTTCATCAATGTGATGGTGATGTTGCTGAGGTGCGATGGCCTTGAGCCTAGGGCTAGCCATATGGATAGGTATGCGCATTTTATCGTGTGTAACGGAAGCTGGCGAGGTTGTTGACTGATACCTGTACGCACATCCTGGTATTTGTTCTGTACACTGTGCGCGCCCGCAGGTGGGAAGCAACGGACTGATCTGGGCGTTTCGCGCGCCATCAGTTCATCCCAAGTATTGCCTGTCGGTAAGTGATTTATTCGCTGAAACCCGAGAACACGTTTTAGGAGAAAATATGAAACGACGTGAGTTTCTGCGCTTGGCTGCATCGACCCCATTATTCACGGCAGCACCTCAGGTGCTGGCGGATATGGGGCAATTCAGCCCGGATTGGCGCACCTTTGAATTGGCCTATGAGGTCGATTTTTCCACACTACCCGGCCCTGGTCGGCTTTGGCTCCCGCTACCGAGTAATGCCGGCGATTTTCAGCGTGTGCTTGCGCTGAGCTGGCAAGGCGGCCCCACGCGGAGCGCACTGCATTGGGAGCCGACTTACGAAGCGCCTATCTTTGCCGCAGAGTGGCTAAGTGGCGAGTCGAATCGCAAGGTGACGGTGATTGCACAAGTGGCTACGCGCGATCGAGAAATGTCACCGCCGAGTAAAGTGCTGCGCGATGCCAATGAAGCGGCGCTGTATCTACAAGCCACGGAACACATGCCGCTAGACGGCATCGTTGCCGAAACTGCCGCCAAGATCGTCAAAGGAAAAAAGACAGCCGATACAAAAGCGCATGCGATCTACGAGTGGGTCGTTGACAATACTTTTCGCGAGCCGACAACGCGCGGCTGTGGCCTAGGTAATATCAAATTCATGTTGGAAAGCGGAAACCTGGGCGGCAAGTGTGCGGACATCAATTCCTTATTTGTCGGCTTGGCGCGCGCTGTTGGCATTCCTGCCCGAGAGATGTATGGCGTGCGGGTGGCGGAATCTAAGCAGTTCAAACCCTTGGGCAAGGCGGGTGACATTTCAAAGGCGCAGCACTGTCGTGCCGAATATTTCTCTCCGCGACATGGCTGGGTGGCGGTAGACCCGGCGGACGTACGTAAAGTGGTGCTGGAGTCCAAGCTGCCTTTGACAGATCCGCAAGTGATTGCGTTGCGCAAGCGTCTATTTGGTTATTGGGAGATGAATTGGGTCGGGTTCAATTCGGCTCGCGATTTCCAACTCACTCCCAAAGCGAGTGGCGCGTTGCCTTACTTGATGTATCCCTATGCCGAGTTCGGCGATGTCCGGCTGGATGGTCGTGATCCGGTTGCGTCCAGGTTCAAGTTGAGCAGCCGAGAAATCACGCGTCAGGCATAGCGCTTCAAAGACGATGCCGCTGATCACCGCGTACGAAACCGATCAGCGGCATGTCGAGGTTTTTACCGAGTGCGATGACTTTAAATAATTCGCCCATTTCTGCTGGCGAGAGCAGATATTGCACTTGATTGGCCAGCGGTAAATAGTTCGTCACATCTTCGGGCGAAGTTTCAGCCAGCAGATCGGTGATGCCGCAGTTGATCAAGAAATTAGCTTGGGTGGTGTAGCCGAGCAACTGCAAATCAGCCGTACCGGCGGTGATGCTGCTGAAATCGACGTGCGCGGTGATGTCTTGCAGACCGGGCCAGAAAAAAGGTTCGCCGTGTGCATGGTGGCGGTAGTGGCACATCAGCGTGCCTTGGTTGCGTTGTGGGTGGTAGTACTCGGCTATCGGAAAGCCGTAGTCGATGAAGATGAGTGCGCCGCGCGTCATGCATTCGGCCACGCTGGCGACGAAGGCTGGTGCGGCGAGGTTGATTTCGGTGACATAGCCTTCAGGTAAATCCAGGGCTGTCGCGGCTTGCTGTAAAGCGCCAGCGCTGAGCCGACGATCTTGCCAAATAAATTGCTCGTTAATGATACTGACACCGCGTTCCAGCAAAACGTCCTGTTGGCGCGTAACCAGGTGTACCGGCATTGCATCCA
>JAHECG010000111.1 GCA_024641855.1 Betaproteobacteria bacterium | reverse complement strand
TCTTCTTGCCTTCGCTGGAGAATTTCTTGATCTTGGCGATGATGGTTTGGTAATCGCTATGACCGAAGGGCGTGTACTCTTCCATGATGTCGGCGTCGGCCACACCCTTGCTATGCAGGAAAGCACGTAGGATTTTGTTGGTGGTGCGTGGATAAACGTAGTCGGTGCCGAGCAATACGAAGCGCTTGGCGGATCCGCCATCCTTGCTCATCAAATATTCCACTGCTGGAATCGCTTGCTGGTTTGGCGCAGCGCCCGTGTAAAACACATTTTTTTCCAGCTCTTCACCTTCGTATTGCACCGGATAGAACAGCAGGCTATTCAACTCTTTGAACACCGGAAGTACTGATTTACGCGACACGGAAGTCCAGCAGCCGAACACCACCGCCACCTTGTCTTGCGAAATCAGTTGCCGTGATTTTTCAGCGAACAGCGGCCAGTTGGAAGCGGGATCGACGACCACTGGTTCCAGTTTTTTGCCCAGTACACCGCCGTGGGCGTTGATGTCGGCGATGGTCATCAGCGCGGTCTCTTTCAGCGCCGATTCGGAAATCGCCATGGTGCCGGACAGTGAATGCAGAATGCCGACCTTGATGGTGTCAGCGGCGAAGGCTGAGAAGCTGGATAAGCCTGACAATGTCATCAGGGTCGAGAGAACGGTCATTTTCAAAAAAATACGACGAGTTTGCATAGTTAACTCCTTTATGGATTAAATAAAACGGCGACTAAACGGAAATGCGGCAATACGATGAGCGCAGCAACCAGCTGCGCTCATCCTGATGATCAGAATTGAAATTGCGCCGTAACGTTGATTGCGCTCACGTCGCTTGCTCTGGTCACTTTAGTGTTGGAGTAAACAGCTCCGACTTGCGCGTTGTAACCATCGATAATGTAATTGACGCCCAAATCGTATTTCTTGGTGTCGACATTGTTGTCGGGGGTGAATTTCTGGTAACGGACAAATGGCTGGAATTGGCCCCAACCCACTTTTTGGTTAAAGATATAACCAAGCCCGGCGGAATAAGCTCGGCCTTGCTCGCTTAAAAAGACATCGCTGGTGTTATATTTGTAAGCAGCCGCTTCGACCGACACCGCGCCCGGGCCGACGCCCTTTTTCTCTAGCAGAAAATCAACGCTGTAGGAGCTGTAGTTACCTGTC
Source organism: Betaproteobacteria bacterium (assembly GCA_024641855.1). Classification (GTDB taxonomy): domain Bacteria; phylum Pseudomonadota; class Gammaproteobacteria; order Burkholderiales; family Thiobacteraceae; genus RBG-16-58-11. The sequence continues at coordinate 6,510 of JAHECG010000111.1, read as the reverse complement.
CTGGTGGCTGAATAAGCCCCATTTTTCTGGGATCGGCCTGCAATCCCAATCGCCAGAATGTCTTTTCCGCCAAGATAGTTACCCGTGCCGTAGTAGCCCGGTTCCGCATCCCAGAAGTCTGCCTGAACCCGGCCGGCATACATCAAGCCGTCCGAGCCGGTTCGATTAGTTGAGACACTACTAGCAGGAGAAGGCGCGATTTTAAATTCGGTATTACCCTCAAACGCGCCAAAGGAATAGGCCAGCTTCCCGCCCAGCAGACTTCCCACGACGGCCACACCGTCATCGCGCCCGATATAACCACCGTTAAAGCCGTAGCGTGAAGCGATCCCCGACCAATAGCCGCCACCCAATGAGTAATAGGGTCCAGCCATATTAGCGCGGTCACTGGGCGACAGAAAACGTCCAGCCCAAATAGTCAGCTCGGGCGTAATGGCGATCTGGACATTGGCATCAATGGCCTGGAATCCTTGGCCGGCAATATCCTTTTCTGTATTCAGCATGCCCTTGATATATTTGTTCAGGGAGCCAGACAAATAAATGCGGGCGCTGTCCAGGCTGAAGTTTTGCGAGTTCGATGTGCCATTGGGTGCGCCATTTTCGACACTGCTGAAACTGCCGCGCAGACCTAAACCAACACTCACTGATTTGTCTTCGCCAAAGGTGATTGTGCCGCCTGCCTGGGCATTCATTGCGGGCAACATCATTCCCGCGACAAGAGCAGCCGCCAGATGGTTTCTTTTGAATACAAGTTTCATTTCAATTCCCCTCTTAATTAAGAAAACTTCACAGAATCTAAGTGCTCGATCGCACCTCAACTATCCGAAAGGCCATACATGTTTCAAACATGAATGGAGGTTAGCGAGCGCGTTGGGGGAAAGAAATAAGTCATCCGACGTAGGTCGGTTAAGTGACCGACAACGCAAAAGGATGCTACCTTGTCCGGCATCGGATAATGAATACGTAAGCACCAGGAGGATTGATGATCGATTTCGCCCCAACCAAAATCCCATGCAGCGCCTGCATTCTGTTGCTGGTTACATTGCTGTTCAGCGGCTGCGGCGAGATTGCATATAAACGCGGCGCAAATTCGAGCGATTTGGAAGCCGCAAAAAAAGCCTGTCGGGAAAAGGGGGCAGATTCCGCCGCACTCGAGAAGTGCATGGCGGAGAGCGGGTGGGTCGTTCAAAACCTGAGCAGAATGGAACCCCTGGATGCCGACCCCGTTATTGACGCTTCCGTCATACCCAGCAATGTCAGGATTGAAAATGCAGCGGGCACCACGCCTGGCAAACGAGGCTCCGAAAAATCCGACTCAGCGCTGCCCACAACAAGCGTGAAAAAAAAGCCTGATATGCTAGATACCTTCAAGGTGAGCTCGTGGTGGAAAACAGGCAGCGGCGCCGAAAACCTGCAATCTGATACGGCGGCTTGCGTGGCAAAGCTGGGCGAGGCACATCGGCCAAACAATCAAACTCAAACTGCCACAAGGGGCTTGCTGCTTTGTATGAAGGAAAAAGGCTGGAGTGGCCTGCGCGCAAAATAGAACTTCGCTCAGGGCTTTTTCCGATTCTGCCTACTAGTAACACATGACCACAGGTGCTGCAGCAGTATGGGTTTCCACGCCCAACTTTTCCAACAGATGCTTCCGCATTCTTATTTCTTGAGCATCGTCATGCCGGTGATAGGCTAGTGGGTACAGCGCAGACAAACCACCCTTCCCACACCTAACCCCTTCCTCCCGCCACCTTACTCATCGCCAAATTCGCCGCCGCAGTTCTGGTTTCCACACCCAGCTTTTCAAACACATGCTCCAAATGTTTGTTCACCGTGCGTGGACTGGTGCCGAGAATTTCACCAATGTCTTTATTGATCTTACCCTTGGTCACCCAATACAACACTTCCGCTTCGCGCGTGGTGAGCCGGAAGGCGGCGATGAGAGCTTCGATAGTGGAAGTGTGTTTTTCTTCGTGCAGCACCAACAACCATTCGCCTTCGTGACCCAGGCTACTGGGGTCGTGTAGGCTGGCGAATAAGCGACGCGCTTCATCGGCCACGAGCACCGGCGGTTCGCGATTCTCCATTGAAGCCTGTTGCGCTTCGCGAATCCAGGCCAGCAAGCGCGGCGGCGCTTGATCGTGTTCGATGGTGAAATATTCGCGCAGCAGCTTGCGTGCCAGTGGCGTTTGCCACACCAAGCGGCCATCGCTGGCGCGAACGGCTGCGGTGGCTTGCCCAAAGGCATCGAGTGCGGTGCGCGCTTGCTTCATTTGGCGCGCGTTCTGCATGTGAGCCGCGATGCGCGCCAGCACTTCCTGCGGTTTGATCGGTTTGGCGACATAATCGGCACCGCCGGCGCTGAAGGCGGCCACCACGTGTTCGGTATCAGTCAAACCGGTCATGAAGATGATGGGGATGTGCTGGGTGGCAAAATCGGCTTTCATGCGCCGCGCCACTTCGAAACCATCCATGCCGGGCATCACGGCATCGAGCAAAATCACCGCAGGCCGACTGTGGTGCGCGCGTTGCAGCGCGCTCTCGCCATTGGTGGCGACCAGCACGGTGTAACCGGCTTCGTCCAAGGCATCGTGCAGCAGCGAGAGGTTTTCCGGGACATCGTCAACGATGAGAACGATTTCTGAATCAGCGCGGTTAGGCAGCATCACGCGGCTCCTCACTGCAGCCTTTACGCAAAATTTCGCGCATGGCATCGAATTGGAATTGCTGCGCGAGTCGGCGCATGACTTCGGTGAAGTCGGTATATCCAGCATCAAGTTGCGCGATTTCATCCAACTTGGTGTGGATGCCGCGCACGTAGCCGAGCTGGATTTGCTCGTCCAGCGTGTGCAAGTGTTGCGGCGGCGGATAACGCAATTGCGCCGGCGGTGTCGTACTGGGTTCCGGGAGCGGCGCCTCGGCGCTGACCCACTCTAGACCCAAGCGTTGGCCGATCCAATCCAGTAACTCATCCACGCGCACTGGCTTGGTAATGAAATTCTCGGCACTCACGCCGGTGTCGTTGTCGGCGCCCTTCTCAAAAGCGTTAGCGGAAATGATGGCGATCTCGGCATCGGATAAACAGCGGCTGCGAATGCGGCGAATAGTTTCCCAACCGTCGATGCCAGGCATAGCCAAATCCATAAAAATCAGATGTGGTCGGAAGCGCGGGATCATCTCCATGCACTCCAAACCAGAAGCGGCCTGCGCCAATGGAAAACCCAGCGGCTCTAATACACTGGCCAAAAATTCGCGGTCAGTTTTTTCATTATCAACGATCAGGATGCGCCGACGCACACCCACATAGCCAACGCGTTGCGCTTGGCGCAGTGTTGCCGCACCCGTTGTCGACTGCGGCAAATACAGGCGCACACGAAAACACGAACCCTGTCCCAGCGTGCTTTCCACATGCATTTCGCCACCCATCAGATCGGTGAGCATTTTGGCGATGGTGAGACCCAAGCCCGTGCCGCCGGTGGCGCCCACATGCGCCGCGCTACCGCGCGAGAAGGGTTCGAAGATTTGCGCTAACTCTTCTGGTGCAATGCCGGGGCCGGTGTCTTCGACCTCGACCATCGCCATTTCGCGCTGGTAGCGCAGGCGCAAAGTCACCTGACCATGCGTGGTGAATTTCACGGCGTTACCCAGAATATTCAGAAGAATCTGCCGCAAACGGCGCTGATCGGCACGCACCCAGGCCGGTAACTCGCCCTGTGGCTCGTAGCGAAACACGATGCCTTTATTGCGCGCTTGCAGCTCGAACATATCGACGATCTGCTGCATGAATGCATTGAAATCCAGCGGCATGACATTCAAGCTGAGTTTCCCGCTCTCGATGCGCGCCATATCCAAGGTGCCCTCGATCAAGGACAGTAAATGGTCACCGCTGCGACGAATGATGCTGACCGCTTGACGTCGATTGGCGGGAATCTTCTCGTCGCTATCCAGAATCTGCGCATAGCCCAAGATGCTGTTGAGCGGCGTGCGCAGTTCATGGCTGATCGCAGTGATATAGCGGCTCTTAGCCTGATTGGCTTGCTCCGCGACTTGCTTGGCGTTTTGCAACAACGCATCCGTGCGTCGATGCGATTCAATTTCCTGCGCCAACAGCTGATTGTGTTTGTTGGATTCTTCCAGCGCGAATTGCCGACTCTTTTGTGTCAGCACCAACCACCAGGCAGCAATACCGGAGACTAAAATCAAAACGGCGAAGGTGCGCAACGAGGCACTGCGCAAAATACTTATCAACGCATGATCGCTACTGCCTAAATTGAACACTTCTTGAAAGTACAGCAAGCTGGTCAGCAGCCCCATGAATAATGAGACACCCAGCATGAGCAACAAATACTGCGCCAAGCCGGCATCCAAATAGGGCTTGATCCGTCGCGGCAATAAGCGCAACAAGATATCCGCCCTCTGATCTTGCAGGCGCGCTTGCGGCTTACAGGCATCGTGACATCGCGCATCCAGGACACAGCATAAGGAGCAAATATTGCCCTGATAGGCCGGGCAAGCCGCCATGTCTTCGCGCTCATACTCCTTGTCACATACGGTGCAGGTAAGGGTTTTATCGGCGTGTTGCACTGGTTGCCGTGCGATGTAATAGCGGCCGCGTGTCGCCCAAGCAATAAGCGGGGAGGCGACGAACGACACGCCCAGCGCAATAAAAATAGCATAGGGTTTCGGTGCTTCTCCGAACACGCCCAGGTAAGCGCCCACCGATAATGCAGAAGCCAACAACATGGCCCCGGCGCCCACCGGGTTCACATCGTATAAATAGGCGCGCCGAAATTCGATGCCTGGCGGCGACCAACCCATGGGTTTATTGATGACTAAATCCGCCACCACCGCCATCATCCATGCCACTGCAACATTCGAATACAAAGCCAGCACGCGCCCCAACGCTTGAAATAATTCCATCTCCATCAACATCAAGGCGATCAAAGTATTAAACACCACCCACACCACGCGCCCCGGGTGGCTATGCGTAAGACGTGAAAAAAAGTTGGACCAGGCCAAAGAGCCGGCATAGGCATTGGTGACGTTGATTTTCAGTTGCGAAATAATCACGAAAACTGCTGTGGCAGCAACCGCCCAAGCGATGCCAGGAAATACATACTGATAAGCCACCAGATACATCTGATTGGGGTCTACGGCGCGTTCCGCCGGAATGCCATGACGAATAGCGACATAAGCCAGCAAGGCACCACCGAGCATTTTGATAATACCTGGCAGCACCCAACCCGGCCCGCCGATCAATACACTAGCCCACCAGCGCCCGCGATTTTCTGGTTTGCACTCCGGCATGAAGCGCAAATAATCGACTTGCTCGCCCATCTGGGTGATCAACGCTAAGCCCACCGCCATCGCGCCGCCGAACAAGGCAAAGTTGAAGTGCCCACCTTGATCTTGGTTACCGCCATAGTGCAAGACATCGCTAAAAAATTCAGGTGCTTTGATGGCTAAAAACAAAAACGGCAATACCAACAACAATACCCAAATTGGTTGTGTCAGCGTCTGCACCCGACTAATGACGCTTATACCGTGGGTGACTAAGGGGATGACGACCAAAGTGCAAACCATATAGCCCCACAGCGGCGGCAAACCAAACGCCAACTCCAGGGCGTAAGCCATGATGGCCGCTTCCAGTGCAAAGAAGATAAAGGTAAACGAAGCGTAAATGAGCGAAGTGAGCGTCGAACCCATATAGCCGAAGCCCGCGCCTCGGGTCAGCAAATCCATGTCGACCCCATAGCGCGCGGCATACACGCTGATCGGTAGTCCCGCTAAAAAAATGATCAGGCCGGTGACGAGAATCGCCAGCGCCGCATTGGTAAAACCATAATTCACCAACAAGGTGGCGCCGACCGCCTCCAACACCAAAAACGAAGCCGCGCCGAAAGCGGTGTTGGCCACGCGCAATTCAGACCAGCGGCGATAGCTGCGCGGCGTGAAGCGCAGCGCGTAATCTTCCAGGGTTTCGTTGGCGACCCAGGTGTTGTAGTCGCGGCGTATTTTTACGACACGCTGCGGTGCTTTAAACAAAGGTTGCGATGGGTTGTTCATAAGGCAGGCACTTTTCTGTAAATTGTTTTAGTGGCAAACCCGACTCTTCATACGCGCTAAACTAGTGCGCAGAGTCAAGCCGCGCACCAATTCGGCTCGCTCAAACGATGGAAGACCTGAACAAGTGCTCTTATCCAGGCCGCTTCTGCGTATGTACTGTTAAATGACTTACGCTCATTCACTATTAAGCGATAAGCGTGCCTACTCTTAAAAGGTTTGCTCTGAATGAAAACGGAATATCGTTATTGCCCACGTTGCGCGCACCCACTCGACACCCAACGCATCGAAAATATCGAGCGTCGGGTTTGCACTGCGCCCGGCTGCGGCTTTGTGTTTTGGAACAACCCCGTTCCAGTCGTCGCCGCTCTGGTTGAATATCAAGGCCAATACCTTTTGGCGCGCAACGTGAAATGGCCGCGTCGTATATTTTCTTTGATCACCGGCTTT
>JAHECG010000027.1:27204-29894 GCA_024641855.1 Betaproteobacteria bacterium | reverse complement strand
CAATAGGAGTCACATGATTACCTTATACGAGCTGCATTGGTCGCACTTTTGCGAAAAGATTCGCATGTCCCTGAACTACATGGGCCTGCCGTGGCAAATGGTTGGCATCGATGCTTTCAAGAAGGCGGAATTGCGCCAGCATCCACTACCGCCCCATTTAAAGGGATATACCGTACCTGCCATCCATGACGCAAATACAAATCATTTTGTCATGGATTCCACGCCGATCCTGCGCTATCTCGCTGCGCAATATCCGCAAGCACCGCAACTCTTTCCCGGCGACCAAGCCAATCGCGATGCGATCGACGCGCAGATCATCGAATTCGATACCATGATCGGCCTACCGGCGCGACGCTTCGGGTATACGCAAGTCATTCTCGAATGCCCGAGTTTGTTGCCAGAACTTTTCATATCCGAAAGAGCCGGAGGGTTATTTAACGCACCGCTATTGCGTTCCGTAGCTGGCCATTTTCTCGGCATGATGCTCAGCAAACGTTTTGATTTTCATCGTTCCGAAACACTCGGATTGTATGAGGCATTGGAGCAATATCTGATTCGACTCGCGGACAAATTGGAGGGACAAGAATTTGTCGTCGGATCAGAATTTTCCGCAGCGGATTTGACGCTGGCTTCTCACCTACGCCCAATCACCGTGGTGCCCTTCTTTGCCGAGCATCCCCGCTTACAAGGGCTGTTCAAACGACATCGTGAAATCGTGGCGCGCTGGAATGGCGAAGGCGATTTCAAATATCAAAGCGCGATTTTGAAAGCCCGACAACGCAAAGCGCCGGTACGGCGCAGGTTACGTGATATCGCTGCGGCCCTGCCATTTAACAGTAATGGCACCTTAGCGGCGAACGATCAAAAAACTGTTTGGGATTGGGGCATGCTGGCGATGCCGTTTCATTATTGGATCAGCTTGCGGCGGTGCAAGGTGCGACAGATGGTTGCTTCGGCGGGGGTGCGGTAAAGCGCAGCGACTCACTGTAGCGCCGGCATCCTTGCCGGCAACAAACACTGTTAGCCTGCGCTGTTGCCGGCTGGAAGCCGACGCTACGGTCCGCCCGGTATAGAAAAATTGTTAGTCTTGTACCGGTACTGCGACTAAATCATGCTCATCCGAGCCGACGATTTCCACCTCAAGAAATTCGCCCACCCTAATCTCATCTTCGCTCTGCACGTACACCAAGCCGTCGATCTCGGGTGCATCGGCATAGGAACGCGCGAAAGCGCCACCTTCGGCCAATTCATCCACCAGCACGGTTTGGACTTGACCAACTTTGCGCGTCAGACGCTCGGCACTGATACCTTCTTGCAGTTCCATCAGGCGCGCTTTGCGTTCTTCTTTCAACTCTTCCGGCACGGGGTCGGCGATGGCGTTTGCAGTTGCACCTTCGACGGCTGAATAGGTAAAGCAGCCAACACGATCGAGTTGGGCTTCTTGCAGGAAATCCAACAAGCGCTGGAAGTCGTCTTCGGTCTCGCCGGGGAAGCCGGTGATGAAGGTGCTGCGAATCGCCAGCTCCGGGCAGATTTCGCGCCACGCTTGAATGCGCTTTAAATTATTTTCCGCTGCGGCGGGTCGCTTCATCGCTTTTAAAATTCGCGGGCTGGCGTGCTGAAACGGCACGTCTAGATAAGGCAGGATTTTTCCCTCGGCCATCAGCGGGATGACTTCATCCACATGCGGATAGGGATAAACATAATGCAGTCGCACCCACACGCCGAACTCAGACAAGGCCTCTGCCAGCTCGGTCATGCGCGTTTTGAGCGGCTTGCCATTCCAGAAACCGGTGCGATATTTCACGTCCACGCCGTAAGCGCTGGTGTCTTGCGAAATGACCAACAATTCTTTTACCCCAGCTTTGACCAAGCTCTCGGCTTCGTGCATGACTTCATGGATCGGACGACTGACTAGATCGCCACGCAGCGCGGGGATGATGCAGAAGGTGCAGCGATGATTGCAGCCTTCGGAAATTTTGATATAGGCGAAATGTTTCGGCGTGAGGCGAATGCCTTGCGGCGGCACTAAATCGGTATAGGGGTCGTGCAGTTTCGGCAGGTGCGCATGCACAGCGGCCATCACTTCTTCGGTAGCATGCGGGCCGGTCACGGCCAGCACTTGCGGATGGGTGGCGGCGACGATATCGCCTTTCGCGCCCAGGCAGCCGGTTACGATCACTTTGCCGTTTTCATGCAGCGCTTCGCCAATGGCGTCCAAACTTTCTTCCACCGCAGAATCGATGAAACCGCAGGTGTTGACCACGACCAAATCGGCCTCTTGATAGTTGCCGACGATGCCGTAACCCTCGGCGCGCAGCCGCGTCAGAATATGCTCGGAATCGACGGTAGCTTTGGGGCAGCCAAGTGAAACGAATCCGACTTTAGGTGTTTGCTTCATCCCAGCCCACCCAACAACCAGCCGGTGAGGCCAACAGTACCGATACCGAGCCCGATCAAAATCACCTGCTGCAAGGTGGCGTGCAATTCGGCGCGCTTATGCAAACCTGGAATCAAGTCGGCGACTGCCACATAGATCATGCTGGCAGCAGCAATACCGAGGGTATACGGTACAGCGCCGCGCATCGTATCCAAGGCGTAATAGGCCAGCACGCCACCGACCACCGTGGCCAAGCTCGCCAACAAATTGATCAGGAACGCTTTGCGCTTGCTGTAGCCGGAATGCAGCA
>JAHECG010000027.1:0-27104 GCA_024641855.1 Betaproteobacteria bacterium | reverse complement strand
TTTCATGAATTCAGCGCGCACTTCGGGGCCGACCTCGAATGCGCTTGGCCCAATAGCGGGGCCTAGATACGCCAGCAAACGTTCTCCGGGCAGCGCCATCGCTTGAACTGTTTGCTCCAAAATACCGTCGGCCAAGCCACGCCAACCCGCGTGTACCGCGCCGACTTCCGAGCCATCGTCGGCACAAAACAAGACCGGCAAACAATCCGCAGTGAGTACGACACAGACTTGATTGAGTTGCGCGCTGACGGATGCATCAGCCTCGGGCACGCCTTGTGGCTCACCATTGATCCGATGAACTTTCGCGCTATGCACTTGCTTCAGCCAATGCGGCTCACACGGTAAATCTGCACGAATTATTTCGCGGTTGCGACTGACAGCTTGCGCATCGTCGCCCACATGATCCGCCGGGTTCATGCTGGCATACGGGCCATGACTCTTGCCACCGGCACGGGTCGTGATGAAAGCGTGTACCGATTCGGGCGCAGGCCAGTTCGGAACAATCCATTCTGAAATCACTTGTCGCTCCTCAAAGCCGCGAGCAATTGTTCAAAATCACTCGGCAGCGGCGCTTCCCAAGCCATGGATTCATGCGTCTGCGGATGGATCAAACCCAGACGCCAAGCATGCAGGGCTTGGCGCTTAAACATGCGTTGCTTATTCTTGGCGCCATAAGCCGGATCGCCCACCAAGGGATAGCCGATGGATTGCATATGTACGCGGATTTGGTGCGTGCGCCCGGTTTCCAACTGGCATTCCACCAAAGTATGCTTTGCAAAACGCTCACGCACTTGAAAATGCGTCACCGCCGGTTTGCCACGGCTCACCACGGCCATTTTGACGCGCGCGGTAGGATGGCGGCCGATGGGCGCTTCGATGCGCCCTTCTGCTTGGGTGACGCATCCTTCGACCACCGCCAGATATTGACGTTTAACGGTGCGCGCTTGCAGTTGGCGCACCAAGTCGGTTTGCGCTTCCAAGGTTTTGGCCACCACCAGCAAGCCGCTGGTTTCCTTATCCAGCCGATGCACGATACCGGCGCGCGGCACCGCTTGCAGTGGCGGCGCATGGTGCAACAACGCATTCATCAAAGTACCGGACCAATTGCCACTACCGGGGTGCACCACCAAGCCCGCCGGTTTATCGATCACCAAGATCGACGCATCTTCAAAAACGATATTCAGCCCGATGTCTTCGGCTTGCGGCGCGACTTCCGATGGGTGTTCGCTGGCCCGCACCTGGACTTGCTCCCCGCCCCAGACCTTATGTTTCGGTGTCGTGATTTCGCCTTCTAAGGTAATCAATCCTTCGCTAACCCAGGTCTGAAGACGGCTGCGCGAGTATTGCGGCAGCATTTCCGCCAGCGCCTGATCGAACCGTACCCCTGCCGATTGGGATGGGATGACCAGCAGTTGTGGCTGCCCGACCTGCGCGGATTGGGTATAATCGGAAGAATTCATTGGGGGTTTGCTCATGCGCGTAATTTTATCTTTATTCCTCATCCTCGGGCTGGCCGGTTGCGGCCTATTTTCAACAGCCCCAGACGAAGACCGCAATGCTTCTGCACAAAAACTGTACTCGACTGCCAAAGAAGCCATGGGCAGCGAAGATTACGAAAAAGCCGTTAAATATTTCGAGTTGCTGGAGGCGCGCTACCCTTATGGACGTTATGCGCAGCAAGCACAGCTTGAAGTCGCTTATGCTTATTTCAAATCACGTGAGCCGGCCTCCGCCATTGCCGCCTGCGACCGTTTTATCAAACTTCACCCCAATCATCCCGGTGTGGACTACGCGTACTACCTGAAGGGTCTGATCAACTTCAACGAAGATATTGGCTTTCTGGGTTACGTTGTGACTCAAGATTTGACCGATCGCGACCCGAAAGCCGCCCGCGACGCTTTTGAAGCCTTTAAGGACTTGACCACTAAATATCCGCAAAGTAAGTACGCGCCGGATGCGATAAAACGCATGAATTATTTGGTCAATGCGCTGGCTTCGCATGAGTCCTACGTCGCGCAATATTATTATCGTCGCGGCGCTTATGTGGCGGCTGTAAATCGTGCGCAAAATTTGCTCAAAACCTATCCGGAAACGCCCGCTACGGAAGCAGGTTTAGCCGTGATGGTGCGCGCCTATGACAAAATGGGGCTACCCGATCTATCTAAGGATGCACAGCGTGTGTTGGAAAAGACTTTCCCGAACAGCGCCTATTTGCGTGGCGCGCCGGTTGGGTTAGCAAAACCCTGGTATAAATTCTGGTGATTTTAAAACTCGCTTAATTCATTGTTTCTGGCGGCGATGCCGCCAGATTTAAATCGCAGCGTCGTCGGTTTCCCCGGTGCGGATCCGCACCACCCGTTCAACACTAGTCACAAAGATTTTTCCATCGCCAATTTTGCCGGTGCGTGCAGCATTGACGATTGCTTCTAGCACGATATCCAACTTATCGCTCGAGACGACAACTTCGATTTTGACTTTAGGCAGAAAATCTACGACGTATTCCGCGCCACGATACAACTCGGTATGACCTTTTTGGCGACCAAATCCTTTGACTTCGGTCACGGTCAATCCGGTCACCCCGACTTCCGCCAAGGCTTCGCGCACTTCATCCAACTTGAACGGCTTGATAATGGCTTCAATTTTTTTCATTTCCGGACTCCTTTTCCGTTCAAAACTTAGGCTGATACTTGGATGTTATCGGATAGCGCCTATCCTTGCCAAATCCGCGTTGCGTGACCCGCACCCCAATCGGTGCTTGGCGCCGCTTGTATTCGTTGCGGTCAATCAAACTTACCACACGCCGCACGTCTTTTTCTAGGTAACCTAGCGCCATAATATCGTTTGGACAGAGATCGTGTTCAACATAAGCTTCCAGGATCGCGTCTAAAATCTCATACGGTGGCAACGAGTCCTGATCGGTTTGATTGGCACGCAATTCAGCGCTCGGCGCACGGGTAATCACTCGCTCCGGGATCACCGGACTGACATTATTACGGTATTTTACGAGCCGATAAACCAGCGTCTTGGGAATATCTTTCAATACGGCGAACCCCCCCGCCATATCACCATACAGCGTGGCATAACCCGTGGCCATTTCACTTTTGTTACCCGTGGTTAGTACCAAGGTTCCATATTTATTCGATAGCGCCATCAATAGCGTACCACGCACCCTTGCTTGAATATTTTCTTCGGTAGTATCGAAAGGTAGATTGTTAAACTCATCAGCCAAGCTACTCAAAAAAGCATCGTAAATCGGTTTGATGGTGATTTCCGAGTACGTGATTTTTAAATCGCGCGCCATCTGGCGCGCATCTTCCAAGCTGATGGTCGCAGTAAATTCGGAAGGCATCATTACTGCTCGCACCCGCTCTTTGCCTAACGCATCCACAGCGATGGCCAAGGTCAACGCCGAATCGATACCGCCCGACAAGCCGAGCTCCACACTCTTGAAACCATTTTTATTAGTGTAGTCCTGTACTGCCAATGTCAGCGCTTGGTATACGGCGGCTTCCAAGGACAACTCTGGCACTATCGTCGCGGTTGAAAATTTCAGCGCATTCATTTCAACCACGCCTAAAGCCTCTTCAAACGCAGGTAATTGAAGCGCCAATTGGCCATCTTGATTCATGGCAAAGGCCATACCGTCGAACACTAACTCATCTTGCCCACCGACCAAATTCGCATACAACATTGGCAGGCCAGTTTCACCAATACGCTCGGCAATCGCGCTGTGGCGTGTCGTCTGCTTTTTCATGTGATAAGGGGATGCATTCAACGCTAGCAACACTTGCGCGCCCGCCTGCTTCGCCAGTTGTGCCGGCGAAGATTCCCAAATGTCGGCGCAGATATTGATGCCAAAGCGCACACCTTCATGCTCAAACACACAAGCTTCGTTGCCTTCAGAAAAATATCGCACCTCATCAAACACGGTGTGGTTCGGCAAAATATGTTTGTGATATGTCATCAGCACGCGCCCATCGCGCAACACGGAGGCCGCATTGAAGCGTCGACCTTTAACCTCATCCGGGTGTCCGACCACCAGCGTAATGCCGCTAATTTGTGCCGCCAGCGCATACAAGGCATCTAGGCAATTGGACAAAAAACCTTCGCGCAGTAGCAAATCTTCAGGGGGATATCCGCACAGCGCCAATTCCGGCGTCAGCATCAGGGTGGCGCCTTGTTCTTTGGCGCGATTCGCGTAGTCGATAATCTTGGCCGCATTGCCGCTCAGGTCACCGACGATACAGTTGATTTGTGCGATGGCGATTTTCATTGCGCGTTATTTCTGTGCTGCGTTAGCGATTAATCGCCATTTTCAGCGCTTCACCGATTTCGGCCGGAGAGCGCGCCACCACCACACCAGCTTTTTCCAGCGCGCGAATTTTATCTTCGGCCAAACCTTTTCCACCGGCGATAATCGCACCTGCATGGCCCATGCGTTTGCCTTTGGGGGCAGTCTGGCCCGCGATATAAGCAGCGACCGGCTTGGTGACATTCTCTTTGATATATTCAGCCGCCTCTTCTTCGCGCGTGCCGCCGATCTCGCCCACCATCACGATGGCTTCGGTAGCCGGATCGTTTTGAAACAGTTCCAGGCAATCAATAAAATCTAGCCCCTTGATCGGATCACCACCGATGCCAACACAGGTCGTTTGACCAAGATTCAGACGCGTGGTCTGATGCACTGCCTCGTAAGTTAGCGTGCCGGAACGCGACACAATCCCGACTTTTCCAGGCTGATGAATGAACCCAGGCATGATGCCAATTTTGCATTCGCCAGCGGTGATAATGCCGGGGCAATTCGGGCCGATCAGCTTTGCGCCATTGGCGTTCAAAGCCGCTTTGACCTTGAGCATATCCAGCACCGGGATACCTTCGGTAATGCACACGATCACTTCGATGCCAGCATCGGCCGCTTCCATGATGGAATCCGCTGCGTAGGGCGATGGCACATAGATCACGCTGGCATTAGCGCCCGTGGCTTGTACCGCATCGCGCATGGTGTTGAATACCGGCAGCCCAAGATGGGTTTGCCCACCCTTGCCGGGAGTAACACCGCCGACCATTTGCGTGCCATAGGCCAGCGCCTGCTCGGAATGAAACGTGCCCTGTTTGCCGGTAAACCCTTGGCATAGAACTTTGGTGTTTTGATTAACCAGAATACTCATGATTTGGACGTTCAATGAAAACGTCTATTTTAACCGCACAATGCACAGAAACCTACGTACGGTTAAAAGGTTTTATTGATTTACAAAGCCCGCAAGAAACTCAAGATAGCCTGTTGATCCGCAGGCGGCAGCAGTTTAAAACGCGTTATGACCGCATTCGCTTCGGATGCTGGATATCCATTGCCTGCTGGCGCAGCATGCGCTTCGATGGCCTGCAATAAGTCGTCTGTACGCCCATCATGCAGAAAAAAACGACGCTGGCCCAGCCCCCACAATGGCGGTGTACGAAACATGTCGCCTTTGGCTTGGCCCTGGCTAATATTGTCTGCCAGACTGGATCCCATGCGGTGTAACAACAAATCGGAATATAAATTGACTGTCTGGTTTTGCAAAGCGGCGGTTGACACTTTATCCGCAGTATTCATTTGCGCCGTATGACAAGCGACACAACCAATGCCGGGTTGTTCTGGGCCGGTACCAAACAGCGTTTTACCGCGCTGCGCCAATGAACTCATTGGCGCAGGAAGCGGTGCATCGAGATAGCGCATGAAGGATGTCGCCAATAACACCAGTGGGTTAATAAAATCCGCACTCGGGGCTTCAAACGCGGCCGCATTCAGCAACTCCTGGGCGACATGCGTATTCGGACCGACGCACTTCGGATCGATTTTTTTCATCTGCGGTGCAAAGTCATCACTGGCATTCGTGAACCGTTCCAAAGCTTTATGCTGCGCCTTCCAGCCGAAACGATAACTCACACTACCATTGGGTACGCCACTAATCCCGTTTTGCATACGGTAGGCAGCGCTCGCACGATGGCGCATCAGAATTTCCGCATCGGGGATGGCTTCGATCAATCCAAGGCCAAACAAAGGCAATGGGATGCGAAAAACGATATTCCCTTTTTTTAGTTCGGACTCAAAGTTAGGCTGCGGCAGAAGCTGCGCATTACATTGTGGAATGGTCTTGTCATCCGACCGTCCAACGATGGTAAACAAAGGATAAATCCGTCCATCCGGCGTACCATCCGGATTTTTAACGAAACGCGCAATACGAATCGGCCCATATTGCTGAATAAATGTAGGAACTTTATTGCCTTGCCCGAAGCGATGCGGAATCAAATCAAACAAGGGATTTTCCGCTACGCGGTTCCCCCCCTCTTTGGGATTGGGAATCAAAAATCCACCGGCACCGCCGATGGTCGGTTGACTATGACAGGCAATGCATTGGTCAGCGTTAAAGCGGGCGTTCAAGCCCGTTGCGCTCGTACGGGTTGCGAGCAAAGGAGATTCCCCCGTTGGGCCTCCAGACAACACGCTGACACAAGTTTCACAGGTCGTTTCCAAGGCTTCTACGCGCGCTTTTCCCTCGTTAAACAAGGCTAATTCAAAGGTATTCAGGCCATTGATTGGACCGCCTGCGCCAGGCTGCCCCGTACGCAAGCCGGTGTCTTTCACTAGCGCTAATGCGTTGTCAGTGGATGCCATGGCGCATAAAAAAATCAGAACGAATCCTACTGAACTTCTAAACATCAAAAACTCCTACTCGGATGTAATTGCCAAATTTAAGTGAGGTCGACATGAAATACTACGCGCTTGTATGGAAGTGAATCTACGTGCAACAAAACGATTGTCGGCGTGCAGCGTAGCGTACTACACGAAAATACTGCTGTCGAACACGCAATCGCGCCGCCAGCGTTGTTTCCCATGCACAAAAAAAAGCGGGGTGAATATTCACCCCGCCTCCCTGAAGTTAAAACAAAAACTTTATTGTATTTGTTTTATTACTGCTCAATCCCCAAAAACTTTGGCAACTGATCGCCACCATTTTGGCCTACTGCTGGAATTTCAGCGAACTGATCC
The DNA here is from genome assembly GCA_024641855.1 of Betaproteobacteria bacterium. Taxonomy (GTDB): domain Bacteria; phylum Pseudomonadota; class Gammaproteobacteria; order Burkholderiales; family Thiobacteraceae; genus RBG-16-58-11. The sequence continues at coordinate 20,074 of JAHECG010000027.1, read as the reverse complement.
AGAGCGGTGCCAAAGAAGTTGATCACGTAGTTCTCATTACCCCAATGACCATTGGGCACGAACAACTGTGGATGATCAAACGGTGCTTTGCGATTCTTAACACGTTCGTCAGTCATGCCGCGCAGTAAAGCAACGATTGCTTGCTTATCTTCTTCGATGAAAGGACCACCACGGAATACTGCTGACGGGTTCTGTGCTGGCACATTATCGAAATTCGGGCCAGACAAAGTACCCACTGGACGAATCACCACTTGATTAGCACGCGTTGCGTCGAAACCAACCAATGCGCCGGTGTTCAAAACCGTGCCAGGTGGAATCACACTCGGATCCGAATTGCTTGGTGCAGTCAAACCCAAGGATGCAACGGACTGGTGATTACCGCCACGGAAATAAAACTCGACCACTTCATCCAAAGACTTAGCGCCGCCGTTATGGAAGTAAGGTGCCGTCAGTTCCACGTTACGCAACATTGGGATCTTGAACGCGCCATCGGAACCCAGAACGTCGGAGGCTTTGACGAATGGAAGGGCTGGATTGTTCTGGTCTCGAATCAGGCTGGCATTACCGTCCAACACGGCTTGACGCGCTACGGACAGTGGTGCACCGAACGGATCATTGCCACCTACACCCAAGTCTTCCAGGGTCGGTGTTACACCAATGTTGTTGAAACCAAGATCAACCACGTTGATTTGACGACGACGGATTGGACCAACACCGCCTTTGATAACGCCGGTATTGGCGACTTTTGAAACTTTAAAGATGGAAGCATCAGTCGTTTCTGGACCGCCGTGGCAGTTGCTGCAACGACCTGGGCCTTCTTCACTGATGGTGTTGTTGCCGAACAGTTCAAAGCCGTATTTCTGCTGTTCGGTCAGTGCAGTATCGTCACCATCCAAATAGCGGTCAAAAGGCGTCTGATCGGAAATCAGCGTCGCCTCATACATCTGAATCGCTAAACCGAAGAACAAGGAGAAGTTGTACTCAGCCTGAGTATAGGTATTTTCACCGGCTCTCTTACTCTTCTTGCAGTTGCTCTCGCTCAAAATATCAAGGCTCTTGTCTGCATTCACACGCACGCATTGCGAAGCATCATACCAAGTGTCTTTGAAAGCCTGCTGAATCATGCTCGCATAATTGTCGACCTTCAGACCAGGTTTATTTCCCCGGCTCATCGCGCCCAGGACGCTGTCGTCTGTTGCGACTAATTGGCGCGCCAAAGGCTGCATTGGCAACAACTTAACGCCAATTTTAGCAAATGGACGATCCACTGCCGACATCTCAAACGGGCTTTGGGGTGGTCCAACGGCTTGCGAAGCCAGGGATGAATTGTTCAGGCTAACTGAAGTTTTTTCCAGGTCACCATTAGCATTCTTCTTATATAAGAAAGCATTCGCATCGCGTGAGCCAAACGGATTCACACCGTTAAAGTCATTTTGCGCACGGCCATCCCAGAAGTTACGGAAGTTCAACACGGCGTTAATCACGCTCGGGGTATTGCGTGGCTCAACACGACGGACGTTGGCGCCATTAACTTGGAAGCCATCGGGATCGGCCAAATATTTGGTCAATTCAACGGGGAATCCAGGAATCGCATTCACAAAAGTCCGACTTGAGACACCTTGCGACGACACGATATCGTTGCTGGAGCGGAGAACGGTCGAATAACGATCATTCGGATCGGAAACCTTATGGAAAGGGAAATCGCCAGCTTGCAAAGTGTAGTTAGGGCCTTTATCGAAAGTAATGTCTTTATTCGACGAGGCATCTTGATTTGAGCGGTTAATGCCCGGGCTAATTTGGTTTTTTGCACGATTATCGGCGCCAGCACTGAAATGGCAGCTTGCACACGCTTGAATACCATCGCTACCAACCGACATATCCCAGAACAAGGCTTTGCCCAAGGCAATAGCTGCGGTCTTGTTTTTAACAAAATCGTTAAGGTTCGTTGGCTCCAGATTTAGAGTCTTAAGATGCTCAGTCAGCGAAATACCTCTTGGTGCGGCAACGGCTTGAGTCGCATATTGCGCGCTCAATGCTACGGTCGCCACAGCCAAAATAGCTTTAAATCGCAATTTTGGAATAAATGACATGTTTCTAGTCCCCTTATTGTCTTGATGAATGAGAAATAATTTTCTCGATCCAGCATGAGCAAATATTATGCCATTCAATATTTTTATATTTATTCAATAACTTAATAATAAGTTACGAAAAGTTCCGCCTGGCATGTAAAAAATTTCGACAAAAAACGCCACCCAAAAATCATTAAACTCAAAAAGTTCCACCTTAGAAAAAAATAATTTAACGATCGAAAGTTCAATTTTCCAGCCTGTTTTTCCAAAATTTAGTCTTTTCAGACTACTTGGCATGCCGTAAAAAAGGTATTTTTGATGTGTAAAATATTCCGACAACCGCAAAAATCACAAAAAAAATTTATCTCGCTTAAAAATAGGCTTCTTTCCAGATACTTTATTAAGTTATTGATTTTATATTTAAAAGCCATGTCGATTTTTTTTACATTCGCAAGCTTATTCCACTTAACTAACCATGGCTATAAAACAATATTTATATTGTATTTCATGTACTTAGTTACGTTAAATTCAAAGTGGAACAAAAAGTGCTTACAAGTTCAACTGGTTTTAAACCAGTTTCATCTTGTATGGATATTAAAAATAACGATGTACTCAACCACGATGGCAAGTACTTTGAAAGGGATATTAATGAACACCCAGTTTAAAAAACCGTTACTAATCGTTGCGCTGTGCGCTGCATTCGGTGGCTTATTGGCGACTAGCGCCAACAATGCTTATGCAACCGACCATGGTGACACGGCACTGTTTAACGGCACTGCGCGCAATGATGCACGCCTGACCGATTATTTCATGTTAAATCGCGGCCAAATGCTGGCTTTTATTATCGACACCAACCCGACCATCGGTACCGCAACACAACTCCCAACCCAGTCGCAATCCAATTACATTTTTCCGACCGACGTCTCTTTTAAGGCGTACATCGACAACCATAGCAAAGTGACGTTTGACGATACTTTCCGCAATGCGCACCTGGGTGGCACCATTGTCGATAACAGCAAAATCAAGGAAAATTTCGTTTTCCACTTTACCTTTGACGACAACAACCAACTCACCACTACGATGAGCAGCCCCGATACCGAACTCGGGATCAGCGGCTTCTATCCAACCGAAGTTAACCAGGGCGATTTGGTTTATGTACTGGGTTCCGGTTTTAATAGTGAAGAGACGAAAGTCCGTGTCAATGGCCGTAGAGCGCCATTTTCCAAAGTGCTGAGCGACAATGTAATGGTGTTTATTGCCCCCTTCGGCGGCAAAACTGGCGCTGTCACCATCACCACTGAAACCGAGGATGAGGACAACGAAAGCAAGTCACGTGTTACCAGCGCTTCAGAATTGGTGATCACCAAGTTCAATGGCTTCAATCCGGATGCCATTAAGAACTTGAATAATATTGCAAACAATCAAGCCGTAAACGATGCCATCAAAGCGGGCAACGTGTTAGCGCTAGCCGAAATTGGCCTGCCCGTTAAGACCTTCTCTGGCCTGCGCGACGATCCGTTCATCCGCATTCCGCAAAATGGTAAAAATATCGCTGCAATGGCCGTCGAATTGCCACAAAGCCTGTTCACCCATGGCCGTCAAAAAGTCCTGATTTCTTGGGGCGCTTCCGGCTTTGACACCGTTGACGGCGCTTCTGCCGACGTCGCTGGCCGTTCCTTCGGCTCCATGTTCCCGCCAGAAAACGGCATCATCAACAAGCTGCATCCGAGCCAACACGTTGCAGCCCTGGAAGCGGCACAAGCCGCCGGTGTCGCTGGAACCTTGCAATGCCAAACGCCATATCAGTTGGACGCTAATGGCAATACCATTGCTACAGTTCCCGCCTTACGCAAAGATTGCGCCGACGAAAGTCAGCGTATGCTGAAAGCGGCCGATGTGGCGATTTTCGATACCACCAAACCGCAACACTTTCCCAATGGCCGCGAATTGGCGGACGACCAAGTTGACTTGATCGCGCCGTATGATGCTCGCGTCAACACCTTGCTAATCAATCCAGCCAACGGCGAAAATACCGGCGGACGCACTTCGCCGACCGCTAACGACGTGCCGCACTCTGCGACTTTCCCATACCTGGGTTTGCCGCAGCCGTAATCACAAGTTAGCGTTTCAGTGACATGACCGGCGCTGGGCCAATGCCTAGCGCCGGTTTTTTTGAACCTCTTGATTAAGAAGGTGGCTCTTGTGGACATTTCCCGCTTCATTAAATCTATTTCAGCAGCCCTTGCTTTATTTTCCTGTCTACAAATTCAACCTGCGCAAGCTATAGACATTGCAGATACACAAGATTCTGGGGAAGCCAAAGCCAGCGTTGATCAACGCATTGCGTTCTATCAGAAGAAACTGGAGCAGCACCCTAAACTGTTCATCGTCCACACCCAGCTAGCGGCGGCTTATCTGGATAAAGCGCGTGAAGCGATTGATCCCAAGTGGCTTAAACTCGCTGATGAAAGTCTGCATCAATCCCTGAAAATTTATGCCAATTTCGATGCCTACAAAGGCTTGGAGATCATGAATGCCTATCGCCACCAATTTGCCGAAGCACGCCGTTGGGGCGAAATTGCACAACAATTATTTCCCGAAGATTACGAAGTGATCGCCGTACTAGCCGAGGCGGATCTCGGTCTGGGCGACATCAACAGCGCCATTAAACGCTTACCGCCCTTAGGCAGCGACCCTCAGGTTTTTCACATCGCCGTTGCGATGGCCAATGTTTATAAAGCGCAGGGGAAATTCACCGAAGCCCGAAATATGTTCCTCAAGGCGGAACAAATGGCACGCACGGAAAATTTCACTTACTTAGCTATGTGGTCGCGCACCAACGCTGCCGGCATGCTGATCGATTCCGGTCATGCTAAAGATGCGCGCGCCGACCTGGAAGCAGCGACCGCCATTCGTAAAGGCGATCCGATCTTACGTCTGCATTGGGCTGAGTATCACGAAGCCCTCAACGAGCCGGAGAAGGCACTGAATATTCTAGAATCCATGCTAGAAGATGCGCCGCACCCTTCTTATTATTACCGCGCCTACCGGCTAGCGAAAAAGTTGGGCGATACGAATAAGGCCAAGGCTTACTATGCCGCCGCAGAAAAAGGCTATATTGCACCGTTGCAAGCCGGTGAAATTTATACCCTGGGTTCACTCGCGGAATTGTATTGCGAGGCTGACACACATTTGGACAAGGCACTGGAAATGGCGCAGCGCAATCTGAAATATAAACGGGATCCTGAAGCGCAACAGGCCATCAAATGTGTTCAGACGAAACTCGCTGCGCAAAAAGGTAAAAAGAAAGTAGGTGCGGCAAATAAGGGTTAGGTAAGGCCATGCGCTGGCCGGAGCTTATCCGACTCAGCTCGGGCGCTGCGGGAAAATCAAGCTGATCGCAGCGCCGCCCAAGCGGCTGCGGCCAGCTTCGATTTGAGCTTGATACGCTGCCACAATATCGCACACCACCGCCAACCCAATACCGTGTCCCGGCACCGCTTCATCCGCGCGCACGCCGCGCTGCAAAATTTCATTTAAGCGCGAGGGCTCGATACCTGAGCCATCGTCCTCCACCGTCAGCACGATGCGTCCTTCGATCGCTTCGGCTCGTATCCGAATTGTTTGCTTGCACCACTTAAAAGCGTTTTCGATCACATTGCCCAACAACTCCAGCAAGTCACCCTCGTCAATCGCCACACACATGCCGATATCCACGGCGAAGTTGACTTGCACCGCCTTATCGCGATGGACTTTACGCAAAGCCATCACGATTTTCTCGGCCAGCGGCAAAATCGCGATCGGTGGCGCATTCAGTTTGTGAATTCCGGCGGTCGCGGCACGTTGCAACTGATAAGCCACGATGCTATCCATGCGCGCCACTTGCTCTTCGACCGTTGCAGGAAGGTGCGATGGCTCGCTGAGTGCACCGCGCATCACCGCCAGCGGCGTTTTAAGGCTGTGCGCAAGATCAGCCAAGGCATTGCGGTAACGCTGGCGCTGTTCGCGCTCATGTACCAGCAACGAATTTAGATTGTCGGTTAAACGCTGAATCTCTTCGGGGTAAGTACCTTGTAAATTTTCCTGGCGACCGGATTCAATCGCATTCAGTTCAGCCGCCACATGCCGTAAAGGGCGCAATCCCCAGCGCAATACAGCGGCTTGCGCTAACACCAAGAGGACGGCCAGCGCGGCTAACCAGCCCCACAGATTTTGCCGATAGCGACGGATTTGCGCATTGAGTTCGGCGCGATCTTCGCTCACGCTGAACGTAAACGCGAAGTGCTGACGCCCGACCGCCCATTTAACGCCTAGGCTTTGTACAAAATATTCTCCCCGCGTCTCGAAGCGTTTATCGCCTGATGCCAACTGTGATTGAAAGGGTGGCTTGATATTCAGTGCAGAAGCTGAACGCCATAGCAATATTCCGTTCTGATCGGAAACAACCGCGTATAAACCCGAACCCGGCAAACTGAAGCGCGACTCCGTTAGCGTATCCGGAAAACTTAACTGGCCCTGCCCATCCACCTCAGCGGCCGCGATGAGCAAGTACAGTTGCCCCAACAAACGTTCTTGCCGGGCTGAACGCGCGCTTTCAAAAAAAGCACGATCCAACGCCAATGCAGTTAGTACAATAAACACCGCCAACACCAGACTGGCGCTAAAAATCATGCGCCGATTAAGTGACATCATTGAGATTCGGCCAGCGTAAAGCGATAACCACGACCGCGTAATGTTTCAATTGGCATCAAATGGCCATCCGGATCGAGCTTGCGCCGTAAGCGCCCCACTAACACCTCCAAGACATTGCTGTCGCGATCTTGATCATGCGGGTATAAATAATCGGCTAATTCGCTTTTAGGAACCACGGCGCCGCGCTGTTTGACCAAGTATGCCAACAGGCGATATTCGAAACTGGTGAGATCAATTGATGTGCCATGCAAAGACACGGCTTGCGCAGTTAAATCCAGGCTAATCGGGCCACACACAAGACGATTGTTGGTCGCGCCGGCAGCGCGGCGCAACAGTGCTTTCAAACGTGCTTGCAGCTCCTCCATTTGAAACGGCTTGACTAGGTAATCGTCGGCCCCGGCTTCCAAGCCTTGCACTTTATCCTGCCAACTGCCGCGCGCGGTCAAAATCAGAATCGGCAGATGCTTGCCGAGCGCGCGCAATTGTTTGATCACTTCAATGCCGGATAAACCCGGCAATCCCAAATCCACAATCGCGGCGTCAAAAGGATATTCACTCGCTTGGTATAACCCTTCTTTACCGTCGCCACAGACATCGACGGTATAACCATCCGCTTGCAATTGCCGTTGCACCTGAGCGCGCAACTGCGCTTCGTCTTCAATCACCAAGATACGCATGGGTTGCTTTATTCCATGCGACCAGTTGCCGCATCCACCATCACGACCCGCACCTCACCTTGGCGCGTCAGCACTTTGATACGATACATGTCCCGGCCTTGTTCACGTATCGCTTGTGCCGACAGTATCCGCCCACCCGTGCGCCGTTGCACCTGGTCAGCCGCATCGCCCAAGCTGAGTTGCCCACCACTCGCAAGCTGCCATTGCGTCTGACCTAGTCCAATATCACGCGCATGAGCCGCGGGTAGAAACAGTACACACAAAAGTACCCAAAGCATACGGTATGGCATCGCTAACCTCATTTCATCCAATTGCACATAGTGTACCAAGCAGCCGAGCGACTGCGCGACTGCACGACTGCACGATTAACGATAATAGTTACTCGATAACTGCTCGACAGCCGGGGTCACGGAAACACGCACTGGAAGTTGACGTCCCGGATTTTGCGGCAACACGGCTGTGTAGCTACGGCCTGCATACTCGTAGACCACGCGATAGCCAGTCAAGCGGTTATCCCAATTGTCTACCACGCGGCAGCGCTGCACTTCATGCCCAACGTTGGCATAACCAGCGCTTACGTTGCGACCATTTTGTTGCACTTGATCACCTATCACCGCACCGGCAATCGCTCCAACCGCCGTTGCCGCCCGATTACCTTTGCCTTTGCCCAAGCGACTTCCAATCAATGCGCCGGTAATGCCGCCAACAATCGTGCCGGTATAAGAGTGCTCCGAATCCACGCGCTCATTACGGTAAGTCGCACCCGGAATATATTCGCTCGAGCATTCCTGACGTGGATTATTCACACGCTCATACTCGGGGGTTACATTGGTTACCCGTGCATAGTCTCCATATTTGTCTCGACTGTAATCGCGATCATGATCGGCCAGCACCGTAGTTGAAGCGACCGCTAACAGGCTCATCAACATCACACTCTTCTTAATATTAACGCTGCTCATGTTCAGACTCCTTATAAATGAATTGCATGGTTGCGATAAAAACACCAGGTTTTACCTGATGCAGCACACTGTATGCTTGACTAGCTGAACGCTAGCTGAACGAAATCCAGACAGACTAAAATTTCTTTCACTACCGCTAACGTAACGTCTGTACGAAACCAGTGCAGTTGTTGATTTCAGAACAATTTATGGGAAATTACGGGAAAATTTACCCCGATTTATGACGTTGACGTTTGTATAGACTGCCGGAATATTAGATAATTAAAAATTGCTGAAAGATCGACTAAACGCTTAATTCCCTTACGGACATACCTTATGAACGCACCCCTCTCTTGCCCACTATGGCTCTACAAACTCCTGCCATTTCTCCGTTGGTGGCCAATGGTGGATCGAAATTCTTTGCGTTCCGACGGCATGGCGGGCATTACCGGTGCGTTGATTGTGTTACCTCAAGGCGTGGCATTCGCGACGATTGCCGGACTTCCACCGGAATATGGCCTCTATGCAGCTATGATCCCCGCCATTATCGCTGCCATGTTCGGTTCCAGTTGGCACTTGGTTTCCGGTCCAACCACTGCGATCTCTATTGCCCTGTTTGCCTCCGTCAGTCCGTTTGCGGAACCCGGTACTCAGCACTTCATCAGTTTGGCACTGACCTTGACCTTCCTCACCGGCTTATTTCAATTACTACTGGGCTTAGCACGCATGGGCGCGTTGGTGAATTTCATCTCCCACACCGTGGTCATCGGCTTCACGGCCGGTGCGGCCTTGCTGATCGCCGCCAGCCAGATGCGCAATTTTTTCGGTATCGATATCCCGCGCGGCACCCCATTCTTTGAAATACTGAAACTATTTGTATTGCATTTAAACAACATCAATCCTTACGTCGCCAGCGTTGCCGCCCTGACACTGGTCACCGGAATTGCGTGCAAAAAAATCTTACCCAAACTACCTTATATGATTGTCGCCATGATTATCGGCAGCCTTGCTGCGGTCGGCATTCAACTGTATTTCGGCGGGGTGGACGTGACCGGCATCAAAACCGTCGGCGCCCTGCCGTCGCAATTACCACCGATCTCAGCCCCAGATTTTTCACTCGATGCCATTCGCCATATGATCTTCCCCGCGCTTGTGGTGACTATGCTGGCACTAACGGAAGCCGTATCGATTGGCCGCTCCATTGCGGTTAAATCCGAACAGCGTATCGATGGCAATCAAGAATTTATCGGGCAAGGTTTATCCAACGTTTTTGGCAGTTTCTTCTCCGGCTATGCTGCAAGCGGTTCCTTCAACCGAAGTGGCGTGAACTACGCATCTGGTGCGCGCACGCCACTGGCTGCGGTCTTTGCTTCGATCACGTTGGTTGTCGTGCTGTTGCTCGTTGCGCCGCTTGCCGCTTATCTACCGAACGCCGCAATGGCCGGGATTTTATTTTTGGTTGCGTGGGGTTTGATCGACTTTCACCATATTTCATCGATCGGCAAAGCCAGTCGGAGTGAAACAGTGGTGTTATGGGTGACCTTGATCGGTACTTTGATCAATCTAGAAAAAGGCATCTTCTTTGGCATTTTGCTTTCGCTCATGTTTTACCTTTACCGCACTTCGCGCCCTCAAGTTCAAGCCGTAGTGCCAGATCCAGAGCCTGACAGCTATCACTACATCGATGCGGCGGGCCATAAAGAATGTCCGCAACTCAAAATGATTCGCATCAATGGCTCGATTTTCTTTGGCGCGGTCGATCACATCCAGCAATCCTTAAACGAAATCGATGCGCGAGACCCGAATCACAAGCATGTATTGTTGGTGGCATCCGGCGTTAACTTCATCGATATCGCTGGTGCAGAAATGCTGACCCAGGAAGCACGACGTCGTGAAAAAATGGGGGGTGGTCTTTATTTCTACCGCGTTAAAGATACGGTTTGCGGGACCTTGCGTAAGGGTCCTTACATCGCTGATATTGGCCCTGAAAACATCTTCCCACCCAAAGCCCGTCCTATCGAAGCGATCTATCCGCGGCTCGACACCGATATTTGCCGCACCTGTAAAGCGCGCATTTTCGCAGAATGCCAAACAACCCTGCCCAGTGGCGAAGGCCGCTTAGAAGCATCCCACAACTAACATCGTAAACAGCGTCATGGCCGCGCATTTTTTCCAAAATGCGCGGCGCTTATCAAGCTTTTTCCACCCCTCCCCGTTCATCCCGCTTAATCTCCCACGCTTTTACAAACGTAACGCTAGCGGTCTTTGATGCGGCTCGATTTTACAAATCTTCAATTAATCAAAACACAATGGCATTAACTATCGAAAAACGATAAGTCCACAAGAATTACATCAGAATAATCTAATAAACATCAAAACAACGAATTATATTGTATGCAACCCAAGGAAAATGCTAGGATTTAACGAAACCTTAACATTTGATGAATTGAGGGTCTTCAATCATGGTCGAAACCGACAAAAGCTGGTCTAAAACAATTTTTTGGGGAGCCCTCGTTGGTTTGCTTTACTGGGCGTTATTCCACAATGTGAACACTATTTTGCATTTTGCTCACACGACTGGACATGCTTGTGTTGTAAACCAAGGGGGGGAACTAGTCTATTTCGCTGAACCCACTGTAGATGCCTGTGCCGCCAAAAATGGCACGATGGTGCAAGGGAATTGGCTGCACGTTTTCATCCCTATACTCATCGCTTTTGCGGTTTCCTATGTGCACGGCGCATTCACTTCATCGTTCTGGGATTCCATCGGTTTCAAGGCCGCGCCCAAGAAAAACAAAGGCAACTAAACCATGGAAATGATTCAATTCATCGACCTTAACCTAACCAGCGCAATCCTATTAGTCCTCATTGGCTTCATCGGCGGCATGGTTTCTGGCTTCATCGGCTCGGGCGGAGCCTTCGTGCTCACACCTGCAATGATGGCCTTGGGCGCTCCCGGCATCGTCGCGGTTGCATCCAACATCTGCCATAAATTTCCCAAAGCGCTAGTTGGTGCCACTAAACGCCATAAATATGGCCAAGTCGATATCAAACTCGGCTTAATCATGGGTGTTTTCGCTGAACTAGGCATTCTGTATGGTAAGCATGTGATGACGGGCATTAAAAGAGATTTCGGCGCGGTCGGCACCGATCTCTATGTGTCCACCGTGTTTGTTGTGGTGCTGGCGATTGTCGGTGGATTTGTGTTTCGAGATTACCTAAAGCTACGCAGCCAACCCCACAGCGATGAGCACAAGGTTCCCAAGCTGGCACAATGGGTTCATTCAATCCACATTCCTGGCACCATGATGTATTTCAATTGTGCCAAAGCAAATATCTCGCTGCTGTTTATTGCCCCCCTGGGATTTGCCACCGGTCTGCTGGCTTCCAGTATCGCGGTCGGCGGCTTTATCGGCGTGCCTGCCATGATCTACATTCTCGGTGTGCCCGCCATCATGGCCTCCGCCACGGAGTTGGTGATTGCTTTTGTCATGGGCCTCGGTGGCACGATTTTCTACGGCCTGGAAGGTGTAGTGGATGTGCGTTTATCCATGTTGATATTATTCGGTTCGCTGTTCGGCATTCAGTTAGGCGCGATCGGCACCACCTATGTAAAGGACTACCAGGTGAAACTCACCATGGCGGTCATTATGATTACCGTACTGTTCAGTCGTGTTTTCTACATTCCAGGCTATCTGGTGAAATTGCAGATAATCGCCCCGCTGCCCGCAAGCACCCTTAACACATTGAAATTGATTGGAGATGGAGTTCTCGCACTGGCACTCATTTTGGGTGCTGCCACGGTACTCATTTCTCTGTTCAAGGGGATGGCGGAACATCGCAAGCAGCATGAAACACTCACCGAAGCGGTCGGCATCGCCGAATAAGTTGCTCGATATTTGATAAAAGGTGGTCTGCGGGCCGCCTTTTTTTTCGCCAGACAGTACAATAACCATTCTTAAAAAACCTACGCACATTCATGCGCCTCCTGGTCATCGAAGACAATCGCGATCTCGCCGCCAATTTGGTCGACTTCATGGAAGACCGCGGCCATGCGGTGGACGTTGCCGGGGATGGTTTGACCGGATTACATTTAGCCACGGTCAACGAATATGATGCAATTTTGCTCGACCTGATGTTACCCGGCATGGATGGCATTACGCTCTGCCGCAAACTACGCGACGATGCACGCAAAACCACGCCAGTGCTCATTCTCACGGCCCGTGACGCCTTGGACGATAAAATCGTTGGCTTAGAATCCGGCGCCGATGATTATGTCGTCAAACCCTTCGCCCTGCGTGAAGTGGAGGCACGTCTCAAAGCCCTTGCCCGTCGTGCGCAATCGCAAGGTCTGCAAACGCATTTGCAAGTGGGGAACTTGGTTTTCGATACCCATATTATGCGCGTCGCGCGCGGTGACCGTACCCTCGAACTACCGCCGATTCCATTACGTCTATTGGAAACCTTAATGCGTCAGTCACCCAAAGTGTTGGCACGCAGCGAACTGGAACACGCTGTTTGGGGTGATACCCCGCCCGATAGCGACTCTCTGCGCGCCCACATGCATGTATTACGCAGTTCCATTGACACGGAAGGCGAGGCACCACTGATACGGACCGTCCGCGGCATGGGGTATCAAATCGCCGAGCAGGATGCGTCTACCTCATAGCCTACGCTTCCGAGTCGCATTTACCTTCGCCTGGTTCGGTGCGCTCGTTAGCCTTCTCCTCGCCATCGGTTTGTATTTTTCAGCGCACGACTTGGGTAAACGTCTCATCGACGAAACCCTGCAAGCCGAAATGGAAGATTACCTCGCTCGCCGCGCACGTAATCCGCACTCTCTGCCACCCAACACCTTAAGCCTACGTGGTTATGTTTTTGCACCCGATGCCGCTGCACCGGAAGTCCCGCTCGCCGTGCAGCGCCTTCCACAAGGGCAGTATGAAGTCCTACTCGATGGCGCTCCTTACCGCACCATCGTGGCCCAGCGCGATGCCTTGCGTTATGTCATGGTATTTGACGAGGCATCGCAATTGGAACGAGAAAATCGCTTCGCGTTCTATCTTGCGGGCGGCATTCTCATCATGGCGCTATTGTCTGCGGCCGGTGGCTATTGGTTAGCCGGACGTGTCATCGAACCCATTACCCGCCTCTCTAAAGAAGTTCACGATGCAAGCCCAGAAGGACAAAGTCCCGCCCTGAGCGACCATTTCACCGAAGATGAATTAGGTGAGCTGGCACGTTCTTTTGACAACTACTTAAGCCGCTTACGTGCCTTCATCGATCGCGAGCGCGCTTTCACCGCAGATGTAAGCCACGAACTGCGAACCCCGCTAGCCGTCATTCAAGGCGCCACCGAGGTTTTGGAAAGCGACGTCACGTTAAATCCAAAACAAACACTACGCATCGCCCGCATCGAGCGTGCAAGTCGCGATATGACCGAATTAACCACGGCGCTTTTGCTCATGGCGCGGGAAGAAACTGCGCTAGCGCAACCGGATGATCAATGTCCGGTCAAAGAAGTGCTACTAGAATGCGTTGAAAAGCATCGGCATTTAATTGCAGGCCGCAAAGCCGTATTAGACCTGGAAATCATCTCACAGCCTTATCTTCCCTGTGAACGCACCTTGTTATCCATCGTCATCAGCAATCTGATCCGCAACGCTTTTTCTTACACCGAGACCGGCAAAATCGAGATCTCGTTGTACGCGGATCGATTGGTCGTCAGCGATACGGGTATTGGCATCAAAGCCGATGAGTTGGCGCGCGTATTTCAGCGCTACTATAAAGGCTCTGCGAGCAAGGGATCCGGGATTGGTTTATCGCTGGTAAAACGAATATGCGACCGCTACGGCTGGGATGTTCTCATCGAGAGTCGAGAAGGCGAAGGTACCACCGCACAACTCATTTTTAAGCCAAACGTCGACACTTAACGCATCCTTAACACCGCCTTAACCGCGACTTAACACGCAACCGACTAATATTTAAAGTAATTTTTAATATAGCCGGGTTACTCCATGCGTGTTTCCAGCTTTAGTCTACCCTCGCGGTATCGTCGTTTTTTTCCATTCCTGCAATGGTTGCCGCTAGTCAATCGCACTTCCTCGCGCACCGATTTGATGGCCGGCTTGACTGGCGCGCTTATCGTTCTTCCCCAAGGCGTTGCCTTCGCCACCATTGCCGGCATGCCCCCGGAGTATGGCCTGTATGCCGCCATGGTGCCGGCGGTCATCGCTGCGCTGTTCGGCTCCAGCTGGCATTTGGTTTCAGGCCCGACCACCGCGATTTCCATTGCGGTGTTTTCTTCGGTCAGCACCCACGCCGTACCCGGTTCACCAGAATTTATCCATATGGTGTTGACCCTCACGTTGATGGTTGGAATTTTTGAATTAATCCTTGGTCTCGCCCGCCTCGGTACTTTGGTCAATTTTATCTCCCACACCGTCGTGATTGGCTTCACCGCCGGTGCTGCTATGCTGATCGCTTCCAGCCAGATCAAGCATTTTTTCGGTATACCCATCGCGCGCGGCACCCCTTTCTTCGAAACAATTCACCAGTTGTTTACGCACCTCGATGTGATCAACTTTTATGTCACGGCCGTGGGTTTCATCACCCTAGCATCCGGTATTTTGGTCAAACGTTTTTATCCAAAATTTCCATTCATGATTGCCGCTATGATTGTCGGCAGTATTGGTGCGCTGATCATCAATCAACTCATCGGTATAGAAACAACCCAGATCAAAACCCTGGGTGCACTACCCTCCGGGTTGCCGCCTTTATCGTTACCTGACTTTTCGCCGCGCGCACTACAAGACACACTGTTCCCCGCTTTAGTGGTGACGATGCTGGCGCTCACCGAGGCCGTCTCTATTTCACGCGCGATCGCCACGCGTTCCGAGCAGCGCATCGATGGCAATCAAGAATTTATCGGCCAAGGTCTATCCAATATTTTCGGTTCATTCTTTTCCGGCTATGCGTCCAGCGGCTCGTTCAATCGCAGCGGTGTAAACTACGCTGCTGGCGCACGCACTCCGTTAGCTGCTGTATATGCCTCGCTATTTCTGGTACTCATTTTATTGTTAGTCGCACCCTTAGCCGCTTACTTGCCAACGGCCGCAATGGCCGGCATTCTTTTCCTGGTCGCATGGGGATTGATCGATTTCCACCATATCCGTTTGGTGATGAAGACCAACCGCATGGAGTCTATAATTTTGTGGGTGACGCTGATTGGAACCCTCGTCAATCTAGAGAAAGGGATTTTCGTCGGCATGCTGTTGTCGCTATTAGTTTACCTCTACCGCACCTCGCGCCCGGGAATTCGCGCCATGGTGCCGGATCCGGAGCCGGGCAGTTATCACTTCGTCGACACTAATGGTTTCCCTGAATGCCCACAACTCAAAATCATTCGCGTCAATGGCTCCATCTTTTTTGGCGCCGTTGATCATGTACAGCAAGCCTTACAAGAAATCGATGAGACCAATCTACAGCACAAACATGTACTGCTGTTAGCTAGCGGCATCAATTTCATCGATATTGCTGGCGCCGAAATGCTGGTACAAGAGGCCCGTCGGCGCCGTAAATTCGGTGGCGACTTATATTTCTACCGCCTCAAAGACGAGGTGCGCGACATACTCAAGAGTGGCGGCTACTTGCAGGAAATTGGCGAAGCCAATATCTTCAATGCGCGTGCCGATGTAATCGGCTCCATCTACGCACGATTGGATCGTGACCTCTGTAATCAATGCAGTGTGCGCATCTTTAACAAATGCAAACAAGCCGACGCCGATATACCGGCACTTCAACGCTCATTCATCAAGTCTATTGCTTAGGAAAAACCCCATGCGTCACTATCGCAACATTCTGGCGATCATCGATATTTCAATGAATGGTGAACTTGTCGTGCAACGGGCTTTAACAATGGCGCAGCTTTACAACGCCACGCTCGCCACCGCAACCATTATCGATTACACCCCGGGCTACGAATCGGGGCATGCGCCATTTTTGACACCGACACAGGCTTGCGACGCCCTGATCAAACAGTTTTCCGGGAAGCTCGACTTGCTGTTAAGCCGCTGTGGTGCCGCTGATGTTGAAAGCATCGTCGCGGCTGGCGATCTTAAGTCTTCCGTTGCTGACGTCGTTCAATCGTGGCAACCTGATTTGGTGGTGGTCGGCTCACATGAAACCTTTGGTCTCGATCAACCCAAATCGATTTTTGGACGAAAAGCCATCACCCTACCTTTCGATGTACTGGTCACACAACTAGCACCACGCAAAAACATTGGTGGGCGCCTAGTTCATACCATAACTGCGGCATTTTGCTAGGGCATACCCGCGTCTGCTCATTCAGGATAGAATAGCAGTGTTTTCGACTGCCAAAACCCCTGCATATGATCCGAAAAAACCCCAGTGGCGACCTGCCTGTGATATCCGAATCTGCCTTCGTTGACACCACCGCCATTATTTGCGGCAAAGTCATTGTCGGTGAAAACGTGTTTATTGGCCCGTACGCGGTTATTCGCGCCGATGAAGTCGATGATAAAGGTGGCATGGAGCCGATCATCATTGGCGCCAATTCGAATATTCAAGACGGCGTGGTGATTCACTCGAAATCCGGCGGATTAGTCAAAATTGGCGAATACACTTCGATCGCTCATCGTTCCATCGTGCATGGTCCGTGCGTCGTCGGCGATCATGTATTCATCGGTTTCAATTCAGTGTTGTTCAACTGCGTGGTCGGCAGTCGCTCCGTCGTACGCCACAACTCGGTCATCGAAGGCTGCGATGTACCAGAGAATTTCTACATTCCGTCCACCACCAATATCCACTCCAACTCAGATTTGAGCCAGATCAAATCGGTTCCGCCTGCTGCCATGGATTTTTCCGAGGACGTGGCCCGCACCAATATCGACTTGGTCAAGGGTTACAAAAAACTACAGAACGAATTTTAAACAAGGCCCATACGTAACTTCAATCATTCAGCGCCAAGGCGCTAATAACGCTGGTTCCGATTGCCGTTTCGCTCAGCCCCGTTAAAAATGCTATTCTCGTGACATTATTTTGACGAGTCATGCTCATGGAACGTAATCCTTACGCCCCACCGACCGCTGAAGTTGATGGCGTCGAAGAACCAAGCGCTTTCGATTTCTCCAGCACCCTAGACTATTCCTTCTCCCCAAAACACCTTTGGTGGGCCGGGGTCTGTTGCATCTTAGGCGTAATTTTAATGCCGCTCTATTTTGCATTGATTTATTTTGCGCAAACAATACCCGCCTTAAAGCTTCCATCAATTGCGACCTTGTACGTGATGTCCGCGCTATCGATTTACGTTTATCTGATCTTCAAAAGGCTGCTGAATCAAAAATCGGGGTACCGCGCAGCAAATTTAGCAATTTCGCTGTACATCGTTGCCACCATTATTTCAACGCTGACTGCGCCGTTTAATAATGCGACAGAAGCCAGCATGGTTAACACCCTGCTATCGATTGGCGAGCTAGTCCTATTCGGCGCTATCGCCATTTACCTCGGTATAAAACTATTACGCTGTGAAGATCCATTATTTGGTCAAACAAAATTGATCGCCTACCTGACGCTAGGCATGGGTATTACAATTGCTAGCGTGATACTCGTGCTGTTCGGTTTTTTGATATCAGTCGCACTCAGTTTCGCCATGGCCATCCTATTTTTCCGTGCCAGCAAAGCGCTCGAAAAGGCGCAAGCCTGATGGGTTTCCGCCTCAGCAAGATTTATACGCGCACCGGTGACGATGGCACTACCGGCCTAGGCGATGGTGCGCGCGTACCGAAACACAACCCACGCATTGCAGCGCTTGGTACGATCGACGAATTGAATAGCCAACTCGGCGTGCTACTCGCGGAACCGAACCTACCCGCCGCAATGCAGGCCATGCTAACCCGCGTACAACATGAGCTGTTTGAAGTTGGTGGCGAATTATCCATTCCAAATTACACACGCATTACTGCCGAAATGGTCACGCGCCTGGAGCAGGAGTTGGATGCCCTGAATGACAACTTGCCCCCGCTCAAAGAATTTATTCTCCCCGGGGGATCGCGTCCCGCTGCTTTGTGTCATGTTGCGCGCGCGGTGTGTCGGCGTGCAGAACGCAATCTAACTGAGTTAGCGCAGCAGGCATCGATTTCCAGCACGTCCCTGATGTATCTAAATCGTTTGTCCGATTTATTGTTTGTATTATGCCGCGCACTCAACCAGGCCTTCGGTGTGCCGGATGTATTGTGGCAGCCGCGTAAATAATCCATGCAGCCCGCTTATTTCATCACCGGCACAGATACGGGTGTCGGTAAAACCCTGATCTCATGCGCCTTGCTACAAGCCTTTGCACTTGCCGGTAAGTCCGTGGTCGGCATGAAGCCAGTGGCTGCGGGTTGCGCGGCTTCTGCCCAGGGCTTGCAATGTGATGATGTTACTGCCTTGCGTTCAGCGAGTACGATCAACGCACCACTGGAATGGGTCAACCCCTATGCGTTAGCGACCGCCGCCGCACCGCATCTCGCGGCACAGCAAGTAAATATCCACATCGAGATCACACCGCAACTCGCTGCCTTTCATCAATTGCAGGCATTGGCCGATGTCGTGATTGTAGAAGGGGTCGGTGGATGGATGGTGCCATTCAATGAGACGCAAACCAGCGCCGACTTGGCGCAACAACTCAAATTACCCGTGATTATGGTCGTCGGTATGCGCTTGGGCTGCCTCAACCATGCCTTACTGACAGCACAAGCGATTCAAGCCGCAGGCTTGCCACTGCAAGGCTGGGTAGCAAATCAGATCGACCCCGATATGCATTTATTCGATGAGAATATCCAAACGCTGAACAGGCGCATTGCCGCGCCGTTACTGGGTATCATCCCGCACAGCCCAACGCCGGTGGCGCGCGTCATCGCGCCGCTGTTAAATATAACACTGTTACTAGATCAACATTAACGCGGGGAACAAGCCATGCTGATCCAAGAAGATTTTGTCGATTTAAATACAACTCAAGGTGTGATGCGCACCTTCATCTTCCGCCCAGCATCCGAAGGCACATTCCCCGGGATTGTTTTGTTCGCTGAAATCTATCAAATGACCGGGCCGATTGCTCGTACCGCGCGTCTGCTGGCTGGCCATGGCTATGTGGTTGCGGTACCGGAGACGTATCATGATTTCGAGCCGCCCGGCAGCACATTCGAATACAACCAAGCCGATACGGATAAAGGCAATCGCTACAAATTCGCAAAAACGCTCGCCTCCTACGATGAGGATGCACGTGCCTGCATCGACCATCTGCTCACCCGCAATGATTGCAATGGGCGCTTAGGCTGCGTCGGCATCTGTTTGGGTGGCCACTTGAGTATCCGCTGTGCTATGAATCCGGAAATTCTGGCAGCCGTGAGCTTCTATGCTACCGATGTCCATTCACGCACCTTAGGACAAGGCAAACAGGACAACACACTGGAGCGATTCGCCGAACTAAAAGCTGAAATGTTGATGATCTGGGGTAAACAAGACCCGCATATTCCACCGGCTGGTCGCCAGCTTATTTATCAAGCACTGACCGATGCGGGGGTTAATTTCACCTGGCATGAATTCAATGCCCAGCATGCCTTCATGCGCGACGAAGGCCACCGCTACAATCCCGCACTCGCGGAAATTTGCCATACGATGATGTTTGAGTTGTTTT
>JAHECG010000178.1 GCA_024641855.1 Betaproteobacteria bacterium | reverse complement strand
ACACCATCGGCCATGAAGTCGATTCTTCGGCGATGACTTGCGTGTCCGGGTGGTCGCGGTAAATCGTCTCGTTTAAATGCCGCAGAAATTCGATGGCGCCGATGTTCTCTTTGCCGCCATAAGCGTTCGGCACCCATTCACCGTCTTTGCGCCCGTAATCCAGATACAACATCGAGGCCACGGCATCCACGCGCAAGCCATCGATGTGATATTTTTCCAGCCAGAACATGGCGCTGCTGCCCAAGAACGAACGCACTTCATTGCGGCCGTAATTGAAAATGGAGCTCTTCCATTCCGGGTGATAGCCCTGTTTAGGATCGGCGTGTTCATACAAATGCGTGCCATCGAAATAACTCAAGCCATGCGCATCGTCCGGAAAGTGCGACGGTACCCAATCCAGGATCACGCTGATGCCATGCTGATGCAGATGATCGACCAGATACATGAAATCCTGTGGCGTGCCGTAGCGGCTGGTGGGCGCAAAATAGCCGGTGGTTTGATAGCCCCAGGAGCCGTAAAACGGGTGCTCGGTGACCGGCATCAATTCGACATGGGTAAAGCCCATCTCGTTGACGTAATTGGCCAGCGCGTGTGCGATCTCGCGATAGCTGAGGAGTTGCTCCGGTTGTTCCGGCGAACGCTGCCAAGAGCCCAAGTGAACTTCGTACACCGCGGTAGGTGCCGCAAGTTTGTTGGCTGCGGCGCGGGACTTCATCCAAGTCGCATCGTTCCACTGATAGTCGAGCGCCCAGGTGCGCGAGGCAGTTTTGGGCGGGGCTTCCCAGCAAGGCGCGAATGGGTCGCCCTTATCCACTTCATAGCCGTGAAAACGCGAGGCGATGTGGTATTTGTACGCACTGCCGATTTCTAGGTGTGGAATAAAACCTTCCCAGATGCCGGATTCGTCGTTGCGTATTTTTAAGCGGTGACCGTTGGTTTGCCATTGATTGAAATCACCCATCACCGACACATGGCGTGCATTCGGTGCCCATACGGCAAACAGCACGCCGTGCACACCATCCACCACGATGGCGTGTGAGCCGAGCTTGTCGTACAAGCGGAAATGCGAACCTTCCTTGAAGAGATAAATGTCGTGATCGCTGAGTAAGCTTTGACCGTGAATCACGGTGTCGTTGTGTTGTTCGATCATGAATATGCTTCCTTTCGCTTGGCATGGTGCGGTGTAAAAATGGGCCGAAGCGTGCAACCGCTTGGCGTACAGCGTAGACAGTCAGGCGAGGTCGTTCTAGGCGTTGCTTATTTCAAAATACTTTGTGTTCCAGCGCATGCTGCGCCAGCAAAAACATGGCGGCGTTCCAGGATTGACCACGCATGCCGTGCGGCGTTCCATCTTTGCCATGAAACCATTCATGGAAACCCCAATCGGCGACTTGATTGGCCTGGGCCAACTTCACTAGCGCTTGTCGTGCCCGTGATTCCAGTCCTGCTGCAGTCAGTGCCATGACCCAAAAACCACCCACAAAAGGCCAGATGCCGCCATTGTGGTATTGATAATCGAAGTTCTGTCGATGGCGTCCCATGTATTCGCGCCACAGCAGATGATCCTTGCCGATGGGCTTGCAGGTGACTTGCAGCGGATAAGGAACATCACGTTGCGCTTGGTCGATCGCGTTCAAAATTCGATGGGTTGGACCTTCGTCTGCCAACCCGAGCAAGATGGCTAGCAGGTTTCCGAAGGTATCGCCTTCTTCTCCCCAAAAGGAAAAATTGACGAAGCTCAAATATAAATCGTTGCGTCTTGCGTGCCGACGGACATAGTGCGTTAACAGCCGAAGGCGGTGATAGTCGGGCATATTCCCGGAGAACGGGAAAAACAAATGATTGAAATGAAACTTGGTCTCTTCTGAATGTGGCAGACCGTATAAGTGCTTCGCATAATACCACAAAGCGTTGCTATACAGAACGAAGCCGGAGCGCGGCATGATGTCGGCCCAGTCGCTGGCTTCGTTTTGTTGCAGCAAAAAAAGTTTTTGGTGCTCTTGGCAGTGCAGCCAATTCAGCGCGCGTTCGATCGGTTTGGCGAGTTCTTTAGCGAGGCCATGCTGAGGTAGATTGCGATCGAAAAAATGGATCGCAATCAGCCACCACAAAGTCGCATCGATGCAAC
>JAHECG010000177.1 GCA_024641855.1 Betaproteobacteria bacterium | reverse complement strand
ACACCATCGGCCATGAAGTCGATTCTTCGGCGATGACTTGCGTGTCCGGGTGGTCGCGGTAAATCGTCTCGTTTAAATGCCGCAGAAATTCGATGGCGCCGATGTTCTCTTTGCCGCCATAGGCGTTCGGCACCCATTCACCGTCTTTGCGCCCGTAATCCAGATACAACATCGAGGCCACGGCATCCACGCGCAAGCCATCGATGTGATATTTTTCCAGCCAGAACATGGCGCTGCTGCCCAAGAACGAACGCACTTCATTGCGGCCGTAATTGAAAATGGAGCTTTTCCATTCCGGGTGATAGCCCTGTTTAGGATCGGCGTGTTCATACAAATGCGTGCCATCGAAATAACTCAAGCCATGCGCATCGTCCGGAAAGTGCGACGGCACCCAATCCAGGATCACGCTGATGCCATGCTGATGCAGATGATCGACCAGATACATGAAATCCTGTGGCGTGCCGTAGCGACTGGTGGGGGCAAAATAGCCGGTGGTTTGATAGCCCCAGGAGCCGTAAAACGGATGCTCGGTCACCGGCATCAATTCGACATGGGTAAAGCCCATCTCCTTGACGTAATTGGCCAGCGCGTGTGCGATCTCGCGATAGCTGAGGAGTTGCTCCGGTTGTTCCGGTGAACGTTGCCAGGAGCCCAAGTGGACTTCATACACAGCGGTAGGTGCAGCAAGTTTGTTGGCTGCGGCGCGGGACTTCATCCAAGTCGCATCGTTCCACTGATAGTCGAGCGCCCAGCTGCGCGAGGCGGTTTTGGGTGGGGGCTCCCAGTAGGGCGCGAATGGGTCGCCCTTATCTACTGTGTAGCCGTGGAAGCGTGAGGCGATGTGATATTTGTACGCATTGCCGATTTCCAGGTGCGGAATAAAACCTTCCCAGATGCCGGATTCATCGTTGCGCATCTTTAAGCGGTGACCGTTGGTTTGCCACTGATTGAAATCACCCATCACCGACACATGGCGTGCATTCGGTGCCCACACGGCAAACAACACGCCGGGCACACCATCGACTGTAAAGGCATGCGATCCGAGCTTGTCATAAAGGCGGAAGTGCGAGCCTTCTTTAAATAAATAAATGTCGTGATCACTGAGTAAGCTTTGACCATGCATCACGGCGTCGTTATGTTGTTCGATCATGAATATGCTCCCTTTCGGTTGGCATGGGGTGGTGCAAAAATAGGCCGAAGCGTGCAACCGCTTGGCGTACAGCGTAGACAGTCTGGCGAGGTCGTTCTAGGTGTTGCTTATTTTCAGAATACTTTGTGTTCCAGCGCATGGTGCGCCAACAAGAACATGGCGGCGTTCCAGGATTGACCACGCATGCCGTGCGGCGTTCCGTTTTTGCCATGAAACCATTCATGGAAACCCCAATCGGCGACTTGATTGGCGTGGGCTAATTGCACCAGGGCTTGTCGTGCTCGTGATTCCAGTCCTGCTGCGGTCAGTGCCATGACCCAAAAACCACCCACAAAAGGCCAGATGCCGCCATTGTGGTATTGATAATTATAATTTTGCCGATGCCGTCCCATGTATTCACGCCACAGCAAATGATCCTTGCCGATGGGCTTGCAGGTGACCCGCAGCGGATAAGGAACGTCACGTTGCGCTTGGTCGATCGCGTTCAAAATTCGATGGGTTGGCCCTTCGTCTGCCAACCCGAGCAAGATGGCTAGCAGGTTACCGAAGGTATCGCCTTCTTCTCCCCAAAAGGAAAAGTTGACGAAGCTCAAATATAAATCGTTGCGTCTTGCGTGCCGACGGACATAGTGCGTTAACAGCCGAAGGCGGTGATAGTCAGGCATATTCCCGGAGAACGGGAAAAACAAATGATTGAAATGAAACTTGGTCTCTTCTGAATGCGGCAGACCGTATAAGTGCTTCACATAATACCACAAAGCGTTGCTATACAGAACGAAGCCGGAACGCGGCATGATGTCGGCCCAGTCGCTGGCTTCATTTTGCTGCAATAAAAAAAGTTTTTGGTGCTCTTGGCAATGCAGCCAATTCAGCGCGCGTTCGATCGGTTTGGCGAGTTCTTTAGCGAGGCCATGCTGAGGTAGATTGCGATCGAAAAAATGGATCGCAATCAGCCACCACAAAGTCGCATCGATGCAAC
>JAHECG010000110.1 GCA_024641855.1 Betaproteobacteria bacterium | reverse complement strand
ATCCAACAGAATCAGTTCCCAGTGCGGATAGGTCTGCCAGAGCAATGAACGAATGGAACGCAACAAGGTGCCCCGTGCATTATGGAAAGACATAAGCACGCTCACCAAGGGCTGGTTTTGGGTAGCACCCCCTGCCGGCATAGATTTAGTCTGCTTTCACGAAAAAAAACTTAGCCTACACAAGCACCAAGCAACATTCAAAAGAAAAAGATTAGCAGCACGTTTCATTTAATGAACTGCTCGCAGGTGAGTGGCCATACGCAGTGCAAGTGCGGCAATCGTAAGGCCCGTGTTTGCATAACCACTAGCGGGAATCAACGATCCATCACAGACATACAGATTTTTCATCCCAAAGACCAAACCATTTGGATCGCATACGCCCTGCGTCGGCGTGTTAGCCATGCGCGCTGTTCCCGAATGATGGGAAGAAGAAAATGCACTTTCAAGCCACCCTGTAAAAATGGTTGCACTTTTTACCTTGTCGCCCAATAGGAGCAGAACCTGTTGAATAGATTTTTGCAGGGAGCTTACATAGCTCGGCGAGAGATTCCATTTACGGTAGATCGCTTGGCTTTGTTGATCACGCCAAACAGCACAATCATTAGAAGGTGGTTGCTCAGCAACCATCAATAGAGAATAGTGGCGCGTAGGCAACCGAATTCCATACTTAAATGAGAGTATCTCCAATACATCATCCCCATGCGATAATAATCGGAAATAATTTCGAAGTTTAAATGGTTCGTTCCTCAATTGATTCAACACGCTTTTTACCCTGTTGCGTGGTGGCCCCATTCGGAATTGGCTCGCAGGTCTTAATTGAAAAGAAATGAGTAACCCATCCTGCTGTACCACCAAGGGCAATCTTAAATTTCCCTTTGCACTAGCAACAGGAAAATTCCAAAGCTTATAAAGAGGCTCATCTAAAACAACGTCGCCCACAAACGCAGAAGGATGATCCTCATAATGCAGTCCCGCTTGCTGTAATGCCGGCAGCGTTAAGGTTTCAGCCATTTTTTGTAACAGCAGGGGGGTACCGAGTCCGCCAGCCGCCAACACGAATACATCACCAGCAAGATCAACTGTCTGGTTCCCACATTTGATGATCAAATGATGAATTTCAGCACTATCTCCGGGCATCAAATCAACAACTTCACCCTTGATTATTTTTACGCGCTTTTTTAATGCAAGCGCATGCCAGACATTGATCCGACGGCGGGGATAATACAGGCCTAGCCCCAGTAGGTTTTTCGGTAAGCCAAACGCGTTAAGTTTTTGGCGTAGCACACCGATCTCTTGAATAATATCGTCCTGGCAAACTCCGGCTAGTTTTTGAAAAGCCTGCTTGTAATATTGAGCCAGTTCAGCCTTTGGGAATGGCCACTTCTGCTGGAATACTGTTTCATCGACCTCGATCAGTCCGTTATGCCAAACCGTGGTCGTCCCTCCTAAGCCGGAACCAACATGGGGATAAGTGATCGCCGCTTTATCAGCATCCCGCAGTTGTTGTTGTAACTGTGTCGACCGAGATCCAAGCTCAACTATGGTGACATCCCAGCTTTCTGCCAACTGATCTGCAAGAAAACAGCCACCGAGGCCGGCGCCCACGATAACCAAGCTTCTCTTCACACCCGCCTCTTAAAGGAAAGAGCGTGTTCTTCATGTGGCGCCAACGGTATGTAGGCATCCAGTGCGCTCGTGTCTAGCATCATTCCATTGTTCCATTGCGCCAACAGAAATTCTGGCGACACATGACCACTCAGATTACGCACTTCATTTTGCACTCGGTTGAGGGGTAGATTGAGAATCTTGCTTTCCGCATAGCAGATTCCCGCGCGATTCCTTGCAATGTCATTAAAAGATTTCAGCGCAGCTTCATAAGTATTTGGCGCTTTAAAATCAGATAATCGCGTCAGCACGCGAATTTCAGCCGTGGAGAGAACTTGTCCATCTAATGACCATGGATCAGACCACTCATTGCCTTGCTCAAACCATTTAAACTCAAGTAATGCCGAATTGATCTTGGATGGGGAAAATTTTGGCGGAAGTTGCTTAACGTTAGCGGTATAACTACGCCGCAAGTGCGGGCTATGCCGTAAGCTGAATATGGCACTCTTAGGATCAATTGCCGATATATCGTTCAAATCTACAGGGCGAATAAAAACAATATCATCTACCAGAAAGAAAATTCTGCTTGTGTCAATCTTCTCTAAAATGGCTTGCAAACTTGTGCGAAAACTATTGTTCTCGGGAATGAATTTGATGCTCGTCGAATGCTCAGAATAGGCGGCTTCAACATCTTGATATGCTGCTGCATGTGCCGCATTACTGGCCTGGTAGATTACAAAGAGGGATACAGGATTTTCTACATGCTTGAAGTAGCTATGCAGCAATGTGTACAGCTGCAACGCTCGATCTTTGCTCAGCACTACACCCACGACACCCTGCCGCAGCCCGAGACTTTCCTGCTGCACCAACTCTTCAACCGCGCGCGCACGTTGCGAAAGAATCTGCTCGTGCACTTGTTTTGAGAGCAATACAGCGCCGAATATTCTGGCAAAACGGCGTAGGAGATTAACAATGAGAAAGCGGAAACGTCTCATTTCAATGATTGTTCAAGAAACATCAACTGTTGCCGCTCGACTAGCCGTCACGTGATAGCCAATTGTGAATTGTTGAAGCTGGTCATAGCGGTCCAGGCTATGGGCAGCAAGCGGAACCAAGCCGCCCAAGATCGGCAACAAGCATAGCCAGAATGGCAACCAGATTAAACTCGGCATTAGCGGCAAACCCACAAAGGGACGGGTTGAAATCAGGAAACGCACTGCTTCCTGAGAAAAAAACTTGTAAGAACCAGCATTGGCTTCAACTTTGATATCACCGAAGCCTGCCTCCGCAAGAAAATGTTGGTACCAATAAGGTGTGAACCCCCCGTAATAATGATGTGGTTCCTGATGAATACCTGAGCCAAGAGGAGCTGTCAGCATCACTTTTCCGCCAGGCTTCAACAGACGTGCAAACTCCCTGATAACTGCCACCGGGTCCGGGACATGCTCCAACATTTCAGTGCAGAGGATAGCGTCAAAACTACCATCGGCCGCAGGGATCGACGCGGCATCACAAACGTAGTCAATTTTTCCATAACCACCAAAACGTAATTGATCATCCTTTAATGCGGCAAAGTCTTGTGCACGGTATTCACAGTGCGCAAATAAAGGCCGGTATGGGCACGAACCAGCACCAACATCCAAGACACGGCTACCACTGGGAATCAACGCAGCCTGCTCAGCCACCCAGCGGTCACGATAAATTAGGTTGAAAGCGAACAATGGGCTACGCCCGAATGCCTTACGGATCATGCTAAACATTTGCATTCCCAACAAACTCAAATAGGCCACAGGCGTATTCAGCGGTGGCTGCATCCTGCGGCTTTGCTGACAGATAAAAGTGGCCCGCATCATCCACCCATGAAAAGCTGGACAACCGAAGACCGGAGAACATATTTAGAATCTCCTCAGGCGCAAAAACCCGATGCGCGTTAAAACACACACGTGCTTGACCGACTGGTACAGTGAGATAAAGCCTTCCGTCATGAGCCAATACTCGCGTTAATTCCGCGGCGGCCTTGTAACTACCCGCTGGATCGAGCGGGTCGCCATAACGCCCTAAACCGATGTGTTCAAGAACATGCATACTAGACAGTGATTGGAGTGAAGCTGTCGCAAAAGGTAGAGATACAATATTCCCAGCGATGCTCTGCAAATCACTGATGCCGGCCTTAAGTGGTCTGTAATCTACAAATACCGTTGGCACATGTGCACTCAGCACGCTGACCGTAAGCACGCTGGAGCCAATATCCACATGTTGCTCGGGTTTTGTCACTGCAAGACAGCGTGCCAACCAGGCACCTTGATAAAAACAGTGCGGGTCAAATGGGGTCGAAGGCAGCCAGTCGGCTAGGCAGGGATAGCTGTCGCCAAAAAACAATTTTTCCTGAGCGCGCTTTTGATAAATTCGCCAATGTTGTATATAGCGTGGGAGATACACCAAAGAAAGTAGTTGGCGCGGCGCTATAAATGCTGACAACCATCGTCGAGCAACACCTGTTAAATTCTTCATGGGTGGCCTTGGTTATCTATTGCATAACAGTGAATGTCCGCGATGGACTTACCTAGCCGTTGATATCCCTTGGACTGCTTACCCTGAAACCGCGCCCGCCAGCGTACCTTCCACCAATAGTATATTTGAAGCAGACGGCTACCCCACCCCTGGCCGGCATGTTGCAATAGCTCTCGGTGGCGACATACCTCACGTTCATTTTGGTAGGTAGCCCAGTGCTGCGCCGAGTTCTGCCCGGCATGCTTCCTGAACGCGCTGAACGTGACTGGAACATAACAGCAGCGACCATTTAAACCCATGCGCAGAAACAAATCATAATCTGCCGCGTAGCGTACCGTTGGACTAATACCCCCCACCCGCTCATACAGTGCGCGACGCCAGAAACAGGCATCCTGCAATGGAGTCCAACCACCATAGAGCATGATGGCAGCAAGATTTTCAGTGCGCCCATTCGACACTTGGAGCACCTTGCCGTCTTCATCAATATACAAGTCGTCGCCGAAAATCATATCGGCACCTGTTGCTGCAAGCCTAGTGCGCGCTTCATCCAAGGCACCGACAAGAAGCAAGTCACCGCTATTAATCCAACAATGAAAATCCCCGGTGGACCGGGAAAACCCTTTTGCCAGTGCATCAGCATAACCTCGATCTTTCTCGCTCACCCATCCCGCAAGATGAGACTCATAGCGACGAATGATCTCGACACTGTCATCCGTAGACCCACCATCGATGATGAAATATTCGTCACCGGGTCGCAGATTCGTCAGCACAGAGTCTATGGTTTCGGCGAGGTATTCTCCCATGTTGTAGTTGGGGGTGACGACGGAAAAAGTTGGATTCAAAATATTAGAAAATTAAGATTGTTATTTAAGCCCAGCAGCGTCGGATAGGGTTGAATTCATCAAAAATGGCGAATACCCCCGAAACGTAATTTTGCGCCGTCCAACTCTCTGCTCGCTGACGCCCTGCTGCAACCATGCGATCTCGCAACTTGAAATCGGACTTCAAGCGATACCAGCCTTCAGCTATGGCAACAGGATCAAAGGGCGGCACAAAGATAGCACAATCACCGAACTGTTCACGCGCACCGGGGACATCACTTACTAGCGCCGGGCAATTTAGCGCAAAAGCCTCCAACGGCGGGAGATTTTCTGGTCCAGACATAGAAACATACACAAGCCCAGTTGCTTCGCAATATAGAGCCACTAAATCATCCACTGAAATGAATCCTGTGAAACGAAGTTGCGCGTCCACACCCAGGGCTGCAGCTCGCTCTTGAATAAAGGATTTTGAACCCTTATCTGAGCCCACCAAAACCAATATTGGCCGATATTCGTAGGTGCGATTGAGTTCAGCCAACGCATATAAAAGGTTAACGTGGTTCTTGTGCGGCCAAAACTGGGCGGGATATAAAAAAAAGTCATCACTCAAGCCAAAACGCGAGCGAATATCCGGTGTTTTGTTATTCATGCCTTGAAGGGCAAAAGCCGGCGTTGGATGCGGCAGCTTGCGCATACGTTCGTGTGGAATACGGTAATATAGTTCCAATTCACGCATGCCAATATCGGTGCCTGTAATGACATAGGCAGCGCGAGCAAGATAAGTCGCATGAGATGCCTCACGACTTTCCCACAAACCCTTTTTGGAAACCTCTGGTAACCAAGGATGGGTGCGATGCTGGATGTCCCATACGGTTGCAATATAGGGTAAGTCCACCAATTCTTGAGCTCCGCCACCTACATACCAAAGGAACTCGACTTGTTCTTTAATCACGGCCCGCTGCAAACGCCCCCAGGACGCTACAAACCGTCGACTTTGCGGCACCAACAAAGTGAGCCAGTGCGCAATTTTTGAAGAAAACCGCAATGCCGGCATCTGTACGGCACGGCAATTTGTAGGCAAGCTCGACTTCTGGACTAATTCAAAAATGGCCGGAGAATCACAAAGAATGACGAACGCTTCAGCCCGCTCTTCAACCATCTTGGCGAACGCGGCGAATACATCTGTCTGAAATGTGTAGCCACCCCCAACGTCGGGTGTGAAGCCAGCCAGATATACACCTATTTTCATTAGAAACGGATGAACAAATTAACCAGCCAATGTACGAATCGTTTCACTGATGCGCCCAATCGTTGACTCATCCAGCGTATAAGTGGAGGGTAGATACATTCCCGTTTCCCACAACCTGTCCGCAACGGGACATGGTATAGCGCGAAACCCTGGGATCGCTTGAAGGCATGGCTGCTGGTTCATGGGACAGAAGAAAGTACGGGTATCAATGCCTTGCTCTCTTAATTTCACCGCCAATTGATCGCGGCTCATACCAAACTCAGGTGTCAGTGCTACGGCATACATCCAATAGACGTTATGCGCCCAATCGCGCTCCACCGGTAGTTGCAGACCTGGGATATCGGCCAGTTTGGTATTGTAAGTGTGAGCCACCCGACGTTTCTCATTGATGATGTGTTCGATGCGCCGTAATTGGGCCAATCCCATCGCCGCTTGATAGCCAGTCATGCGGAAGTTATAACCCAACACTTCGTGGCGAAAGCGCGGGGTGGTGAATGCCAGGTTGCGCAACAGCCGCAAGCGCTCAGCCAACTTCTCATCATTGGTTACTACCATTCCGCCTTCTCCAGTCGTAATGACTTTATTGGCGTAAAAACTGAAACATCCCATGTCGCCGAAACTGCCCGTCATCTTGCCACGGCTTGTGGCGCCATGGGACTCCGCGCAATCCTCGATAACGACCAGCTTGTGCCTATGGGCAATTTCCATTAGAGCATCCATGTCCACCGGATGACCAAACAGATGCACCGGAATAATAGCGCGGGTCTTGGAGGTAATAAGCCCCTCAATCAAATCCAGGTTCAGATTCCAAGTTTCTTCTTCTGAATCCACCGGAACTGGAATAGCGTTGTTGTGCGCAACTGCCAGAGCAGTTGCAATGTTGGTGCTCGAACTCACCAACACTTCATCACCCGGTTGTATACCGGCCGCCGCCACCGCCAAGTGCAGCGCTGTAGTGCCACTTGAAACAGCAACCCCGTAGCGGCATCCACAAAAGGCAGCAAATTCGTTTTCGAAACTTTCCAGGTAATGGCCAAAAGTGCCCGAGAGCTCACCTTTCTTAAGCGCATCGGTTACAAAGGCGACTTCCTCTTCGCCTATGATGGGTTCAAAAACGGGAATCATGGCTTAGCCTCAATCAAAACCTTATCAAACGCATCGCCCATGAACGGCCCTTGTTTGACACTAATGCATTGCATGTCCTCGATAACTCGAATCGCATGCGCCCCGTGGATCAGCACAATCGCATCACCAGGGTTCATGATGACTTCTTTGAGCATATGCCCATCATCATCGAACAACTGAACGCCTACTACACCGCGCTGCACAACGAACATCTGCTGCAAATCCTTAACCGGCCGCTCAAATTCTTGATGGTAATGCGGCGCCTCCTGATAGCCCGCCTCATGCGCCAGCAGACCAAACTGGAAGGATGATTCTGCGGGAGAAAAGAAACGGGTTTTCTCCACCCGGGTATCTGCCCAGATAATTTCCGCATACCGCGTACCGTTGTGTTCGATGACTTCAATGCTCATTGCTTTTTATCCTTGGATTGTTGTCCAACCTGCTTCTG
>JAHECG010000176.1 GCA_024641855.1 Betaproteobacteria bacterium | reverse complement strand
TGCCGGACAAAACCGAGGGCTTTGCTGGACCGCTTGCCGGCATCGCGCGCGGCCTATTGGATGCCCAGCATGAATTTATTCTGTCAGCACCTTGCGACACGCCTTTTTTGCCGGACGATTTAGCTGAACGTCTCATGACAGCGCTGCAAGCTGGCGACTACGATTGCGCCGTACCCTACCTGGGTGAAGCCGGCCAACACGCCATCTGCCTCATGCGCCGCCAAGTCGGCGCCAACCTCGCGCAATACCTCGCGCTGGGCGGCAGCAAGGTGCAGGACTGGCAAGCCGGTTTGAAATGCGCGCGTGTCGATTTCTCCGATGCCGCACCCTTCTTCGTCAATCTCAATCGGCCGGAACAGTTAGCGGCACTTGACGCCAAAGGGCGGCAGCAGCATTCTTGAAAGAACCTTATGGATAAAGAGATTCTAAAAATAATGTCGAGGTATATGGACACTCAACAAGCCAAGGACATATTACTTAAAGGCAGCGTATATGAAAATCTATTCCAGCTGGGAGATCGACATATTACCTTTGCGCTTATTGAATTTACTGCTCAAAAAGAAACAAAACTGCTGTCAACTATAGAATCTGTTGCTACCCTATCCGCAGAATACGGCGCAGTTATTGATACCATCGTTTCGAATCTGATGGTCGTCACCTTTGGAATGTTTGGTCCAACAACACCACACAAGCCCTTTATTGATGCCGCCCTCACCAAGCATGGAATTGATATTCGGATTGTGTATGCGACTGGTTCTGCTCGTGTTGGGAATATTGGGGACGCGAAGCGAATAAGTTACACGTTTCTTCATCCATCATTTTCAAAAGCGATCGCCCTGCTTCCATCTACGCCAGCGGGAGAGGCGCGTGAGGTTGTATAAACACATGATGCCAATTCTTCATTCCAAGCGGCACTAGCGTTTTAAGCAAACGCCCCTTCCACCAACACCACCCAATGCATCACCGGCGTCTCCGTGCCGCTTTGCAAATGCGTGAGACAACCAATATTGGCAGTGACGATCTTTTCCGGTTGATGCGCGTGCAACGCGGCGACCTTGTTTTGCAACAGCCGTTGCGACAGTTCCGGCTGTAGTAGCGAATAGGTTCCCGCAGAACCACAGCATAGGTGGCGTTCCGGGGCATCGACCACGGGGAAGCCGGCTTTGGTGAGCAGGGTTTCCAGCACGCCGACGATTTTCTGGCCGTGCTGTAGCGTACAAGGTGTATGCACGGCGATTTTGGGTAAATTTGATGTCGAGATATTTTCAAGCAGTTGTTCCAGCGCCGCGTGTTCCGCCAGTAGCACTTCGCTCACGTCGCGTGTCAGTTCGGAAATACGCTGCGCTTTCTCGGCGTAGTGCGCATCGTGCTGGAGGTAGTGCGCGTATTCCTTGACCGTGACGCCGCAGCCGCTGGCGGTCATCACGATGGCTTCCACACCCCGTTCCACATGCGGCCACCAGGCGTCGATATTGCGACGCATCGCGTCCAAACCCTCGTCTTGTGCATTCAGGTGATAGGCTAGCGCACCGCAGCAGCCGGCTTGCGGCGCGGTGATGAGGCTGATGCCCAGTCGGTCCAGCAGGCGCGCGGCGGCAGCATTGATGTCCGGCGCCAACGTAGGCTGCACACAACCTTCCAACACCAACATCTTGCGTGCATGGCGCGGTGCGGGCCAAGCGCCAGCCGCACCAGGCACGGGCATTTTGGCTTTGAGCGCTGCTGGTAATAACGGCCGAAAACGTTGCCCTATCTTGAATAAGGGCGCGAACAAGGTCGGCCTGGGCAATAAAGCACGCAAGGCTTTGCGTTGCAGTTGCTCCGGCAAGCTACGTCCAACTTTTTGCTCGGCAATGCCACGCCCAATATCGACCAACTTGCCATACTCCACGCCCGATGGACAGGTGGACTCGCAAGCGCGACAAGTGAGGCAACGATCCAAGTGCAGTTGCGTCTTGGCCGTGACCGGCGCACCTTCCAGCATCTGCTTAATCAAATAAATGCGCCCGCGCGGGCTATCCAGCTCGTTGCCGAGCAATTGATACGTCGGGCACGTCGCTAAGCAAAATCCGCAATGCACGCAGGAGCGCAAGATACGATCCGCTTCTTTGCCCTCAGCGGTGTTGCGAATGAAATCGGCTAAAT
>JAHECG010000109.1 GCA_024641855.1 Betaproteobacteria bacterium | reverse complement strand
GAAATTCAGAAACGCTTTACCCCGTTGGCGGAATATTTAGGAAAACACTTGGGTCGACAAGTGCGGGTGCGGGTGGGGCGCGATTATGATCAGCATGTGGAGGCGATTGGGCTGAATAATGTCGATATTGCCTTCATGGGGCCGTCTTCTTATGTGTTGTTGAGTACGCGTTATGGGGATAAACCCATCCTGGCGCGTATCGAGATCAACGGCAAACCCCGGCTCACCGGCTATATCATTACCACCGTTAATAGTTCCTTGCGTAAATTAGAAGACCTGAAGGGTAAACGCTTTGCGTTTGTCGATCCCGATTCCACCATGGGCACGATTGTGCCGCGCTATGAAATGCAACAAGCGGGTGTTGGATTGAACGCGTTGGCCTCTTACCAGTTTTTGGGCGGCCATAAAAATGTTGCGTTGGGCATTCTCAGCGGCGATTACGATGCCGGTGCCGTTAAAAGTGAAGTGTATGACGAGTTGGCGTCGCGTGGCCTGCGCATCTTAGCCAAGCTGCCGGAGGTCTCTGAGCATCTCTTCGTGACGCGTTCTGATATGCCTACCAAACAAATTGAACAACTGCGCCAAGCCTTGATGCAATTAAAGGGCGAACCGAATGGCGTATCCATCATGCGTGGCATCAACAAGGATATGACGGCACTGGTGCCAGCCGTCAGCGCCGATTACGAAAACCTGCGCAAAATTCAACGCGCCATCGAAGTCAAGCGGAACTGAACGCCGTGTCGCATCTCTGGATTTTGCAAACCCGTCTGCGCGCTTGGCTGACTTTTAGTGTGCTCGTCGGATTGCTGTTGTTGGCGGCTATGGGTGTGGTTCGGCAACGGTTAGACCGGGACTTATCTTTTACGCAACAAGAGACACAGCGCAGCTTGAGTTCTCTTGGGTCGCTGGTTTCGGAAGCGCTGCGGCGCGGCCAATATCAAAGCTTGGAAACATTATTTCAAGAGTGGAGTCGCGCGAATCCCGAATTGACAGAGTTGCGCGTTACGGGGCAAAACGGTTTTGTGATTAGCGCTTATCAACGCCCGGTTGCGGCCACGCATCCACTGATGCTAACGCTGTCTATCAATTATTCCTACCGTGGGCATGCTGTTTTGAGCCTGACGCGCGATTTGCGCGAGGTGTATGACAGCAACGTCAATTTACGCAATCAACTATTGTTTCTAATGCTGCTTTTTAGCGGCCTGCTGGGCGTGGTGTTATTTCAGTTACTGCGGCGGCAAGCAGAAGCCAACGTTCTACGTAGTCGCACCCTGGCATTGGATGCGGCAAATATCGCTTTAAGCAAGGAAAATGCGCAACGCCGCTCAGCCGAAGAGGCATTGTTTCAAGCTAAAGAACGTGCTGAGGTCACCCTATATTCAATTGGTGATGCCGTGATCACGACGGATGCGCAGGGCGTGGTTGATTATCTCAATCCGGTGGCAGAAAAACTCACAGGCTGGACGCTGGCGGAAGCGAGCGGGAAACCGCTACTCGATATTTTTCCGATTTTTAATGAAACCACGCATGAACCGGTCGAGAATCCGGTGGCGCGTTGCTTGCGTGAAGGCATCATCGTTGGTCTGGCGAATCACACCGTACTGAAAACACGCGATCAACGTGAAATCGCCATTGAGGATTCGGCTGCACCGATTCGTGCGCGCAGCGGTGAAATCACCGGCGTGGTGATGGTATTCCACGATGTGACAAAATCGCGGGAGATGGCGCAGAAACTGTCTTGGCAAGCTGCGCATGATGCCTTGACCGGCCTGGTAAATCGCCGCGAGTTCGAGAATCGTCTGCAACAAGCGCTGACCGCGAGCCATGATGAAGGGCAACAGCATGCGCTGTTGTATCTCGATCTCGATCAATTCAAAATCGTGAACGATACCTGTGGTCATATCGCGGGTGATGAGCTGCTGCGTCAACTCTCCGCAATATTGCAGCTCAAAATGCGCGCCAGCGATACGCTCGCGCGCTTAGGCGGCGATGAGTTTGGCGTATTGTTGGCGCATTGCCCGCTGGAGCAAGCGAAGCGCGTGGCGGAAGCGCTGCGGGTGGCGATCCGCGATTTTCGTTTTGCCTGGGAGCAAAAAACGTTTGAAATTAGCGCGAGCATGGGGCTTGTCGCGATTAATCGCGAATCGGAAACCTTGCCCCAAGTACTGTCCGCTGCGGATATTGCCTGCTATATGGCCAAAGAACGTGGCCGCAATCGCTTTCATGTGTATCAAGAAAGCGATGCCGATTTTGTACGCCGCCATGGTGAGATGCTTTGGGTCACACGGCTTAACCAGGCTTTGCGAGACCATCATTTCGTCCTCTACCGCCAAGAAATTCGTGCTATTTCAGAGTCGCAAGCCGGAAATTTTTACGAAGTGTTGCTGCGTATTCGCAACGAAGATGGCAGCTTATCGTTACCCGGTAGTTTTCTGCCGGCGGCAGAGCGTTATGATCTGATGTGCGCAATCGATCGATGGGTCATCCAACATCTTTTCGACGTGCAAGGAGCCTGGTTGCGGAATGATGCAATCACAGCAGAAGCGCAGGGTATGACCTTGGGCACGATCAATTTATCGGGTGCTTCATTGAACGATGAAACCTTGTTGGATTTTATTCGCGATTCGATCCAGAAATACAACATCAACCCGCGCGCAATCTGTTTTGAAATTACCGAAACCGTTGCTATCACGCACTTTGACCGCGCCATTCGCTTGATCACGGGCATGCGCGCAATCGGTTGCCGTTTTGCGTTGGATGATTTTGGTAGCGGTCTTTCATCCTTCGGCTATTTGAAAAATTTGCCCATGGATTTTCTCAAAATCGACGGTGGCTTGGTGCGGAATATTGTCGATAACCCCATCGATGCGGCCATGGTGGAGGCGATCAACGATATCGGCCATGTCATGGGTTTGCTGACTATTGCCGAGTATGTCGAGAACGACGCCATTCGCGATAAACTGGCCATTATCGGTGTCGATTTTATTCAGGGATTTGGTATCGCAATACCGCAGCCATTTCCAGTCAAAACCTTCAATATAAAAACCAATATCCCAGATTGATTTGTCAAAGACCCACTCGCCGACACGAGTCCTCAGGCGACGGTATATTTTCCATTGCGGGAGGGATGCGACTCGCTAA
The DNA here is from genome assembly GCA_024641855.1 of Betaproteobacteria bacterium. Lineage (GTDB taxonomy): Bacteria > Pseudomonadota > Gammaproteobacteria > Burkholderiales > Thiobacteraceae > RBG-16-58-11. Next base: position 4,697 of record JAHECG010000109.1, on the reverse strand, counting down.
TACTTTATCGGCACGCTTACCGTCCATATCGACAACCTCAAGCCGCCAATTTTCCCAGGTGGCGATATCGCCGGTGTGCGGGATTTGTCCCAGCAGCCACATTATGAGTCCGCTCAGGGTGTGATAACGCCCGCGGTTTTCTTCGGGAACGGTTTTCAATGCCAATCTGTCTTTAAGTTCCGGGATGGGAATCAAACCGTCGAGTAGCCACGATCCATCTTCGCGTTGTACTGCCCAGGCTTCTTCCTGGTTGGGTGGCTTAAATTCGCCGGCTACCGATTCCAGCACGTCTTGTAAAGTGACCAATCCTTGCAACTCACCGTATTCGTCCACCACCAGTACCATTTGTGTTCCGGAGGCACGAAATTGACCAAGCAGATCCATGCCGGTCAGCGTTTCCGGTACGAATATGGCCGGGTGTAAGTGTGCAGTGAGATCCTTTACGCCACCTTTGAGCGTCTGGCTCAGTAACTGCTTGGCATTGATGATGCCCAGTACTTCTTGCAGCCCACCGCGACACACCGGCAGGCGTGAGTGATCCGATCCTGCCACAAGCATCAGGTTCTCTTGTAGTGGATGATTGATATCTAGAAAAATGATGTCGGCGCGCGGCACCATCAGTGAACCGATCTGGCGTTCGTCCAGGCGAAATACGTTGCGCACCATCTCGTGTTCTTCCGGTTCGATGACGCCGGCCTCGGAGCCTTCCTTCAATAGGGCGTGGATTTCTTCTTCCGTAACGACCGAGCTACCGGTCTCGCGTTTGCCCATCAGGTGCAGGAGCGTGTCGGTGGAAATGGTCAACAGGCGTACAAAAGGGCGCGTGAGCAGCGCGAGTAAATGAATCGGCCGTGCAACCATGCGAGCGATGCCTTCGGGATTGATTTGGCCGATGCGCTTTGGCACTAGTTCGCCAACTACGATGGAGATGTAAGTAATAACCACCACGACCAACCCGGTGGCGACAATGTGGCTCATCTCGGCATCGAGGCCCAGCACTTGCAATTGGAGGGCTAAGGGTGCTGCCAACACTGCCTCACCGATGATGCCGTTGAGGATGCTGATCGACGTAATGCCGATCTGGATGGTCGACAGAAAGCGCGTGGGTTCATCATGTAGTTTGATGGCAACAACGGCAGCGCTATCGCCATCGTCCGCTAAGCGAGCTAACCGTGCGCGGCGCGCAGTGATCAGCGCAATTTCAGACATGGCAAAGACGCCATTGAGCAAAATTAACGCAATAAGCAGAAGGATATCCATGGCTGAGCCCTAACTAAATGCACAGCCGCTAGCGGACGGTGGCTGCGGAAAACGGATGGAAAGCGCAGAGAGCACCTTCATTACAGCTCGCTCTGCATCGAGACATTACTTAATGTTATTGTCACCGAAGCGAATGCTAGTGTCACCCCCTCCCCCCGCGCTTATTCCGTATCCGGTGGTCAACGCGGCAGCGATTGGTTGTACGTGCCGGATAATCGACCAATTATGCGGCTTGTAGTAACATGCCTCTATCTATGACTCACCCTCCGCCTCATTCCGGTAAAACGCCACAGACGCCTGCGGATATTGCTCGTGCAGCATTGCATAAGTTGACCGAAGAGATGTTGCCGCCGACACCGGAAAATTTCACCAAAATTTACTACGAAATTTCCGGCACGCTGCCCCCGCCAGATAGCGCCAGTAACCAGCGTTGCGGCAATTTGTTGGAAATGATTCGGGAGGTTGTCGTTAACTTGTCGGAAAAAACCAGCGGTCTCGCGGTGGATCTACAATCCGGCAATCAGGGGATCAAGCAATCACTCGATGATTTGGCCACTACCGAGGAAAAGGCGCGTATCCAACAGTTGCTCCATTCGGTTATTGAAGCGACCAGTGTCCTGTATACCCGCGTCGAAGATACGCATGAAGACATTGTTGCCTCACGCCTCGCGATGGAACATATCAAAGAAGAGATGCGTGAGACGCGTCAGTGGTTGCAGGAGGATACGCTCACCGGCGCGCAAAATCGGCGCGGTATGGACATGACCCTCGCGCGCGAAATCGCACGTTCCAAACGCTATAAAACCGCAGTGAGTACGGCGATGATCGATATTGACCATTTCAAGCGTGTCAACGACGTGCATGGTCATGATGCTGGCGATGCTGCGTTGGTGCATTTGAGTACGGTCATTAAGTCAGTCCTGCGCGAAGCGGATGTGCTGGTCCGATACGGTGGTGAGGAGTTTTTGGTGGTATTGCCGGAGACCGATATACGCGGCGCACATTATGTCGTTGATCGCCTGAAGCAAGTTATTCAAAAGTCGCCGATGATTTATGAAGGTAAGAAAATCGAGCTCACTTTTAGCGGCGGTATTGCCCAGCTTAAATCGGATGAAAACGGCCATGCCTTGATCATGCGTGCTGACAAGGCGCTCTACGAGGCCAAACACGCCGGTCGAAATTGCATCAAAGTGGCTGAGTAACGTCTAGCCGCATCTCTGACAGTATCGTCGATGGGGAAGCTGCGCGGCCAACCTCGAATTTCTACTACATATCTAATTGACTCAATGTGGCATTCCTGTTCGCCGCATTACGCACGCTGAAAATCGCCTATCATTAACGTAATGATGCTTGACCTTGCGAAATTGGCTGAATAAATTGAGCGCATAAAAATTCGTTACGCACGCAGTGTCTGGAGGCAATAACGTGTCACCGCTGGTTTTGGTTTGGCTGGAATTTCTGCTGTGCCTCGTGCTCATCGGCTTTGCTGGTGTGAAGCTATCCCGTTACGGCGATGTGATCGCCGAAAAAACCGGCATGAGTGGAACCTGGGTCGGCTTGGTGTTGTTGGCGACGGTGACGTCGTTGCCGGAACTCATTACCGGCATCAGTTCCGTCACCATTGCTAATGTGCCGAATATTGCGATCGGCGATGCCCTGGGGAGTTGTGTCTTCAACTTGCTGATCATCGTGGTGGTCGATTTTCTGCATCGTAAAGAATCCGTTTATACCCGTGCGCGCCAGGGACATATTTTGTCAGCGGGTTTCGGTGTCGTGCTAATCGGTTTGGTTGGAGTGAATATTCTGTTGTCGCAGCAGGGCGTTGATCTGGCATTTTTTCATGTCGGTCTGTATACCCCGGTCATCATGTTGTTCTATTTGTTGGCAATGCGTACCGTGTTCCGTTATGAGCAGGAACATAGGGAGGCCTACACCGAAGAATCGGTAAAACGCTATCCCAAAGTCACGCTGCAACAAGCGGTGGTGCGTTATGTTGCTGCTGGGTTGGTGGTGGTGGCAGCGGCGACGTGGCTGCCGTTTATTGGCGACACTCTCGCGCAGCAAATGGGCTGGCACAAATCTTTTGTGGGCACGCTGTTGGTGGCCTTCGCCACTTCTGTGCCTGAGTTGGTCGTGACCATTGCCGCCGTACGTATCGGTGCGCTCGATATGGCCTTGGCGAATTTGTTCGGCAGTAATCTATTCGATATGGGCATCGTGGCTATCGACGACTTACTTTATCGGCAAGGGCCGATCTTGGCTGCGGTTACGCCGATTCATGCGGTGACAGCGGTCTCTGCCATCGTGATGACAGGCACAGCGATTATCGGCCTTTTGTATCGGCCTAAAGGGCGCGTGCTGCGCACGGTGGGATGGATCAGCATCTTCCTGGTCGTGATGTATCTCGCTAATTCTTACGCGTTGTATCTGCATGGAGCCTAGCGCGCCGCAATCACAAACTGCTTGGCACACGCTTGATACCAAGAGCGTGAAGCAACAGCTGCAACTCGATTCGGTCCGGGCGGGTTTGCAGCGCGAAGATGCCGGCCGACGCTTGCAGCAATACGGCCCGAATGAAATCGCCGAAGCCAAAGGCCGTACGCCACTCTCTATCCTGCTCGCGCAGTTTGCTGATTTCATGATCCTGGTGCTGATCGCGGCCGCCATCATTTCCGGTTTGGTCGGCGACCTTACGGATACCTTGGTGGTAATCGCCATCGTCGTACTTAATGCGGTAATCGGCTTTGTGCAGGAATATCGAGCCGAAGCAGCCATCGCTGCGCTCAAGCGCATGGCGGCTTTAAGTGCGCGCGTGGTGCGCGAGGGCAAGGTGCATGTGATTCCAGCGAATGAAGTGGTCGCTGGTGATGTGGTGCTGCTGGAAGCCGGCGAGGCCGTCGCCGCAGATTTGCGCTTGGTGGAAGTGGCGCAATTGCGTGTAGAAGAAGCTGCGTTAACCGGCGAGTCGCAGCCAGTCGAGAAAATCACACATGCGCTCGATGCAGTAGATTTGCCACTTGGGGATCGCCGCAACATGGCCTACAAAGGCACGCTGGTGACGCATGGCCGCGCGCGCGGCATCGCAGTCGCGACCGGCATGGCGACGGAGTTGGGTCGGATCGCTGGCTTGCTGAGTGGCGCAGAAGAAGTCAAAACACCACTGCAAAAACGGTTGGCAAAATTTGGGCGTAGCCTCTCGATTGCGGTGTTAGTGATCTGCACCATCTTGTTTGTGGCTGGCTTGCTGCGCGGCGAGCCGGTGATGTTGATGCTGCTAACTGCCATCAGTTTGGCGGTGGCGGCGATTCCTGAAGCCTTGCCTGCGGTGGTGTCGGTATCGCTCGCGCTGGGCGCGCATCGGATGATCAAGCGCCAAGCCCTGATCCGCAAATTGCCAGCGGTGGAAACCTTGGGTTCGATCACGTTCATTTGTTCTG
>JAHECG010000175.1 GCA_024641855.1 Betaproteobacteria bacterium | reverse complement strand
AGACGGTGCTTTCACCCGGTTTATCTTTGATCGAGAGTACCGTGATTGGGATGATCGTGAATTTGTTCGGCGCGTAGATGATATGCGAATATTTGGAATGATATGGCTGGCGCTTTTGTTTTTTCTGCTTCCTGTTTTGGTGTACCCCGAGTTTAGAGGGGCAATTGTTTCAGTGCTTTGTGTGAAGTGATTGCTTGGCTGTTGCCGGCAAGATGCCGACGCTACAAGACCTGACGATTTTTTTGCACTGCGGCAATTCCGGGCGGTCTGTAGCGCCGGCTTCCAGCCGGCAATATTGGCTAGGCATCTAGCGCCAGTAATTTTCAACTTATGGCTTAACCTCAAACTCCCCCACAAACACCGTTTCCGAACGATCTTTCAATCTTAAGGTCACGCTTTGGTCCTTGGCCTGAGCCGTGCCGAAGCCGGTGGTGAGTTTGACTTGCAGCGTGGTTGCGCCGGCCACGGCTTGCTGGCGACTACCGAAGAAATTGACTTCGATCTTGTATTTGCCGGGTTTGGCATAGCGTAACGAAAATTCCTCTGGGCCATAGCCGCCAGTGAAGTCGCGCGACATGCGCCCACCTTGATAGGTGAAGCGGTGGCCGTAATAACATTTCTCGCCATTCGGATCGGTGACCCATAAATCCATATCGCTGTTGTCGGCGTCCCAGGTGAGCACGGCGCGTAGATCCAGCGGCATGTTTTTCAGCAAGCGCGGATCGACACGGCTGGTGTCGAGTGCCGTCGGTGCGTTGGCGATGATGGCGTTGAGCTCGGCCAGCGCGATCAGCTCGATTTCGGCAAAGCGATCATCCCAGGGGCGCAGCATCACTTGATTGAGTTGATCGACGGCTTGTTGGTATTGCTTGGCTTGTGCATAAGCCAAACCTAAATCGCGGAAGGATTGCGGTTCTTCGGCGGCGAGTTGTTGCACCTTGATGAAAACTGGAATCGCTAATTCAGGTGCACCGGCTTGCAGCAGGCGGTAACCGAGTATGCGCAGGACTTGGCGGTTTTCCAGATCCATTTCGGCCAGGTTAGACAGTATCCGCAAGGCCAAGTCGCGCTGATTTTTTTCCAGCAACATATCGGCGGCATCGAGGAAGAAGGCGCTGCTATTGGTATAGCCGGGCTTTTCATCCAGATAGATGGCATAGAGGGTGTCGCTGGTGGCGGCTTGCATGCGCGCGATGTAGGGTGCGTCGGCTGTCCATTTTTTGAGTGCGATGCCGATGCTGGGTGTGCTGGTATCTACTTTCTTAAGTGCCATTGCAGACCCGGCTAGCGCATCCTGCCTTGGTGCCGGTGTTGGTGCAACCATGGCCATGGCTGGCGCGGGCCGTTCGGCGCGTCGGCGTTCGGTGCGCTCCATGACGCCCACGGCAATTTGTTGTTCCGTTGCTTTGGCTTCCTTGTGAATTTGTGGCGGCGCACCTTTAGGATAGGTTTTCTCCCACCATAAAATCTTTTCTTGGAACTCACGCACGATGCGATCCAGATGTTGCGTACGCTTTTGGCGCAAAGTGGAGCCACGTTCGGACTTGAGTTTTTCGAACGCTGCTTGATAAGAGGGCGGCGGCGTTATGTCATAGCGCACGTAATCTTCCAACCGATCTAATACGATGAGCGAAGTTTCGCGGGTGGGGATGGAGAAACGTTGACCGATGCGGCCGATTTCTGCGCGCTGTAATTCGTAGTCGGCTTCCAGGGCGTGCAGTCGGTAGCTGGCCCATAGATAAGCGGCGAGTGGATGCGTTGGGGCGTTGCTGGTAATGGGCAGGGTGAGGTTTTGCGTTTTGCCGTTTTGCTGCAAGCTTAAACGCAGCTGTGCGCTGGGGCTGACCAGGCGTCCGGCGATGCGAATGATGTTTTGCTGTGCATCGTCTGCGGAGACTTGTAAATCCGTAGCGCCGATGGCACTCAGGTTGGTGATGTGCGCGCCTTCGGTCAATAAGGTGTTGGCTGCACTGCCTGGGGTTTGTGGCACGACTTGAATCAAGCGCCCACCGTTGGCTTGCGCCAGTGCGGAGAGTCGGCTGGTATCGGCTTTTAATACGGAATTGATGGCATACAGGCGTTGCCCGGCAGCCAGCTTAGGGAAGGCGCTGGCGCCGTAATTCATCAGGCCATCACTGAGCAATAAATATTCGCCCACATCTTTTTGCGGTTGCCAATCCGCTA
>JAHECG010000174.1 GCA_024641855.1 Betaproteobacteria bacterium | reverse complement strand
CAATCCTTTGCTGAATACACGTTATTAGAGGCTGAGTTAAAAACCGGCCGCACGCATCAGATTCGCGTTCATCTGTCGCATCTTGGGTTTCCAATCGTCGGCGACGACAAATATGGTGACTTTACCCTCAACAAACAATTAGCCAAGCAGGGCTTGAAACGCATGTTCCTGCACGCATTTTCCTTGGACCTCGCGCATCCATTGACTGGGGAGGCGCTACATTTAGAAGCCCCGTTGGCGCCTGAATTGGCGCAATTCATATCTAAACTAGACTCTTAACTATATGCAGCAAAACTATGATTTAATTGTATTTGATTGGGATGGAACTCTCATGGATTCAGCCGGCGCCATCGTCGCTTCCATCCAGGGTGCGTGCCAAGACTTGGACTTAGAAGTACCGAGCGAACTAGCTTGCCGCCACATCATCGGGCTGGGTTTGACCGAGGCCATCGCGCATCTGCTGCCGACATTGACGGCAGATGATTACCCCAAACTCGTGGATCGCTACCGCCATCATTTCTTGGGACAGGATGAGAACATCCCCTTGTTCGATGGCGCCGAGCGCATCGTGCGCGATCTCCATCAGGCAGGTTTTACATTGGGCGTCGCCACTGGCAAGAGTCGGCGTGGGTTGGATCGGGTGTTGGAGCATACCGGCTTGGGCGTTTATTTTCATGCCACGCGCTGCGCTGACGAATGTTTTTCCAAACCGCACCCGGAAATGCTGGAACAACTGATGGAGGAGTTGGGCGCGACGCGCGAACGCACGCTGATGATCGGTGACACCAGTCATGATTTACAAATGGCGCAAAATGCCGGCGTAGCATCTTTAGCCGTGAGTTACGGCGCGCATCCGCGCAACGAACTTTTGACGCATGCGCCGCTGGCTTGTTTGGATGAAATTGGAGAATTGGAACAATGGCTGTTAACGAACGCCTGATTTGCGCGGGTAATGTCTTAGAAGAGGGCGGTCTGGGCGTACGCTTTGAAGTGGAATGGGCGGGCGAAAAGACCCCGGCCTTTGTCGTGCGTTATGATGGCGCGCCGGTGGCTTATCTCAACCGCTGTGGTCATGTGCCGGTGGAATTGGATTTCAATGCCGGCGAATTTTTTGAAATGTCAGGCTTATATTTTGTATGCGCAACGCATGGCGCATTATATGATCCGGAATCGGGCGCTTGTCGCGGCGGGCCTTGCAATGGTCGTGGCTTACATAAGCTAAAAGTCTTAGAGCGTGATGGTCAGATATTTTTAATCGAAGGGAATGAATAGGCATGAGCGAGCAAATCGATAACTGGGAACGCCAGACCTTGGAAAAAGTTGCGCTGGCGGCCATCACCGAACAACGCCGCGCGCGCAAATGGAGTATCTTTTTCAAACTTGCCGGTTTGCTTTATTTATTCTTGGTGCTGTTCGTGGTGATGGGATTGATGGATCACACGGAATTGCCCACTTCTAAACCGCATACGGCCTTGGTGAGCCTAGAGGGCGTGATCGCGCCCGGTAGCCAAGCCAGTGCTGAGCGCATGATTGAAGGTTTGCAAACCGCATTTAAAGCCAAGAACGTCAAAGGCGTGATCTTGCGCATCAATAGCCCCGGTGGCAGCCCAGTGCAAGCAGGGCAGATCAACGACGAAATCAAACGCCTTAAAGCTAAGAATCCGAAGATTCCCTTGTATGTGGTAGTGGATGATATCTGCGCCTCGGGCGGTTATTACGTCGCAGTCGCGGCAGATAAAATCTATGTCGATAAGGCCTCTTTGGTCGGTTCCATTGGCGTGCTGATGGATGGCTTCGGCTTTACCGGCACCATGGAAAAACTCGGTGTCGAACGGCGCTTAATGACGGCTGGGGAAAATAAAGGCTTCCTCGATCCATTTTCTCCGACCGATCCAAAGCAAAAAGAATTCGTCCTGGCGATGCTGGCTGAAATTCACAAACAATTTATCGATACGGTTAAAGCGGGTCGTGGCCCACGTTTGAAAGAAACTGAAGGCATGTTCAGCGGCTTGATCTGGACCGGCGCTCGTAGCGTGGAGTTAGGCTTAGCTGATGCCTATGGCAGCACCGAGTCAGTGGCACGCGATGTGATCAAGGCAGAAGACATTGTCGATTACACGCCACGTCAAAGTTTCGCAGATCGTTTCGCCAAACGTTTTGGTGCTGCCAGTGCCGAAGCATTCGT
>JAHECG010000108.1 GCA_024641855.1 Betaproteobacteria bacterium | reverse complement strand
CAAGCCACGTTGGCACAGCAAGAACTACAACGCACCGAGTCTTTACGCAAAGTAAATTTTATTTCCGAGCAAGCCTTGGATCGTGCGCGCACCGAAGTCAGTCGCACGCAGGCCTTGAGCAAAGCCGCGCAATATAGCGTCAATATGGCACGCTATGAATTAGATAAAGTGCGCGCAACACTGGCCAACACGGCTTCATTGCAATCGGGAAAATCTGCCGAAACATTGAGCGTACGTGCGCCCGTCGCCTCCCGCGTATTGAAAGTCAACCATGAAAGCGAAGGCTTGGTACAAGCCGGCCAACCTTTAGTCGAAATCGGTAATCCCGAAACCTTGGAAATCGAAGTCGAAGTCCTCTCCACCCAAGCGGTACAGATCAAACCCGGCGCAAAAGCACTCCTGGATCGCTGGGGCGGCGACACCACGCTGCAAGGCGCCGTGCGCACCATCGAGCCGACCGGTTTTACCAAAATCTCCGCGCTTGGCGTGGAAGAGCAACGGGTACGAGTCATCGTCGATATTATTTCCCCCCGTGAAGCCTGGCGCCGCCTCGGTGATGGCTACCGCGTAGAAGCACGTTTCGTCACTTGGGAAGGCAAAGATATCTTACAAATTCCAGCCAGTGCGTTATTCCGCGCTGGTCAGGATTGGGCGGTCTTTGTTGTTGAAAAGGGTCGCGCTAAAGTTCGAGTGGTAACCATCGGCCAGCGCGCTGGCCTCCTGGTGCAAGTACTTTCGGGTATCAAAGTCGGAGAACCCGTGATCACCCATCCGGAAGATAAGATCAAGGATGGTACGCGCGTCAAACCACGGTAAGTACACGCTTATTTTTATCACGCGCCGCATCTTTTAACGCCAAGGCTATCGATTCAGCCGAGCGTCTCCAGCGTTATAACCTCCCTTTACTCTTCTATATCGGCCAAAGTTCTTGGCATCCAATACGACCTACACCGATCTGCATCCCGGTCTTAATCCACTCTAAATTCGGATATTAAACAACTTTAATTACCGCAACAAAATGCCGCACACCATTAAAATTAAACATTAATTACAATAAGTTATGCAATATAACAATATTATTGTATTTTTATCGCATACAATGTTTAAGCAACAAATAAAAACTATGGCATAATCGTTAAATTACCTAGAAATGCAAATCGATTAAACTTAAATAAGTTATTTGTCATTAATTATTCTCGAAAATAAATTCTCACGAAGACAGTCGGCGATTGCTTTGGTTTTAAAGAAACATCCCTCACGACATCTGCTATGAATGCGCAATTGATACTACCGCTTGGAGAACGACTTGTTTTTTAATCCTGCCGGGTTATCTCCTACCAATCCTAACCCGTCACACCGCAGCTACCGCCACTATGCAGCCCTTGCGGCACTTACTTTGGTCGTGGCCGAGATCGCTTTCCCACTTGCGGCACAAACCATTAACGTCCCCGATACAGCAGCTCAGGAATTACTGCGCCAGCAAGAACGGGAACTCCTACAACGCAAACTCCAAACGCAACCCGATGTGCGCTTGCCGCGCCCGTCTGCTGCGGACGCACGTTTGCCCACCGCCGAATCTCCTTGCTTTCCGATCACGCTGATTCAATTGACTGGCGATTCAGCCGCACGCTTTAAATTTTCATTGGCATCCGTATTGGAAGGCGACGACCCCGCACTGGGCCGCTGCTTAGGTACCCAAGGCATCAACCTCGTACTTAGCCGCGTACAAAATACGATGGCTTCACAAGGTTATGTCACCACACGCGTGCTAGTCGCTCCACAAGATCTAAATAAGGGCGAATTAACCCTCACCGTCATTCCTGGCCGCGTACGTGCGATCCGATATGTTTCTAGCACGCCAGTACCAGGCAATGCGCTGCCGCTCAATCCGGGCGACATCCTCAATTTACGTGACATCGAACAGGGCTTGGAAAATTTCAAACGCGTGCCGACCGCAGAAGCAGATTTCCGAATTGCACCCGCCAGTGATAAAGATGCACTACCTGGAGAGAGCGATTTAATCGTCACTTATAAACAGGCCTTTCCATTGCGGCTGACACTTTCCGTCGACGATGGTGGCGCAGAGTCCACCGGTAAATACCAAGGCAGCATCACCCTCTCCTACGACAACCCACTGTCGCTAAACGACCTGTTCTATGCCAGCTTCAACCACGACTTGGGGGGCGGCAATGCCGGTGCCCGCGGTACCCATGGATACAATGCGCATTATTCAATACCTTATGGCTATTGGTTACTCGGTTTTACCGCCAACAACTACAACTATCGGCAATCCGTCGCCGCTGCGAGTCAAAACATTCTGTTTAGTGGCACCAGCCGCAATAACGACATTCGGCTTTCACGTATTGTGTATCGCGATGCGGTACGCAAAACCACCGCTTCGATACGCGGCTACTTTAATCGATCCAACAACTTCATCGATGACACCGAAATTGAAATTCAACGCCGCCGCACCGCCGGTTATGAATTTGATCTGGCGCACCGTGAATTTATCGGCACCGCCACTTTGGATGCAAGCGTCGCTTATCGCCACGGCACAGGCGCCTTCGACGCACTAACCGCACCAGAAGAAGCCTTTAGCCCTGGCGCATCGCGCCCGATCGTCATCACCAACACGGTCGCGCTCAATGCACCATTTGAACTTGTCGGCCAAAAGCTGCGCTATAACGGGCAACTCCGCGTGCAGACGAATCGCACGCCCTTAGTCCCGCAAGACCGCTTTTCCATCGGTGGCCGCTACACCGTACGCGGCTTCGATGGCGAAAGTGTGTTGTCCGCCGAACGCGGCTGGCTGCTGCGCAACGACCTCGGCTTCGCCCTTCCCGCAATCGGCTCGGAGTTCTATTTAGGCCTCGACCACGGCGAAGTCAGCGGCCCCTCCAGCAACTTACTGTTGGGCCAACGCCTGACCGGTTTTGTCATCGGCCTACGCGGCGGCTATCAAGGCATATCCTACGACGTCTTTGCCGGGCAACCGATTTTCAAGCCAGATGGTTTCAGAACCGCCGGCACCACAGCAGGTTTTAACTTGAGCTGGTCATTTTAAAGCACACCATGCGCATCGACACCCTCGACATAACAGCCCCAGCCATTTCAGACGAAACTTTCAGCGAAGCGGAAATCCTCGGCTCTGCGGTGTGGCTATGGATGCACTCCACCACACACCGCGAAGCACCGCTGCAAGTACTGTCCACATTACTCCTGCCTGCCATCAAGACACGTCAATTCGTGCTTGCAACAGAACAGGGTAAGCCCGTGTTTTACGCCGCTTGGGCCAATATGGATGAAGCTGCGGAAAACCGTTACATCAACAATCCGCCGCACTGTATGCCGGAAGCCGATTGGAATTGCGGCGAACGCATGTGGATTCTCGATTGGATTGCACCCTTTGGCCATAGCCGAACAATGAGTCGCCTTCTGGAGCGCCATCTGTTCCCACGAAGCTGGGCACGTGCACTTAACCACCGTGGCAATACGCGTGGCTTACGTATCAAAACCTTTCGCGGCATCGCCGTCATGCCGGAACAATCTCGCCATTGGTTTAACACGCATCCAGTGCAGATATCCAAACCCATTTAAACCCAAGTTTTTCACAACTAGCAAAAAAGGAAACACGAATGTCACACAAGCACACCCTCCTCGCCGCACTTGTTGTTTGCACTTTACCCATGGCTGCAAGCCATGCCGAGCAAGCCAATTTTGTCGGCGCTACCCTCGGCGCGCGCGTCAGCGCTCAGCATGACAAACTTGACTACAGCGGATTTTTGGCCGGCAAATCCAGCTCGGACAACGATGTAGGCTTCGATATCATGGCTGGTTACGGTTTCAATCTGTCCAATGACTGGGTACTCAATGTCGGTGCCAGCTACGCCGTCAACGACACCAAATCTGGCACTATCAATTATGTCGATAGCGGCAGTAATTACACCGTCAATGCCAAACTCACATCGCACTGGTCGGTATTCGTAGAGCCGGGCTATCGCATCGCTCCGCAATGGTTGGCCTATGCCTCATTCAGCTATCACAACGCCGATGCCGAGTATCGCGATTCTCAAGTTGGTAATGGCACTGTTGGCACCAACGGCTTCGGCTATGGCTTTGGGCTGGGCTACGCCATCAGCCACAATATCGAAGCCAGTATTGAAGCGCGTCAAATCGACTTCAGCCGCGAAACCGTGAACTTAAGCGCCGGCAAGGCCAAGATCACGGAAGCCGGCATCCGGCTCAATTATCGCTTCTAAGTAATCGCCATTGAATTAGGTGCGAAGCCGCACCTAATTCGCGTATCGCCGTTTTTATTTGTTAAGGCAAAAATATGAACAAGAACCTCTATCGCATCGTCTTCAACCCCGCTCGTGGCTTACACATGGCCGTCGCGGAAATTGCTCAAGCACGTGGCAAAGGCGCCTCGCCCGCCAGCAGTCTGGGCGCGACTCGGCACAGTGCGATTCAGGTTCAGTTCGCCAAATTAAAACTTTTAGCGGTGGCCACCCAGCTTGCCTGCGGCGCAAGTCTGCTGGTAATACCCCTACTAAATAATGCGCAAGCACAGATCATTCCGGACGCAGCGGCGCCCGGCAATCAACGCCCCACCGTGTTGAACGCACCTAATGGCGTACCGCTGGTCAACATCCAGACCCCAAGCGCGGCTGGCGTCTCGCGCAACACCTATAGCCAATTCGATGTGCAGCAACAAGGCGCCATCCTCAATAACGCCAACACCATCACGCAAACCCAACTGGGCGGCTTAGTCGCCGGCAATCCCAATTTGGTGGGCGGCACAGCGCGCGTCATTCTGAACGAAGTCAACTCCAGCAACCCTACCCAATTGCGTGGCTATCTCGAAGTCGGTGGCGATCGTGCCCAAGTGGTGGTCGCCAATCCCGCTGGGATCACTTGCGATGGCTGCGGCTTTATCAATGCCGACCGCAGCACACTCACCACCGGCACTCCGATCATCAATGGCGGCAGCCTTGATGGTTATCTGGTGCAGCGCGGCACCATTTCGATTCAAGGTGCAGGCCTGGATACTGCGAAAAGCAGCTTTACTGACATCATCGCACGTGCTGTGCAAGTCAATGCCGCGCTCTACGCGCAAGACCTAAAAATTACCGTCGGTGCCAACCAAGTCAGCGCCGACCACAACCAAATCACACCGGTAGCCAGTATCGGCGAAACACCTGCATTCGCCATCGATGTCGCCCAACTGGGAGGTATGTACGCCAACAAAATCATGCTAATCGGCACCGAAGCCGGCGTCGGTGTGCGCAACGCCGGACAAATCGGCGCCAGTGTTGGCGAATTCACGCTTAGCATCAACGGCCGATTGGAAAACACCGGCACCATCACCAGCGCCGACAAAATAAGTGCGAGCGCGCAGAGCGATCTCATTAACAGCGGCACCATCGCCGCACGTCGCGACGTAACCCTCAAGGCAGCCAGCATCGATAACAGCGACGGCATCATCGGTGCGGTGGCCGGCAACGTCACCTTGAGCAGCACTGACCAATTCAGCAACAACGCCGGCCACATCGAAGCCGCACAGCGTATCGATATTGACAGCAGCGGACTCGATAATAGTTCGGGCATCATTACCGGGCAGAATGTCCAGCTAAACTCCACTCGCCAAACACTCGACAACACGCTAGGCAGCATCGCCGCCAGCGGCACGCTGGATATTCAAAGCGGTACACTGAATAACGATCAAGGCTTAATCCAAGCTACCGGCGCTGCCAGCATCGACACAGATGGCGCAACACTGAACAACACCAACGCCGGCGCAAACGGCGGCCTGTTTAGCCAAAGCAAGCTCACGCTGAACACCGGTGTTTTAAATAACAAATCCGGCGTCATCGGCGCCCTGGGCAACATCGATGCCACCGGCACCCAGCTCAACAACACTCAAGGTGGCGCAATTAGTAGCGCACAAGCCATCAGCTTTACCGGCGTCAGCTTGGATAACAAGGGCGGGCAAATTCAAGCGCAGGGCAATCTCACGCTCAGCATCGGCAACGGCACGCTAGACAACACCGCCAGCCTGCTGCGCTCGGGCAGCACCCTGGAAATTTCCGCAGGCAATGTGCTCAACGTCAACACTCAAGGCAATAATCAAGGCATCGAAGGTAACACCGTACAAATCACGGCGAACGTCATCAACAATAGCAGCGGCTCTCTACTTGCCGACAACACCTTGGTACTCAGCAGTAGCGGCAGCATCGACAACAGCCAAGGCCTGATCTCCGGCAACGACGTCAGCCTGATCGACTCCAAGGCCGCCAAGACGCTGGCAATTACCAACACCCAAGGCATCGTGATTGCTGGCAATACTTTAAACATCGATAGCAGCAGCTTGAGCGGCGACGGGCAAGTGCTTAGCTTGAGCGATCTCACGGCTAAGATCGATGCAGACTTCACCAACACCGGCAGCGTGCAAGCCAACGGCGTGGCTAGGCTAGAGACCGTCGGCAAACTGGATAACCAGGGCGTTTTGACCGCTGGCGACACGCTCAACCTCAAAGCAGCCACCCTCGCCAACCAAGCCATGGGCAACATCAGCGCACCCACTGTGCAACTCACCGCCACATCGCCCAACACGCTCATCAATCGTGGATTGATCGACGGCGTGGATACCGCCATCGACACCATTACGCTGAATAATCTCGGCACCGGACGCATCTACGGCGACCATGTATCCATTGCCGCCACCACCATCAACAACGAAGCCGAAGGCAATGTGGCTCCCGTAATCGCCGCGCGCAATCGCTTGGACATCGGCGCGACCACTATCAACAACCGCGAAGGCGCGATCCTGTTCAGCCTGGGTGATGCGGCCATCGGCGGCAGCCTGGACGCCAACCGCCAAGCCACTGGCCAGGCCGGAACGCTCAACAACAACAGCGCCACTATCGAAGCGTTGGGCAATCTCAACATCAACGCCCAGACCATCAACAACACCAATGAACATTTCAGCACGCAAGTCGCCCAGACCGGAAACGAAACCATCACCGAGCTGCAACTGAGCGGCTCGCCCAACCGCTACCTGTCGCCTGCGCCCGCCTATGAAAACAACGGCGCTACCGACGGCCTGCTGCAGGCCATCACCCCGGAAGGCACCAGCGACAATTACATCCGCTACAACTACAACCGCCTCACCAGCGAGACGCAGATCCTGAGCACCGCACCCGGGCAGATCCTTGCCGGTGGCGCGCTTAGCATCACCGCCAATAGCGTATTCAACGACAAGAGCACCATCCAAGCTGGGGGTGACCTCATCGGTAATATCGGGACACTAACCAACACCGAAGCAGCCGGTGAGCGCACCATCAGCGATATCGGCAGCGCCACCAATTTTTATCGTGACCGACAAAAAGGTCGCGACAATCAAGGTATCAGCATCACCGCCTATACACCGCCTGCTACCATCCAAGCCATCAGCGTCGGCCCCGCCGTATATCAAGGCAACACCGCACCCAGCGGCAGCGGCACAAACGTCACTGCACTTACCATCAACAGTGTCACCCAGACGCCAAATGGTACGGATACCGCCACGATTAATGTGCGCAACATCAGCGTCAACATCACCCTACCCACCAACAGCCTATTCAACACAAACCCCAGTGCGCCCAACGGCTACCTGATCGAGACCGACCCAAGCTTTACCAACCTGCGCACGTTCTTGTCTTCCAACTACCTACTGCAACTGCTGAACCTCGATCCCTCCGCCTCGCAACAGCGCTTGGGCGATGGTTTTTACGAGCAACGCCTAGTGCGCGAACAAGTCGCCCAGCTCACCGGGAGGCGCTTCCTTGATGGTTACGCCGCCGACGAAGCGCAATACCAAGCGCTGCTGAGCAACGGCGCCACTGTCGCCAGCAGCTTGAACCTGCGCCTGGGTGTTGCGCTGACCGCCGAGCAAATGGCCGCACTCACCAGCGACATCGTCTGGCTGGTAGAAAAATCCATCACCCTGCCCAACGGCCAAACCACGCTGGCCCTGGTGCCGCAAGTTTATGTACGAGTACGCGACGGCGACCTCAACGGCTCCGGCTCTTTGATCGCCGGCAACACGCTGAACTTGAATATCACGGGCGACATCATCAACAGTGGCACTCTGGCCGGGCGCACCATCGCCAACCTGACTGCCGAGAACATCAAGAACCTCGGTGGCCGCA
>JAHECG010000107.1:1600-8253 GCA_024641855.1 Betaproteobacteria bacterium | reverse complement strand
CCTTTCAGATGCCGCACCAAAAAGTTGTCGATCCGCTGCCCAGCCGAGGATTCGTCAACTTCAAGCCAAGTAACGGATTCTTTGCCTAAATCATTCATTATGCTTATACTGCCCAATCCAGTTTTGGCTGCGGACCGCGTCGAAGGCGCGTTCGAGACCAACACCGGACGGCTTCGGTTCTATTGTATGTGGTCGGTGCATGTGGTTTTTTAATTGCATAGCAGATTGGCTTTCTGACGCAGCTTGCACGGCAAGCTTAAATACAGTCATCTAAGCCCCTCGTCCGATAGACCTAGTCGAACAAAATGGTTATCTCGCTCACCATCAAAAACAAAAGCAGCGATAGTACTTGAATTACGCGCTCACAGTACATGGATTAAGCTTCGGCGATGTAACGCCGGAGTGAAGCTAACGAGATGAAAAACCTAGCCCGCTCGCATTCGGATATGAAAGATACCCACAGCAGCCCGCTGATTTCAAAAGTCCTCCCGCACGCTTCAACAACTGACAAACACTATATATTTAGGATGGCGAAACTCTCAATTACCGGTCTGATGTTCTAACTGACCACGCCAAAGCGCCGCGTAAACGGTGCTGTTTGTCGACCCGTGAAAAGAGCGCGGGAGACTAAAATGAAACGCATGTTGTTTAACGCTACGCAAGCTGAAGAGTTGCGCGTAGCCATTGTCGATGGTCAAAAGCTGGTCGACCTCGATATCGAATCCTCTACCAAAGAGCAACGCAAGAGCAATATTTACAAAGGTATTATTACCCGCATCGAGCCCAGCCTCGAAGCAGCCTTTGTCGATTATGGCGCCGAGCGTCACGGCTTCCTCCCCTTTAAAGAAATTGCCCGCGCCTACTTCAAACAAGGCGTTGATGTTGGTCGCACCAGCATTCAAGAGGCGATGAGAGAAGGTCAGGAAGTCATCGTCCAAGTTGAAAAAGACGAGCGCGGCAATAAAGGTGCCGCCCTCACTACCTTCATCAGCTTGGCCGGCCGCTATTTGGTGTTAATGCCAAACAACCCGCGTGGCGGCGGTGTTTCACGCCGCGTTGAAGGCGAAGAACGCGACGAATTACGCGACCAGATGGCGCAATTGGATGTGCCTCAAGGGATGAGCGTTATTGCACGTACCGCAGGCATTGGTCGCAATTTCGAAGAATTACAGTGGGATCTCAATTACCTGCTGAATCTGTGGCAAGCCATTGAAGACGCATCCAGTTCACAAAAAGGCACTTTCTTGATTTACCAAGAAGGCAGCCTAGTGATCCGCGCCATTCGCGATTACTTCCATCCTGAAATTGGTGAAATCCTGATCGATACCGAAGAAATCTACGATCAAGCGCACCAGTTCATGAGCCATGTGATGCCCAGCAATGTGAATCGCATCAAGCTGTATAAAGATGATGTGCCGCTGTTCTCACGCTTTCAGATCGAACATCAAATCGAATCGGCCTATTCGCGCGAAGTTACCCTGCCCTCCGGCGGCGCGATTGTGATTGACCATACCGAGGCTTTGGTCTCAGTCGACGTCAACTCTGCCCGCTCCACGCGCGGTGCGGATATCGAAGAAACAGCATTACGCACGAACTCCGAAGCGGCCGACGAAATTGCCCGCCAACTGCGTCTGCGCGACTTGGGTGGTTTGGTCGTCATCGACTTCATCGACATGGAAAGCAACCGTAACCAGCGTGAAGTAGAGAAACGCTTAAGCGATGCCCTGCACTTGGATCGTGCTCGCGTGCAAATGGGCAAGATTTCACGCTTCGGCTTACTGGAACTGTCACGCCAACGCCTGCAACCTAGCCTGGGTGAAACCAGCCATGCGGTGTGCCCACGTTGCAACGGCACTGGCCATATTCGCGGTACTGAATCCACGGCCCTGCACATCATGCGCATCATCCAAGAAGAAGCCATGAAGGAAAGCACCGCAGCGATTCATGCGCAAATTCCGGTGGATGTGGCAACCTTCCTGTTGAATGAAAAACGCGCCGATATTTGGAAGATCGAGGCTCGCTTCAAAGTGAGCGTGGTGTTGATTCCTAATCTGAATTTAGAAACACCGCATTACACCGTAACACGCCTGAAGTCAGATGAAGTCGCGGAAATCGACAAGCCCAGCTATGAGCTGGCTGCCACGCCGGAACAAGGCTCAGTAGCGGCTGACACCAATGGTGACTCCGCCAAACCGCGCCAAATCGCCGTCGTGCGCGACATCACCCCGACCCAGCCTGCACCTTTACAAGTGGCGGCCGCTGCACCGGAGAAAGCTAGTTTCTTAGGCAAGATGGGCGGATGGTTATCCGGCCTGTTTGCCGAAAAGAAAGAAGAAGTCGCGGCACCCGCACCGAAACGTGGCAATGCGCGTGGGGATCGCGATCGTGGTCCACGCCATGGACGAGACCGCAATAACCGTCGCGACGGCCGTGGCCAAGGACGCTCAGAAAACACACCGCGCCCAGCAGCAGCACCGCGTAACGAAACAGCAAAGGCAGCGCCAGCCGAGAAACCGGCTGAAATTGGTGCATTGACCGAGGGACAAGGGCAAGAACGCAGCAAACGTGGTCGTCGTGGCCGTGGTGGTCGCGATCGCGGAGAGCGTGGCGAGCGTCCAGAGCGCGAAGCGCAACCAGTTCGTGAAGTCGCTGCCACAAGCGCGGAATCACAAACTTCAGAAGCAGCACCTACGCAGCGCGCTGAACGCCCTGAACGTGGTGAGCGCAATCGTGGCCGTGGTCGTGGACCACGTGCTGAGCGCACACCACAAGCCACTGCGGAAACCGCACCAGCGGCTATTGAGACTGCTTCAGCTGAAGTGATGCACGCCAACATTGAAGCGCCGGCACCAGTCGTGATCAGCCAAACAAATCAGAGCGAATTACCCTTCATCGCTCCTGAACCGGCACCCGCTCCTGTTGTCGTGGCGCCCGTCGTTGCTGAGGAACCAAAAGTCGAAACGGCTACAGCCGCTCCGGCACCAGTTTCTACCCCGGCAACTCCTCCTGTTATGGAAGCGGCGCCGATTCCTACGCCGAAGATTGAACCTGTCAATCTGGAAGCCGTAGGCCTCGTCATGATCGAGACTAGCCGCGACAAAGTTGCAGAAGTGCCAGTGATGGAAGAAGCGCCTAAAGCCCCGCGTGGGCCGCGTCCTAAGCCTGCCTGGGCACAACAGCAAAGCGTATCCAACGAACCGATGCAGCAAGTGGAAACACGTAACAATCCTTAAAAGGAATTACGTATCAGACCAAACTAACGCCGCACAATTGTGCGGCGTTTTTATTTCAGGGCTTTGGTTTCAGATTTTTTGTGTGCGCCAAGTGATCAATGAATCCTTGACCCGCATCTTCCACCATATCTAAAACGCGTTCAAATCCAGCGCCGCCGCCATAGTAAGGATCCGGCACTTCACGCTCTATAAAGTTTTTGCTGTACTGCATAAACAAACCCAATTTATGCGCATGCTCATCCGGGCAATTCGCTTGCATGCGCGACAAGTTATCCATGTCCATCGCCAAAATGTAGTCGAATTCGATAAAATCCCGTGGGCCGATTTGTCGGCCACGCAAATTTGATAAATTGTAGCCGCGCTTTTTACCAGCCGCTTGGGCACGTCCATCCGGTGAGGCCCCAATGTGATAATCATGCGTTCCAGCGGAATCAATATGAAAACATTGGCCCCATCCTGCTGTTTCCGCCTGGCTACGGAAAGTGGCTTCAGCTGTCGGTGAGCGACAAATATTGCCCATGCAAACAAATAGAATCTTAATTTTATTCATTTAAAATCAATAAGATAAAAAGTTATAACACTAAATTAACTGCCGCTAAATGGTATCTGTCTGAGCATATTAACTCAATCAATTATTCGCCTTTTGGTGTTTCAAACTTCTGTGTCGGAACGAATTATTTCTTAAAGAAATCACCCCACTAAACCTAAACACTTTGCCTAATTTGCCGATAGAAGAGTATTCGAAATATATTGGATAAAGTGTGCCGCCCCGCTCTAAGACACCCTTTTCTCGCTTATTAAGACGCGCCTTTTATGCTTTTGTAGCCACAGGGCTATTAAGCTTCGCTACGCTCGGTGTTTATAGTTGGGATCGAGAAAAGACCGATACACGCGAAAATCTTTCGATATTTTCCGGATTTCTCGCCTCCGCGACCCAAGCCTACTTCGACGATTTAGGTCATGGACTTGACCCATTAGGGCAACTGCTACAGAACATTGATGTCACCAACAATCCTGAAGCTGCTCGACCTTATTTACTGAAATTCCAAGCTCGTTATCCGCAAATCCGAGCGATGGCCGTCTTCAATACCGACGGACGCATGTTAATAAATACGGCATCGAAACCCGGCACACCATTGCCGGATTTTCGTCGTACCCCAAAATATTTGGAGCCGTTTAAAGCCGCACTGGAAGACTCGGCGCTCTATACGGTCGGCCAACCCGAATATGGCCAAGTCATTCACGAATGGCGATTTCCATTTCGCTACACCATGCGCGACGATCAAGGGCAGGCACTATTTTTAATCCAAGCCGCCATTCCACTAGAAACGGGCATGTACTTCATGCGCAATCCATCATTACCCCCGGGAAGTATTGTCGGGCTATTGCGTGAGGATGGATTTCAACAGGCTAGGTGGCCTATTGATGACCCGAACAAAGTCTATCTAAAACGCTTAAACGGCCCGCTAATCAAAAAAATCCAAGCAAACCCCAGCCAGCAAACCGGTTATTTTTCCGGTTACTCGCCCCTCATGTTTACAGAACAAGAGCGTTTGGGCACCTACAATCACCTCGCCACACTACCGATGTATGCCTATGTCTCGGTTCCCTACAACTATATCTGGTACAAATGGTGGAAGCAGAATAGTCCCGTACTTGGGATATTTTTATTGTTTATCGCCGTGTTTGGCTCAATCGCATTTTGGGTCAGGATTCATGAGCGATTACACAGCGAAGAATTGCTGCATCAGGCTAGGAGCGATCCACTCACCGCTCTACCGAACCGCACTGGGATAGAAGAATTGCTAGAGAATCAAATCGATGCCTCGAAACACAGTGGACGGACTTTCTCCATCATGTATTTTGACCTTGACCGATTTAAAGACATCAACGATTCACTCGGACATGGCATTGGTGATCAACTGCTGATCGAAGTCGGCAAGCGCGCCAAGGGTGTGCTGCGCAGAGATGATATTCTTGCACGCCTCGGTGGTGATGAGTTTCTGATCATTCTTCCGGACAGCACAATGAATGCTGGAACAAACTCCGCACAACGCATCATCGATGCTTTTGAAGCCCCATTTATCCTGGCGCAACAGCGCCTAAAAATGTCTTGTAGCATCGGGATTGCTGGTTACCCTGATCACGGTTTGGATCGTGAGACACTGCTAAAACATGCAGACACCGCAATGTATGAAGCAAAGCGTCTCGGCGGCAGCGGATTTTCTTGCTACGAAGCTGGTCTGGGTAAGCGCCTACAGCAACGACTCTCACTGCAATCACGAATGCACGATGCCCTCGTTAATCAACAGTTCCAACTTCACTACCAACCGATTGTGGATCTGCGCTCAGGTCGCATCATTGCGGTAGAAGCATTGTTACGCTGGCGCGAAGCCAATGGTGTCTCGCACAGCCCAGCCGAATTCATTCCGATTGCCGAAGAATCCGGTTTGATTCTCCCTTTAGGTGAATGGGTGTTAAAAACCGCCTGCGCCCAAGCGAAGGAATGGCTCGACCTGGGATTCGAGCTTTGCATCTCGGTCAATCTTTCCACGCGTCAATTTCAAGATCTCGATCTAACGGAAAAAGTCACCACTGTTCTGAACGACTGTGCGCTGCCGCCAGCATGTTTGGAATTAGAAATTACGGAGAGTGCTGCCATGTTGGATGCGGAAACCACTGTGGCAGTTCTAGGTGTCTTGAAACGTATTGGCGTGCGGATCGCTATTGATGATTTCGGAACAGGCTATTCCTCCCTGAGCCATCTGAAACGGATCCCTGCCGACACCATTAAAATTGACAAGAGTTTCGTCGATGGCGTGTCTGAAGAGTCGGACGATAGAGCAATCGTCCATACCATTCTTGCCTTGGCGCACGCCCTCGACAAACACACGGTTGCCGAAGGCATCGAAACTGAAGCACAAAAACAAGCATTAGAGGATGCCGGGTGTGATTGGGGACAAGGTTATCTTTTCAGTCGTCCGGTACCAGCGGATGAATTCCTGGCGCTCTTAGAAACGATGTACCACGCACCTCAAAAGATCGAAAACATGAAATGAGCTTACCCCATACGGCAAATTAATCATGCTCTTCCACACCGAATAATTGTTGTTTCAACGCTTTTAATTGATCGCGCCGTTGCGCTGCTGTTTCAAAATCTAAATTTCTTGCAGCTTCCAGCATTTCCTTTTCCATCCGTTTAACTTCGCGCGCCAATTCTTTTTCGCTCATGCGATTGTAGGCGGCTTCTTGTTGCGCCACTTTGCGCTGCTGTTGTGCTTCATCGTAATCGTAAGCGCCATCGATAATATTCTTGATGCGTTTGTTAACACCAATCGGCGTGATGCCATGTTTGACGTTATGCGCCATCTGCTTGGCGCGACGCCGTTCTGTTTCGCCGATGGCACGTTGCATGGAATT